>DDWD01000202.1 GCA_002345825.1 Bacteroidales bacterium UBA2295
AGGGGGATCCTTATAAGGTTGAGCTTATTAACGATCTGGAGGATGGTACTATTACGTTTTACTCGCAGGGCAATTTTTCCGACCTGTGTCGTGGGCCACACCTACCTGATACTAGCTACATTAAGTCTTTCAAACTGCTTTCCATAGCTGGAGCATACTGGCGAGGAGATGAGAAGAATAAACAGCTTACTCGTTTGTACGGAATCTCTTTCCCCAAAAAATCACTACTCGATGAATACTTGGTTATGCTCGAGGAGGCTAAGAAACGTGATCATCGTAAAGTTGGTAAAGAGTTAGAACTATTTACTTTTTCACAAAAGGTAGGACAGGGGTTGCCCCTGTGGCTACCAAAAGGGGCGCAACTTCGTGAACGTTTAGAGCAGTTTTTGAAGCGAGTTCAAAAACGTTATGGTTACGAGCAGGTTATATCTCCCCATATTGGGCAAAAGGAATTGTATGTTACTTCAGGTCACTACGCTAAGTATGGAAAGGACTCGTTTCAGCCAATTCACACTCCAGCCGAAGGGGAAGAATTCTTGCTTAAGCCAATGAATTGCCCACACCACTGCGAGATATACAAGTTTAAGCCACGATCATATAAGGATTTACCTGTACGTATGGCCGAGTTTGGTACGGTTTACCGTTACGAGCAGAGTGGTGAGCTTCACGGATTAACCAGGGTGCGTGGTTTTACTCAGGATGATGCTCACATCTTTTGCCGTCCCGATCAGCTAAAGGAGGAATTTGTTAAGGTTGTTGATATTGTTCTATATATATTTAAAACTCTGAATTTTAACGAATTTACTGCGCAGATATCATTGCGCGACCCCAACGACAAGGACAAGTATATTGGTAGCGATGAGAACTGGGAGAAGGCTGAACAGGCCATTATTGAGGCTGTTCAAGAAAAGGGATTGCAAACCACCACCGAATTGGGTGAGGCGGCATTTTATGGCCCAAAGCTCGATTTTATGGTTAAAGATGCCATAGGCCGTAAATGGCAGCTGGGAACCATTCAGGTAGATTACAACCTACCCGAAAGGTTTGAACTTGAGTATATTGGGGCTGACGACAAGCGCCATAGGCCTATCATGATACATCGAGCACCCTTTGGGTCAATGGAGCGTTTTGTTGCTGTGCTTATTGAGCACACTGGCGGACGATTCCCCCTTTGGCTTACCCCCGATCAGGTGGTTGTCCTCCCCATCAGCGAAAAATTCAATGATTACGCAAAAAAAGTTGTTGATTTCTTAAATAATTGCGATATTCGCACCCTGATTGACGACCGCAACGAGAAGATAGGTAAAAAGATCAGGGATAACGAGTTAAAGCGAATTCCTTACCTACTGATAGTTGGCGAAAAAGAAGCAACGAACGAAGTTGTATCCGTAAGGGTGCAAGGAGAGGGCGATAAAGGGCAAATGACCCTTGACGAATTCGCTGATCATATCAATGCTGAGGTTAAGAAACAAATTGAAGCATAAAAATTCATCGAGTACTAACTAATTAAAGGAGGGTTTTAGTATAGCAGCACCAAGAATCAGAAGAGGTAAAGAGCAGGAAAGCAAATACCTTAAAAATGAACAGATTCGCGCAAGGGTCGTTCGCGTAGTGGGTGATAATATCGATAATGCTGGTGTTATGTCCATTGAGGAGGCCAGGAAGTTGGCTAACGATCGGGAGTTAGACTTAGTTCTTATTTCCGACAAGGCTGATCCCCCTGTTTGTCGGGTTATCGATTTCCAGAAGTTTCTTTATCAACAGAAAAAGAAACAGAAGGAGATTAAGGCCAACGCCCAAAAAGTGGTGGTTAAAGAGATCAGATTTGGCCCCAACACCGATGAGCATGACTATAATTTCAAATTAAAGCATGCCGAAAAGTTCCTTGCCGACGGAGCTAAAGTGAAAGCCTTCGTGTTTTTTAAAGGACGAACCATTTTATTTAAAGAGAAGGGCGAAATTCTACTATTGAAATTTGCCCAAGACCTTGAGGAGGTTGGGAAAGTAGAACAGCTTCCAAAACTAGAGGGGAAACGAATGATTATGTTTATCTCTCCCAAAGCAGCCAAAAAGAAAAGTTGATTTTTTTTTAATTTAATATAAACTAAGGAGAATGCCTAAAGTAAAAACAAACTCCGGTGCAAAAAAGCGCTTCGTTTTAACCGGAACTGGGAAGATTAAGCGGAAGCACGCTTACAAAAGCCATATCCTTACTAAAAAAACCACAAAGCAAAAGCGTAACCTAACGCACTCTGGTTTAGTTAGCAAGGCTGATACCAATAACATCAAAAAGTTGTTGGCGCTTAAGTAGCCTATCGCTTAAAGTAGAAGTTATTCAATTTATTAACAGAATGCCTTAGCAAAAAAGATTTCGTAACGACGAAACGCTAATCATTCGAAAACAGGATTTAAACTATGCCACGTTCAGTCAATGCAGTAGCATCAAGGGCTAGAAGGAAAAAGATTTTAAAACAAACTAAAGGTAATTTCCTCGCCCGTCGCAATGTTTACACCGTTGCAAAAAACACCCTTGAGAAGGGTTTGCAGTACGCCTACCGCGACCGCAAGAAGAAAAAAGGCGAATTCAGAGCTCTTTGGATTCAACGTATTAATGCAGCCGCTCGCACCCACGGAATGTCATATTCAGAGTTTATGGGTAAAATTAACGAGCAAGGTGTTGCTTTAAACCGTAAGGTACTTGCCGATATGGCAATGAATCATCCCGAAGCCTTTAAGGCCGTTGTTGATTCTCTAAAGTAGAAAAAGATATTTACGATATAAGGGAGGTTGCTCAGCAACCTCCCTTTTTTGTCTTTATCAATCTCCCTTTAACATAATTCCATTTCACTTCGCAACTTTTTATCTCCTTTGGCTGTTTTATCCTTATAATTTTTATAACTTTACTTATAAGACAAATATTACTATGAATTCATTGGATCCCATAAGGCTGACCGAAACTCAGTTTACCCCTGAAGTTAATCTCGATAGAGATAGGAGCAGGTTTGAGTTTTATGGTAAATCGTTACCCGAAGACTGTAATGAATTCTTTAATCCCATTATTGAATGGTTTCGTAGCTATGTACAAATTCCAAACCGTGAGACAGTGGTGATTTTTAAGTTAGACTATTTTAATACTTCCACTTCTAAAAAGTTTCTGGATATCCTAAATCTGCTTAAGGAGGTGCATCGGCAAAAGAAAACTGTAATTGTTCATTGGTACTACCGAACAGGCGATGACGATATGTTTGAAACAGGCGAAACTTTTTCCGAATTAGTTTCCATCCCTTTCAAGATAATGCCATTTTAACCACACACTTGAGTTTTAAACCTGCATTTTTTTCATCACAGTTTAACAAATGTGCGAGAAAATTTGTCAGATCTGTTAAGGTGTGTTAACAATCAGGCTGTTAGGATTGTAAGGCATAGGGTTTGATCGTTATCACCTAGAACTTAAAAACTACAGCTATGAAAACAAATAGAATTTTAGCACCAATTTTTTATTCAATTATCGGCGGGTTAGTTGTGTTTGCTTTTACTCATTTTCTGGCGAAGGAGCAGGTACAGAGCCATATGCCAGAGTTTGCTAACCACGATTCAGTTCCATTTAGCTTGGCATCCTTTACAACTAGTACCGGCGAGATAACAGATTTTACTTACGCTGCTGAAAGGACAGTACACGGAGTTGTACACGTGAAAACTAAATCGATGCGATCGCAACCCGAGTACTCTTTTGGAAACCCTTTTTACGACTTCTTCTTTGGGCCTCAACAACGCGAACCTCAGCCCATATCAGGATCTGGCTCGGGTATCATTATCAGCAAGGATGGTTACATATTAACTAATAACCATGTAGTTGACAAGGCCGATAACATTGAGGTTGTGCTAAACGATAGGCGAACTTTTGATGCTAAGCTAGTTGGCCATGATCCGAGTACCGATTTGGCTGTTATAAAAGTAGACGCCGACAATTTACCATTTATACCTTTTGGAAATTCAGAAATGCTTAAGGTGGGGGAATGGGTACTAGCAATAGGAAATCCATTTAATCTAAACTCCACAATAACTGCAGGTATAGTAAGTGCAAAGGCTCGGAATATAAATATTCTTTCAGCTACTTATGCCATCGAGTCGTTTATCCAAACCGATGCAGCAGTAAATCCAGGCAACAGCGGTGGAGCCCTAGTAAACCTAAAGGGAGAACTTGTTGGAGTGAATACAGCCATAGCATCTCAGACAGGTAACTTTGCAGGCTATTCATTTGCTGTTCCTTCATCAATTGCACAAAAGGTGGCTATGGATATCATAGAGTTTGGTGAGGTACAGCGCGCCATCTTGGGTGTTCAAATAGCTGAGCTAACATCGAAATTAGCAGAAGAGTATAAGATAAAGGATTTGACCGGTGTGCTGATTGCTGGAGTTACCGAAGGTGGCGCTGCCGAGGATATTGGGCTAAAAGAGGGTGATGTAATACTCGAGGTAAATGGCGTACCCGTTAATTCTCCTAATCAGCTCCAGGAGCAAATAAGCAAGTATCGACCCAAAGATAAGGTTGAGATCTTGGTAAATAGGAACAATAAAAGGAAACATTATGAGGTTACCTTACGTAATATGAGAGGTGGATTTGAGGTGGTTAAGTCCAGCGAAGTTGTTAATGTTCTGGGGGCTGAACTCAAAGCGATCGATGCAAATATGCAAAGGCGCCTAGGAATACGAAATGGGCTGCAGGTGGTTGAATTGAAGGATGGAAAGCTCAAGGAGCAAGGCGTAAAGGAGGGCTTTATTATCACTCGGGTAAATCGAACTAACGTAACAACACCTGAGGAGTTATATCAACTACTATCCACGCTGTCAGGGGGTGTTCTTATTGAGGGGATTTACCCAAACGGTTTAGTAGCATATTACGCCATTGGATTGTAAAAAACAAAAATATTCAATAGTATAAGGTGTTGTTAAATATTGCGGTTAGTTTTTATCTAACCGCAATATTTATTAATTTTGCAGGCTTTTTCGGTGGAGCAAAAACTTTTTAATTCTGAACTTAATTTTTAGAATTACTCAACAATTGTTCGTTGCCAGCGTTTTACACTTGACTTTATATACAAATTGCCATAACTTCATGAAAATTTAAAGGTTTGAGATGAGACAACTAAAAATCACAAAATCAATTACTAACAGGGAGAGTGCATCCCTCGATAAATATTTGCAAGAGATAGGTAAGGAGGAGCTAATCACTGTAGAGGAGGAGGTAGAGCTGGCGCAGCGAATAAAGAAAGGCGATCAGGAGGCACTCGAAAAGCTAACTCGTGCAAACCTTCGTTTCGTGGTATCTGTGGCAAAACAGTATCAAAATCAAGGTTTAAGCCTGCCCGACCTTATCAACGAGGGAAACTTAGGGCTTATTAAGGCCGCCGAAAAGTTTGACGAGACCCGTGGTTTTAAGTTTATCTCATATGCTGTATGGTGGATTAGGCAGTCTATCCTGCAAGCCCTTGCGGAGCAATCGCGTATCGTTAGGCTTCCGTTGAACCAAGTTGGCTCACTCAATAAGATCAATAAGGCATTCTCGAAATTTGAACAGCAGTTCGAGAGAACCCCTTCTCCCGAAGAGTTGGCAGACTTACTGGAACTCCCTAAGGAGAAAGTGGCCGACACCCTTCGGGTTTCTGGTCGTCACGTTTCGGTTGATGCTCCATTTGTCGACGGTGAAGAGAACAGCCTGTTGGATGTTCTGGTAAACAACGATTCGCCAAATGCAGATAAATCGCTGCTAAACGAGTCCCTTTGCAGGGAGATTGATCGCTCGTTGGCAACTTTAACCGAGCGAGAGCGAGATATAATAAAACTTTTCTTTGGCATTAGTTGCCAAGAGATGACTTTGGAAGAGATTGGTGAAAAGTTTGGATTAACCCGCGAAAGGGTGCGACAGATTAAGGAAAAAGCCATCCGTCGACTTCGTCATACTTCGCGCAGTAAATTGCTTAAGGCATACTTAGGATAAGAGAAAAAGCCCCAATCGGGGCTTTTTTTATATCATTACATTGTTGCCTCTTCTTACTGGCAATCCCTGCACTCGTCCAAATTCTTGTTGTAAACGGCCATAGCCCGTTGGCTCATACCCATGCTGGAGAATCCTCCATCGTGGTAGATATTCTGCATGGTGATCTTTCGGGTGAGATCGCTGAAAAGGGTGATGCAGAACCCTGCGCACTCATGCGCATCGGCATTGCCCAGGGGCGACATCCGATCGGTAAAATCCATTAGCCCTTCAAAGCCCATCACCCCGCTCCCGGCGGTGGTTAGCGTTGGCGATTGAGAGATGGTGTTGATGCGTACCTTACGCTCTCGCCCAAAAATGTAACCAAAGCTGCGTGCAATGGATTCCAGCAGCGCCTTGGCATCTGCCATATCGTTGTAGCCATATAGCGTTCGCTGTGCCGCAATGTACGACAAAGCCAGTACCGATCCCCACTCGTTAATCGCATCCAGTTTCCACGCAACTTGTAGCATTTTGTGGAACGATATTGCCGATATATCAAGCGTTTTTAAAAAGTTATTGTAGTCAAGGTCGTCGTATGTTTTTCCTTTTCTAACATTGGGCGACATCCCGATAGAATGAAGAACAAAGTCGATTTTTCCACCAAAATGTTCCATCGATTTTTCGAACAGGTTGTTTAGGTCATCGACATTGGTTGCGTCAGCGGCAACCAGAAGAGCATTGCATTTGTTAGCCAGCTCGTTTACCGAACCCATGCGCATGGCAACTGGGGTATTGGTTAAAACCAGCTGGGCGCCCTCGGCGTGAGCCATTTCTGCAACATGCCATGCTATTGAGCTCTCGTTAAGTGCTCCAAAAATAATCCCCTTCTTTCCCTTAAGTAAGTTGTTAGCCATAAATATAATTGTGTTGATTAATACCAAATGTTTGTCGGAGTAAAGATACAAAATTACTGCCAGATGGGATTTTAAACAATTGTATGGCTATGATGTTCGAAGCAGGGCATACTTCTAGGAATATTTCAACAAACCAAATAAAGGTAATTAGCTGTTTAGCAGGTGTTTTGCATTTGTAATTGCAGCTTCAGAAATTTTCTCACCACTTAGCATCTTCGCAATTTCTGTAACTCGCTCGGTCGAGTTAAGGAGTCTAATTCTGGTTTCGGTTAGGTTGTTTTCCTGATCTTTATAAACCAAGAAGTGGTGACTCCCTTTGCTTGCTATTTGGGGTAGGTGGGTGATGTTTATTACTTGCATACTTTTAGCCATATCGCTGATAATGTTGCCCACCTTGTCGGCCACCTCACCGGAAACGCCTGTGTCAATCTCGTCGAGTATAATGGTGGGGAGCCCCTTTGTTTTTACCATAAGCGATTTAAGGCTAAGCATTAGCCGTGAGAGTTCTCCACCTGAAGCAACCTTCGACAGGTCATTTAACGGCATCTGCTTATTGGCCGAGAAAAGGAATGTAACCTTATCAATTCCTTGAGGTCTGAGGTCGTTTAACGACTCAAAGCTTACCTTGAAATCGGCGTAGGGCATTCCAAGCTGGGTTAGCAACGATTTTATACTCTCTTGAAATTTACTGCTGCCAGCCTTGCGTATGCTGCTTATCTCGTTAGCTTGTTTTAATGCTTGCTGAGTAACTTCCTCCAACTGTGAGGCTTTTTTATCAAGCATATGGTCGTAGTTTGTTATTTCATCAACCTGTATGCTAAGTCTCTCCCTTACCTCTATTAGCTCATTCACAGTGCTTACCCTGTGTTTTTGCTGAAGGGTAAGGATCATGTCGAGACGTTGAGTAACGGATTCCAACTCGTTAGGATCGAGAAATATCTTTTCGTTTTGCAGATCGATTTCCTGAGCGACATCTTTAAGTTCTACGCGACAGCTCTCAATCCTTTGGGTGAGTTCTTCGGCAGCAGGAAAAAAGTGCGATATTTTGCCTACCGATGCTCCAGCCTCTTTTAGCCACATCAGAATGGAAGTTTCGTCGGAGTTTAGCAGGGTAGATGCTGTTTGTAGATTTGTTTTTATCTCCTCGGCATGCGATAGCTGTTGCTGTAGCTGCTCCAGCTCTACCTCTTCGCCCGACTTGAGCTTTGCCTCGTTAAGCTGATTTAGCTGGAATTGCAAGTAGTCCAAATCGGCCTTTGCTTGCGAAGCTTTTTCCCTTAGTGATGTGAGCTCGTTGGTGAGTTCTCTGTACTTAAGGAATGTAATCCTGTAAGCAGCCAAGCGCTGAGCATTCTCGGTAAACGAATCGAGTACCGAAAGCTGAAAGTTTCCATTGGCCAGCAAAAGGTTTTGGTGCTGCGAATGAATATCTATTATTTGTCCTACTAAATCTTTAAGAATAGTAAGGGTAACGGGTAATTCATTTACGAAAGCCCTAGATTTACCTGCCGGGTTGATGTGCCGTCTGATGGTTGTTAAATCGGCGTACTCAATATCATTCTCGGTAAAAAAATCCTGTAAACTATAGCCAGCAAGGTTAAATGTACCCTCAACAACACAGGGCTTCGACTTGTCCTTTAGCACACTAATTTCGGCTCTATTCCCTAGAATCAGTCCAAGTGCACCGAGTAAAATCGATTTACCAGCACCCGTTTCCCCGGTGATAATATTTAGTCCTTGATGAAAATCAATTTCAAGGGTGTCGATTAGCGCGTAGTTTTGAACAAGGAGTGTTTTCAGCATTGGGTTAAGCTATTGTTTCATTACAAACGAATGGTCCAACATCTAAAATCCACCCGAATCGCTACTTGTAATGCGGTTGTATTTTGATACGTTGGCATTATCAACCTCGGTGAGGATGTTTACTACACGGGTTTTTTCGGCAGGGAACGACTCGGAGAACAGGTTTACGAGCTCATCGCTTTTGGAATCGAAAAAAACCTGGAGATAGTACATATAGGGATCGGGTTTTTCTCTGAATACTCGTTGAATGCTGGTAAGCGATTCGGCTATTTCAGTCCTCCCTTCAACAAGTTTATCGCTCATACGGTCTAGCCCCATTCTATGATACTTATAGTTTACCTCTCGAATGGGGCGATATTTGGGATTTAGTATATTCTCAATTAGCCAGTACCTGTTTTTACGATTACCCTCATAAGCTTTCCAACCACGCTCCCCGTCGGTGGTGTTCTGAGCATTGTTCACAATGCGTTCGGCTTTTTGGAAGTACTCCGTACCACCTAAATAGGAAAAGGAATCGTAATCGAAGCCAAGGATGATGTAGGCGTAGTAGGCTAGGATAGAGGTAAGGTTGTTGGTATGGCGCGAGTCGGTGAACTCCAGCTGATCGAATTCGATGTAGCGGAATTGTAAGTTGTTGTCCACAATGTTAAGCATTGTGGTATTGTACGATGTGTTAAATATTGGGCGTCGTGATTGTATTTGTATGGTTCCCCGGAATTCGTCCGAACCGATCTGGTCGTTAAGGGTTAGCATTATGTTGCACTCAATTCGCTCGTCCTGACCGTAGATATGCTTGGTCCAAGTGGTGTTGTTCATAAACTCGTAAACAGCAGTTTGTAGCGTTTGAAATAGCTGCCTGTTGGTTCCTTGAATTTTCTGCGAGTTGATTTGTACGTTGCACCGTAATTCCTGCTGATAGGCCAGTGTGGGCAGCGCAACGATTAGTGTTACAACTAGTATCCATTTTTGAATTCTCATACCCGAATGGATTATGTTATGGGGTTACTTGCAAGCTAGGCAATTCCCATTGTTTTAACTAGCTCGTCAACTATATCTTTGGCAACATCTTGCTTCGATTTTAAATCAAAAGCTATGATTTCGCCGCTGCGATGTATTATGCTTATTTTGTTGGTATCAACTTCAAATCCAGCACCATCGTCGTTGGTTGAGTTGAGTACAATGAAATCGAGGTTTTTCGACTCAATTTTTTGCTTGGCATTGGCCACCTCATTGTGGGTTTCGAGGGCAAATCCAATCAAAACCTGATCTTTGGTTTTTTTACTACCTAATTCTTTGGCAATATCCTTTGTGGGCTCAAGGTCAAGGGTGAGCTGGTTTCCCTTTCTCTTGATTTTTTCATTGGTAAAATGCTTTGGGGCGAAGTCGCTAACGGCAGCAGCCAGAATTGCAGCCTGACAGTTTGGGAAATTTTGTGTGGTAACCTCAAACATCTCCGAAGCTGATGTTACCTTGTGAACAGAAATATTTGGATGACTAGGTAGTTGCCTTGTTGGCCCAGTTATAAAAATCACTTCTGCACCCCTAGTGGCCAGGTCAATTGCCAAAGCATACCCCATTTTTCCCGATGATCTGTTGCCAATGAAGCGAACAGGGTCTATTGGCTCGTAAGTTGGCCCAGATGTAACGAGTACCGTTTTGCCAGATAATTTTTGCTGATTGGCAAAAAATGACTGAATGGCATCAAGAATTTTCTCAGGCTCCTCCATTCGGCCCTTGCCAGAAAGTCCGCTGGCAAGTTCTCCCGTAGCTGCCTCAATAATAATATTGCCAAACTCCTTAAGGATTTTAATATTATTTTGTGTGGTTGGATGCTGATACATATCCAGGTCCATTGCGGGAGCAACCATAACAGGACACTTGGCCGATAGGTACGATGTAAGCAGCAGGTTATCGGCCACACCGTGCGCCATTTTACCAATAGTGTTAGCTGTTGCGGGTGCAATTAGGTACAGATCGGCCCACATCCCTAAATCAACATGGCTGTTCCAGTCCCCATTTTCTGGGTTAAAAAAATCAACCAGAATAGGATTTTTCGCTAGGGTTGCAAGGGTTAAAGGGGTAATAAACTCCTTGGCAAGCGGTGTCATCACCACCTTAACATCCGCACCTTCTTTTACTAAAAGGCGTACAAGTGGTGCCGCTTTGTAGGCAGCTATGCTGCCCGTGATACCAAGAAGTATGTTTTTCCCCTTGAGCAGCATCTAGTTTTCGTTTTGTGGACTTTCTACAGCACCTTTACGGTGGTACAGCTTAGTGTCGAGGAATTCCTGCAAGGCAATCAGGGCAGGCTTAGGAAGTCGCTCATAAAACTTGCTGATTTCGATTTGCTCACGATTTTCAAAAACCTCTTCAAGGTTATCGGTGTAGTAGGCAAATTCTTCGAGCTTCCTGTTCAGCTCTTGCTTCATATCCTGACTTATTTTGTTGGCACGTTTAGCAATAATACGTACCGACTCATAGATATTTCCCGTTTCCTTGTCGAGCTGGGTAAAGTCTTGAGTTGTTGTGGTTAGTGGTGCAGTAACCTTTTTGAAATCCATGGTTGTATCGTTTTACTTGTTTTCAACTACTTTAATGCTGCTGGCATAAATCCTTTCGGCTTCACGCTTGTATTTTGTTTCAGGGAATTCCCCCATCAGGTTATAGTACTCATCCAGAGTAGCCTGAAAACGCTCGCGGCGTTTTTCGGGTACGCTATTGTCGGCTAAGTTGTAGGAGGATTCCAAAATCATATAAAGGATATCCTCACGATACTCGCTGTCGGGGAACTCGTAAGCACTGTTTTTAAGGGCTGTAATTGCCGATTTATAGTCTTGCATATCGTAATAGAGCTTAGCACTCAGGTACGATTTTTCGACTAGCTTTGAGCGGAGTTCGGTAAGAATTGTGTTTACCTCAGCTTTTTTAGATGAGTTTGGATATCGGGTTATAAACTCAGATAGAGCAGAGATTGCGTTTTTTGTTGCTTCCTGATCGAGAAGGGGCCGTGGTGATGATTTGTAAAAGCAATATGCGTACATATACTCAGCCTCCTCAATAAACGAGCTTCGCGGATAGTTTTGCCTAAACCTATCGAAATAGTGAGCAGCCAAAAGAAAATCGCCCTGATGGTAATAACCTTGCGAAAGGTAGAATTCAATGGTATCGGCTTGCGCTGTACCTTTGTAAACAGGTGACAGCTGTTCAAAAATTGTGGTGTACCGGTAGTGATCCCCCTCTTCGTAGTATTTTAACCCTTCCTTGTACATCAAAGGGTAATCACGGCTTTTGAGGAGTTTGTCGAATCCGCTACACGATGCGGCTATTATGGCAATAACGATTAGGACAAAAAGGCTAACTCTTTTCATAATTAAGAATAAGGCGTTTACGTAGATAAACACAATTTTTACTCCAATATTGTGCCTCATTATTTAAGCGAGCAAAGTTAGCAACAATATCCAAAAAAGTTATGCGAAAGCGCTGTAAAATTCAGATAATCTAGTTAAAAAGTTTTAATACTGATATTGGTTTTTTCAAATTCCCATCTGTTTTGTGGTTTAATTACCGTTTTACATAAAAAGGTGTAATTTTGTGGGAGTTTAATGAATCGTTTAACCAATATTTTTTAGCCGTGGATATATTTGATAAGCTTAGAAAAAGTATGGGGCCAATTGGCCAGTACTATAAAGAGGGCCATGGGTATTTCGCATTTCCCAAGCTCGAGGGCGAAATTAAACCCTGGATGACCTTTAGAGGAAAAGAAGTTTTAACATGGAGTTTGAATAATTACCTTGGTTTAGCAAATCATCCAGAGGTGCGCAAGGCCGATGCCGAGGGTGCAGCCCAGTACGGAATGGCATACCCTATGGGAGCCAGAATGATGAGCGGACAGACCAAACTGCATGAAGAGCTTGAGGCAAAACTTGCCGCCTTTGTTGGAAAACCTGCTGCTTATCTGCTTAACTATGGCTATCAGGGAATGGTGTCGATAATAGATGCTTTGGTATCGCGCAACGATGTGGTTGTTTACGATTCGGAATCGCATGCATGTATTATCGATGGCTTAAGGCTTTTCCCAGGGAAACGTTTTGTGTATGCACATAACGATATGGATAGCCTGCGCAAGCAGCTAATTCACGCAACCCGTTTGGCCGAAAAAACTGGCGGTGGAATCCTTGTAATTACCGAGGGCGTTTTTGGTATGGCAGGCGATCTGGGTAATCTTAAAGACATTGCAGCCCTGAAAAAGGAATTTAGCTTTAGATTGCTAGTTGATGATGCCCATGGCTTTGGTACAATGGGTAAAACTGGAGCCGGAACGGCAGAGCATTTTGGTGTGGAGGATGAAGTGGATATTCTCTTCTCAACCTTTGCCAAGAGTGGTGCGGGTATTGGTGCTTTTGTAGCTGCTGAGGAAGATATAGTAATGTATCTGGCCTACAACTTGCGTTCGCAAATATTTGCTAAGTCACTTCCAATGCCCATGGTGGTGGGAGCGCTTAAGCGTCTTGAAATAATGCAAACTCAGCCTCAGCTAAAAGAAAATCTTTGGACCATTGTAAATGCTTTGCAAAAAGGTTTAAAGGAGGTTGGGCTGGATATTGGAAAAACTGAATCGCCGGTAACTCCAGTATACATGAAAGGTAATGTGCCCGAGGCTACCAATATGGTGTTCGATTTGCGCGAGAACTACAGTATTTTCTGTTCAATTGTGGTATACCCGGTTATACCCAAGGGGCAAATTTTACTCCGATTAATTCCAACGGCTGTACATACTTTAGATGACGTGAAATTAACAATTAATGCATTTGCCGAGTGTGCCCAGAAATTGAAAGAGGGTAAATACTACGCAGAGAAAATGTCGCAGATATAATCAGATATGATTTGATGTATAAAAAGGGTGGCGAATTTCGCCACCCTTTTTAGTTGTGTCCCATCATGAATGTTACTTAACATCTTTAAGCAGCTCCCTAATGGCTGCTTCCAGCTGTTGGTCATGGCCATTATCAATTTCACCAGGCATATTTTTAACCACAATATCGGGAACAGTCTCATTGTTCTCAAGCCATTCACCAGCCATATTCTTTGCACTTACTGGTATTGCTCCCCACATAATCTTTCCGTTTTGCAGCATTTCCCAGCCAGCAAAGCTGCATGTGCCCGGAACGGGCATACCAATTAGCTTGCCTATGCCTAGATCTTGATATCCACAGGCAAAGCAATGCCCATCGCTGTAGTTGGCTTCGTTCACTAGGGCTACGGTGGGCTTAGTCCACCGTGCAGTAGGTTCATATCCCAGTGTTCGAGTTTCTATAGCGTACTCAATAAACTCCTTTCCGGTGAGGAACATGGCCAGGTCGCTAACCAAATCGCCACCACCATTAAAGCGGGTGTCGATTATCATACCTTTGGTATTGGAGTATTTTCCCATTGCTTTTTCGTAGGTATTACGGTATGGGCCATCACTCATCCCGGGGATATGAACATAACCTAGCTGTCCATTGCTTAGGGTTTCTACTAGCTGTTCGTTTTGTTTTACCCATCGGTCGTAAAGTAGCGAACTCTCCTCCCTAAGCGAAATGGGTTTAACGGTAGTTTGGAAAGTGGTTTTTTTCTCGGGATCGTACACCTCTAGTAATGTGAATTTATCTGCTTTACGATTGAGGAATTTGGCAAAGTCCACATCGTTTGTTATTTTCTCACCATCAATTTTTTGAATAATCATTCCCGGTCTCACTTTGATGTGTTCCTTATCCATTGGGCCAAATTGGATAATTTCAGCAATCTTCAAGCCGTTTCCAGTGTGAGCATAATCTACAAAAATACCTAGCGAAGCGGTTTGTGTACCATTGGGATCGCTATACCTGTAACGAGCACCACTATGCGATACGTTTAGCTCGCCAAGCATCTCGGAAAGGAGCTCGGTTAGCTCAAAATCATTTCCTACCAAATCTACTTTAGGTTGATACTCGCTGTATAGTTTATCCCAAGGTGCACCGTGATAGTCGGAGATGTAGAACATAGCCTTGGTGCGTTTCCAAACGTGGTTAAACATAGCATGACGCTCTTCGGCCACGTTGATGCTTACTTCTCCGCTGATGCTGATGGGCTTATTGCTATTAGATTTAAGATCGATGGTTGATATCCTTCCGTTGGAAAGTAGGAAAAGTTTGCTCATATCCTTGTTCCATTCAAGTGAGGCCGATCGGGCATTTAGAGGAACTATTTTCTTGGTTTCCTGAGTGCGTAGATTGGTGCTCCATAAGTTGTAGCCTTTTTCGAAGCGTGCAAGATAGTATAGCGTTTCGCCATCCTTAGATAATACAGCATCGGCAAGGCTTGCCGAGTGGATGGTTAACCGTTTTTTGCGATCGCGAAGTCCTTCCCAGTCAATTTTTATTTGGGTCGAGTCAACCTTCTCCTCATCCTTATTGTTTTTCTTCTTTTTCTTTTTCTCCTTCTCCTTGTCGCTCTCTTTCTTCGCCTTCTCCTTTTCAAGCTTTTCAATCTCTTTCCAAAGGTTGTATTCGTCTTCGCTCATGTTGAACTTATCCCAGCTGTCGCGGGTTAAGAAAAGCGAGTAAACATCTAGCTGACGATTGCCACTGGTAGCGTGAGACCTGAGTCCGTGGCGATCGCTAAACCACATGATCTGTTTGCCTCCATTGATCCACTTGCCCGATGAGTCACCAAAGCCACTCTCGGTTAGGTTTATCATATCCTTTTGGCCAGAAACATCTAGCAGAACCACCTCGCTCACACTAAGTGTGGGTGAGTAGCGCACAAGTAGCCACTTGCTGTCGGGGCTCCACTCAAACTGCTGATCGCCATCGCGCATGTAGAACAGCTTGTCGGGACCAAAAATTCCGCGTATCTCTTTGGTTTCAAAATTGAAAATCTTTAGATGCCTACGATTCTCAATAAATGCTAATTCTTTTCCATCGGGCGATATTTTTGGCTGGTAATTATCGTTATCATTTTCTATGATTTTCTTCTCGTTAAGCAGGGTTGCTGCGTAAAAGAAGGGTTCGTCTTCTTGAACTTTAGTCGATTTGTATATTCCCCATTTAGAATCGCGCTGGCTTGCGTAAATTATCGACTTGCCATCGGGGGCAAAGCCAACAAATTGTTCCTGCTCAATGGTGTTGGTAATTCGTTTTGTGAAGTTCCCTTCTACTGAGGATACAAAAACTTCGCCGCGAGCAATGTATGCAATCTCCTTACCATCGGGCGATACGGCCATTTCGCTTACATTACCCGTAACGGGCAGTATCTGCTCATTGTTTGCATGGGAACCTGTTCTGATAGCTACATCAATCTTTTGTGGATCTTTTCCAGGTATTTGAGTATACAGGTCTCCATGGTGAGTGTAGCAAAGGGTTCCTGAATTGCTGATACTAAGAAAACGAACAGGATGCAGCTCAAAATTTGAAATCTGCTCAACCTTACCGGGATTTTCTAGGCTAAATCGGTGTACGTTGAATGTACCATTTTGCTCACTTAGGAAGTAAATGGTTTTGTCGTTATCCGCAAAAACGGGATTTCTATCTTCTCCCTCAAATGAGGTAATCATTTTGTGTTGGTTAGAATCCACATTGTATATCCAAATATCCCTAGTTACAGCCGATTGATGATGCTTACGCCATTCGTTCTCGCCACCCTTTTTATCATGGTAAACTATAGTTTTGCCATCCTTGCTTACCTGAATTAGTTCGGCTGGAATTGTCCACAGCTGATTAATTCGTCCGCCAGTGGCTGACACGGTGTAAACCTCGGGTTGCGATCCAGTGGGATACTGTCGGTGGTTCACCGCATCGAGGCGTTGTCCACCGAAAATGATTTCTTGATCGTTGTTATTAAATGCGTACGGAAACTCATCGGCTGAGTGGTATGTTAGGCGTTTGGTTTCAATACTTATTACGTCGGCTATAAATACATCAAAGTTACCATACCTATTGGAGGCAAAGCTGATCTTTGAGCCATCGTTGCTCCATACGGGTATGAAATCGTGAGCCTGATGAAAAGTGATTTGATTGGCCTCTCCACCCTCTGCTGGAACAGTGAAGATGTCGCCCTTAAATGTGAACGCAATGGTTTTACCATCTGGCGAAATGGCAGAATATCTTATCCATTGCTCGCTTTCCTGAGCCATAGTCGCAGCCGATAAGCATAAAGCCATTCCAAGTAGGTGAATTTTTTTAAACATTTTTTTCATTTC
>DDWD01000198.1:0-740 GCA_002345825.1 Bacteroidales bacterium UBA2295
TATTTTGCTTGCGAAAGTTGAGTAAGTAATAAAATCGTTTTAAACTTCAATTCTATAAAATCTTTCTATAAATAATTTTCTTGCCTGGTGTATCGTAAATCTCCATAATTGCACCCTCCTGGTTGTAACCATTATTTTTAACGAACTTATTAAGCGCAGGGTAAACTTTCATAATGCCAAACATTACCGAGAGTTTTCCTTTGTAGGGAAATTCTGCCACAATGCACTTGCCTTTGGAGAAGGTTTTAATTTTGAAGTTGCCCTCCAGCTCGCTTACCCTGTTAATATCCGATTCCTCCAAGATGCAACCTAACTCGGAGCGCAGCTTGCTGGTTTCTACTTTCTGCGGATTATCGAAGTAGATGCCAAAGCCTTTAAAGGTTTCGATTTTGTAATCGTTTAGCAGCGAGTAGTAAACCCTATCCATTACCACCCCGCTTTGGCGGTAGTCGCCCTTCATCTCTTCGTAAACAAGGGTTTCGCCACCCTGCTCAACCACGCTAAATCGGATACTCTTAAATGCACCCCAGTAGGCTGCAAAGCCTATAATTATTGCAATTAATAATGCAACAACAATGATGATGATTTGAAATATTTTCATAATGGATATAATTTGAATTTTTATTGATTGTTATGTGGTTAAATACGATACTATAAAATCGATTTCACGGTGCAGTCTGTCTTGTCTGTTATCTTGTGACTTAGGCAAGATAAAAGGTACAGAATATTCCGTACCTAAC
>DDWD01000198.1:750-14065 GCA_002345825.1 Bacteroidales bacterium UBA2295
CCCATATTATGTCCCTAACGGGACAGCAAATCAAATATTTTCACGTCCATCGAGGCAAGTTCTTCCTCTGTTTTACTAACTAGCTCTTCGGCATTTTTTGCCCAGTTGGAATGCCCGTTTTTTAGAATTGAAACGCTGAAACCATTCTTTACTCCGCCTAGGCAGGTGAACTTTACGCAGTGCTGCGTTGAGAGGCCACAAACCAGAATCTCATCAACGTGATTTGATTTCAACATACTATCAAGATCGGTATTTGTAAACGCATTCCCGTGTTTTTTTTGTAGAACGATCCCCTCGGAACACATAATTACACTATCATCAATTTCCCAATCGGTGGTGTTGGGAATTAGCATTTTATTAATATGCTGAATGTAAATAATGGGTAAACCCTTGCTTCTGTATTGCTCAATGGCAGTATTTACTGTTCTGAAGAATTGATCGGTATTGTAAAAGCCTCTCCGTTTTGTTAGCCCTTTTTGGATGTCGACTACAATTAATGCTTTCATTATCTATTTGTTTTAAAGTTCCTTAACAGCATTTGTTAACGACCAATGGGTTTGAATAATCTTCCACTTCTCGTCACTTTGACGTTGATAAACCTCGGTGCAGTTCCACTTTACAACCTTGTTCTCAACGTATGATTCTAAATTATAGGTTAGAACAGCCATCCTATCGAGGCTTTGTACTTTGGGGTTTAGCATTTTGTGCTTTTCAACAAATATCTTTCCTCGGATATTTTCGTACAGTTCCGTTAGGCTTTCCAACCCATCTATTCGAAGCTCAGTCATTGGATCGAAGTAAACAACATCCTTATCGGATATTTCGAGGAATCCGCTGGGGTCGCCATTGTTCCATCGTTCAAGGGCGGTAATCTCCATCTTAATTATAATCTCTGCAATTTCACTCATCATCAATTTTTTATTTGTCAGACAATTTAAGCCTTAACCTATTTAATTTGGCATGATTTACTAAAACTCTATTTTGTAGCTTATAAAGGGAACTGGACTTGTAAAGAAATCATCCTCGATTTCTTGAGTTAACAAATTGTATTTCTTACCCAAATACTGGCGACCCAAAACGTTCTTAACCTGAAAAGCAAATACCGAGGACGCCCTCAAATGGTTTAATCGATATGTGATAGTTATGTCTGATATAGTCTCAAGGTTCGAATTACGATAGCTGAACGGCATTTGCTCGTTGTACACGATATCGCCTCTGAGCTGGGTTTCATCAAAATCAACAGGTTGATGCCAATAGGGACCAAAAAAGGCTACTTTGGCATTTATTCCCAGCAAATTCTTTTTGCGGATTGTCCACTCCTTACCTCCAACAAGATTAATTACGTAGCCACCGCTATAGCGAGATCTGCGCTTAATTCCGTTTCCATCTGTGTATTGCGATTTATATAGCGAAGAGGTGATAAGGAAGTAGTATCCATCATTTAGGAAGCGCTCAATGGTTAGGTCAATCCCAATGTTTTCGCCCGTACCATCGTTTACTAGAGTTTTATCGAAGGTCCAGTCGCTCATAAAATTAATCATTGAGTAAAGTTCTTCTTCAACTACTGGAACATTATATAGATATTGGAAATACGGCTCAATCTTAACTCTTAGGTTTTGAGATGGAGAAAAATCGTAACCCAGCACAAAGTGGTGCGCTCCCATCCTTTTCAGGTTCATATTTGGGTAAAAAGATTCTCCAGTTTGATCATCGACTTGTGTTACGAAGTAAACAAAGAGTGGCTCAATCTGACTGTGGTTGCCGTATCCAACGGAAAATCGATTTTGCTGGTTTGCCTGCCAGCTGGCCGATAGGCGTGGCTCAACCCGTAGCTCATTGTTCAACTCAAACCACGACACGTTTGCCCCAGCATTGAAGTAAAAGTTTTGAGAAACCGAATACTTTGCCTGTGCAAATGCCTTTACAACGGCACCGGAACCATCACCACTCAAAAAATTTCCGTATTGGCCAGTTTGGAAATCTCTCGAATCGCCATTTAACGAGTAGTAATGCAGGTTGGCATCGATTCCTGTTTTTAAACTTAATCGGGATGATGATGCAATGGATAGCGTTGAGTTTAGTGTTGCCATTCCCTCGGTACTTTCGACATAAAACAAAGGATGTAAAACAGAGGGAGTATCCTCAAATAGCCTAGCCTCCTCGTTGTACTTATGCTGTCCTGAATTTAGGGCGAGGGTTGTTCTTAGGTGTGCTTTGGAGGTAAGGCCTTGGGTATGGGTGATTCCAACAACTCCCATATTGTAGTTGAATTTCATCTTCTTCCTGTTTTCGGGGTATACCCACTCATCCACCTCGTTGTAGCCTTTCATACTACTTTCGCTTAATCCTCCTATTCCCCATATCGAAAACTGTCCAGCCTTTGCCGTTGGTAAATAAACCTTAAATGATAGATCCTGATAAATTGGTAGCTCGTTGGCTCCTTTCACCTCAGGCAAAAGTGGGAAGATTAGAGCCATTGTTGAGTATCGGTAGTTTAAGAGGAATGAGCTGCCGTGACCACTTTTAATAGGCCCCTCTGCTGCTGCTTCAATTCCTTGAACGCCAATTTGAAAAGCGTACTCGTGCCTTTGGCTATTCCCGTTCCGCAGCTTCATATCGAAAACACCAGCCGAGGCGTTTCCAAACTCGGCGGGGAAAGCGCCCGTATAGAAATCGGAGTTAGCCAGCAGCTGGCTGCTAAACATAGTTAATCCGCCGCCACCCGCAATGTTTGAGCCTGAGAAATGGCTTGGCACAGGGATGTCCACACCTTCAAGCCGCCAAAGCAACCCTTTTGGTGCGTTACCTCTAACTACAATGGCATTCTGATGAGCAGCAACAGGAGTAACACCTGCAAAATTCCCTGCCATTCTACCCGGATCGTCGAGTGCACCAGCGTATCGCCTTGCCTCCTCAACCGAGAACGTGCGCGCGCTCACCGCTGCCATGCTGTTCATGGGCTTATCCTTACGAATGGTTGCCTTAACCACTACGCCCTCAAGCTCCGATGCAGATTGCTCTAGACCCACATCAAGCACAACCTCTCTTCCTGACCCAACCAGCAGTTCGGGAATTATTTGAGGTTCATACCCCATAAAGCTAACCTGAAGGTTGTAGCGACCCACCTCAACATTTTGGAGCAAAAATTTCCCATCCAAGTCGGTGGTAACCCCTTTGTTCTTATCAATAAGAATAATATTTGCACCTGGCAGGGTTTCCTTTGTAATTGCATCGTAAACTATCCCTCGAATGGTTTGGGTTGGCTTTTGGGCAAAGCAGTTTAACAAAAACCAAAATGCGAATAATGTAAATAATACTAATCGTTTCATGACTATTTTTAAATTTTTTTCAATTAAAATCTATTGGTTCATAATAAATACTAATCCAATTATAAAATCAATGGAGTTTATTATACAATGCGCTATAATGCCTATGTAGATGTTTTCTTTTCTTTTAACAAGATAAATAAGTGGTAGCACTCCAACTGTTCGGGTAATAAAAAGCCAGGGGGTCCAGGTATGATATAGCGCAAATAGTGCACTATGAATTGGAACTACCCAACCTCTAAGCTTGTTGGGCATTCTTGGTAATAAGTATCCCCTAAAGTAAAGTTCCTCAACAGCAGGCAAAATCAACACCATGAACAAAAAGAAAAGGGTGTAAGTAATTATTAAGTTTGTTTTGGGATATTCACCATTTAGCCCCATATCGAGCATGTGGGTTGAGGGTATCCAGCTAAACCGTTGCATTAAAAATTCTGATGCAAAACCGAACGCTTTAAATAATAGACCCGTTAAAATAAATATTACAGCAACCCACAGGATGTACTGCCAAATTTTAAGTGGTTTCTGATATTTTACAATTTCCCCAATAAATTTCTCCCTTTTCTTTCGGGATTGGTACATCAGAAAGCCTAACTCAATGGGAAGAAGCACAAAAATTCCTGATATTATTAATGCCATAACGTTGGGAAAACCGTACTGTTTAACTATTGGTGCCAGCAGAAAATAGTAGAGCCCAACAAGTACTCCTGGTAGTAGATGAAGAAATATTGATTTTGCCAACGAATGCTTTTCGATCGAATTACTCATATTTTATAAAATAAGTTGATTGTAATATTTAATTGTGTTCGATTCCTCCTCTCGTCAGCTCTCTTTCAAAGAAGTTAACCACTTCTTTCTTTACCTCATCAGGCTGTTCATGCCCAATACCCTTAAATACTTTTATTTGGGCATTTATATCGTTTTGTTGATATACCGTTTTACAGAAGTCCCATCGTTTGGGGAGCATCTCATCACTTCCTATTAAATCGCAAATTGTTTCTCTTTCGTCCTGACTATAGGCATCGCTATAGGGAACTGCATCGTTATCATCGAGTTCACCCATGAAGTAGAGCTGAGGAACATCCTTAAACAAATCGATTTGAAACTCGTTACCAGTAACCACTTCAAAATCATTTATTCCAAGCGGATAATTTAGGTCGTTTCCATTTAGGCTATCCTCTGGTAGCATCAGCAAACCATTTAAACCACCAGCCGCCACAGCGAAAACTTTCTCGGGGTGCAACAACGTGAATCTGTTGGCAAAAGTTCCCGATGCCGAAAACCCAGTGAGCAAAATCTTTTCGTTAGCATCAATGCCTTTGGTTTTTAGCAAAGCACGTGCATCATCAAACATAGCTATGAGCTGTAAATCGATACGCTCAAGTTTGTTGCCTGCTTGAAGCATTGCATCCCTATCGAGCGCATGGGTGTATACCTC
This sequence comes from Bacteroidales bacterium UBA2295, assembly GCA_002345825.1. Lineage (GTDB taxonomy): Bacteria > Bacteroidota > Bacteroidia > Bacteroidales > Tenuifilaceae > Perlabentimonas. The sequence goes on from DDWD01000198.1 coordinate 5,512, forward strand.
CCAATTGGTTTTGCTCCGAGGAAATACTGGAACCAGAAGTGGGTAGTTGAGTTCACCGGCAACGTAGCGACCTATGTAAAAATCCTTTGTAGCCATTCGTTCCGCTTTTGCAGAGTGCTTTTGCAAATCGTCATCGGCAAACCCTGTGTTGTTGGGCTCCACAACAATAAAGGTCATATTATCCTTATTCACGTTATGGGGAACGAACAAGTAGTATGGAAAATTAAACTTATCAGTTTTACTGGGCTCAACAAAATGGAGGTCACCATTGTGCGCATTGCTGCAACCCGTAACGATAAAAAGGCAACAGATTATCTTTAAATATTTGTTTATTGTTTTTACAATTAGCACCATAAATATATTTGCTTTTAGGTTAGGAAAATGCACATATTGCTGTGCACTATCTTCATCCTTTTGTTCTCTGAACGCCGTTGCCAAAAGAAGAAGATAAGGGAGAACATCAGCATTTGGCTAAAAATCTCGGGGATACCCACCGCAAGGCTTTTGATAAATTCAGCAATTGATCCATTAAAATCAATGAATTCGGTTAGGAATAGGGGTGAGCCCAGAATGGTTAGCCCAATCATAAGGAGGTAAAGTTGAGCCCAGCCACTTTTCTTGTCAATGTAGATTTTATAGAAGGGGTAAAGTAGTACAGCCAGCAATGTGCCTCGAAATATCTGGCCGAAAAATACCAGAAGTACAGTATTAAGGCTTTCCATAGGCCTCCAAAGATTAAAGATTTCCATTGTTTCTAGCGCATCGTTATAACCTGTGAGCTCGTAGAATATACCTCCTACTACCCAGTATGTGAAAAGATGAACCAATGTAAACCTGATGATGTATCCCTTTAAATTTTTCTGATTTAGGGAGAACTGTACACCTATTTCTAGTAGATTGTTTTCAGCAAAACGATTCTCTATCCAAAAGATTAACCACACAAAGAGTAGCATTTGAATACCAACCGCAATTAATACCGAGGCGTGTTCTGCAAAGGTGATTACGGTATAGATAATCCCTTCAATGGATCCGGGCTGTGGCTCAACAGAGCAGAATAATCCTACTGCCCACATTGAAAGGAAAAGCAGAAGTCGCCCGCCCTTACGATTAAAAACTATATGGTAAAAGGGATAGAAAACAAATCCAAATGCCAATCCGCGGAGCAGTTGTCCTAATATGTTGATTGTATCTAAAGCTCGAAACGGTTGATACAAATTTAATCCTATACTATCTGCATCGGGCAAAGCGTTCTGAAATGCGACAAATATAATTGCAACCAAAAAATAGGATATAGTATGTATAACAGAAAACCTTAGTATATAATTGACAAATTTTCCTTGAGGTTTAATATTTTTCATAACATTAGATTTATTATTGATCTAATAATCAGAATACAATGAAATTGGATTAAATCCAAATTATTTAAAAAAGATTCGAGTTATACTCTTCGAAAGGGGTAATCCCAAAATCTTTCACGGTATCCATATCGGAATAGACCTTATTTGGTTCATGAACAGAAAACGGTTCATCTCCACTGCTGTGTAGGAACCAATTTTTCTCCTCTGGGGAATACTTAAAAGTAATGAACAGCGACCATTTTTCTCGACTTCCTCCATGATGCGAAAGTGTAAAGTAGCCGTTGTTAATAGTTATCCCATCAAATGGATCGCCCCACTGGCCACCACAATCATAGCATAAAACCACCTTGTCGTTCCTTTTTGCAAGAAGGCATGTACCATCGGGCTGGCCTAAATATAATAACAAGGGGCGGTCGAAAGGATTCTCCAAAGAATCACGATTAAAACTGGGGTTATACCTATCATAATCGTAAAATGCTATAAGGTCTGGTAAGGTATCGCTATTCAAATGACCCGATTCGTAGTCTAAAATTTTATAGCCAGGTACATTCTGGTCAACCAACTCCTCAATAGTACCCCTTTCTTTAAAATCTTGTGAGAATCCTATAGTTGCACCAAGCAATATAAAACAGCTTACAAATAGTTTGATGATTTTTGTTTTTAGCATATTGTTATCAATTTTATATTTATGTATAGGATTAATTAAGCATTTGTATAACTCCATTTTAAGCATTCATTATCAATCTATCATAAACATATCCAGGGATATAACGCCAAAATCTGCGGTAGTTTCCATATAGTGATTTACAATATCGGGATTATGAATCGTGAAGGTTTCACCCCCATCCCTATGCAAAAACCAATTTCTTTCTTCCTTTGAATACTTAAAGGTTACAAAGCGAGACCATCTAAATGCTGTTCCCCCTGAAAACTCAAGGGTAAAAAATCCATTCTTAATAGTGATTCCATCAAAAGGATCTCCTAGTTGTCCCCCACAGTTGGAGCATAGTACAGCCCTGTCGTTTCGTTTAGCAAGTTGAAGTTTACCATCGGGCAATCCTACGTATAATAGCATTGTTCTATCGAGAGGATTGTCTAGCGACTCGGTATCAGAATTGGCGTTTTCCCTATTGTAGTCATAAATAGCCACCAAATCGGGTAATGAATCGCGATTAAGGTTCCCTATTTTATGGTAAAAAATTTTGAGGCTCGGCACATTCTGACTAACGATCTGCTCAATTGTGCCATATTCTATAAAATCTTGAGAGTAACCCTGATTTGGTGCAAGGGCAACACAGAATAACAATACCAAATGAATGCATACAAGTTGCTTCCTAAATATCGATATTTCCATTTCAGTATTAGTAAAGATTATTTAACTTCAAGTTCTTCTACGCCAACAACAAAACCATTCGCAATAAAATTTGCTCCCTTATTCATCTTTGATATTGTAAAGGATGGCTGGCTAATGGGCTCGTAAACGATTTGCTTGAGCCTTTCGAATCCATTAATTGTCACAAAAAAGTCACCCACTTCAATGGTGCTAACCCCACTGAAGCCCTTGTACTGATTAGTAGATTTAGGTTTGAGAGAACTCCACCCTTTTTGCCTTAGCATGAAGGGGTGATCCTGAGTTGCAGTAATTTGAATACCACTATCAAAAACATAGGTAACCAGATTACCATGAACAACCTCATCTGTTTGCATAACAACAGCCGACTCTTTAGCCATAGTGGTTAGGTTAAATGTAACAACACTGTCGCCTGCTGTAACTTCTTCGATTAGTTTCGTGCGACCACCTGCCATTTGTATTTCTGTTCCGGCCACAAAGCAATGCACATCTAGCCCATCGAAATATATTTCAGTAATAGCAACATCGCTATATCTGAGCCCTTTATACACTTCCATTATCTCAAACTTAAGAGTCCAATCGGGGAGTTTGCTCAGGTCAACATTACTTTCTCTACCCCTTGCCCCAATGGGTGAAATCTTAAACCTTTGCTCACCCCGAATATTTTGAAGGTTAAGAATGGCAATAGGCTTGTTATCAAGAAAAACTTTTAGTCGCTTCACCCTTGAATTATCTTGCCACACTGCCTGACTTTTCACGTAACCATTAACCACAATAATCTCATTTATTCTGGGCGAATCCCCGTCGAATGTGTAGGTTAAAAACTCACCAACGCCATAACCCGTTACACCCTCAACCCAAGCTGTTTTATAATTTAGGTCATGAGCATTACTGGCACCATAGGTTATACTACCCTGATTTGGTAAGTGGCTTGATGCTTCAACATTTTTGGGGCCACCACCACAGTACCAGCTGCATCCACTTCCAAGAACATCCCAGTATCCTAACTTTTCCTCATCGACACGGGAGAGAACCTCCTTATCATATTCAGAAAGATCATCATAGTTAGTGCCAGAGGACAATTTATCCCAAATTGGCATACAAGCCATTACCTTATTGTTATACTCCTCCTCCTCTTTGTGGTTAAAATTCAATTCCGTTACAAGATAGGGGTTAACCTCTGGAACAATTGGCAGGTAATGGTTTGAAAATATGCATACTGTTAGTAAAAGTACAAGATGTTTTATCATAGTAATTACATTTTTTTGACAAAATTATATGATCAAATAGGTCATATACTGACCTATTTATGGCATAAAACCACAACTAAATATTATAATGTTATCTGCCCTTAGGCTCTGCTTAAACTTGTGATACTCTTTCATAAAATTGTTCCATGAATACGATTGGGTACTGAGTATATCTAAAAAATCATGGCATAGCAGACCAAGATCATTGACTCCGATTGCGTTGTTATAACTTACTATGATATAACGATCATGTTCCTCGGGGTAATAAAAATTATGCGTTGCATAAGGCTCCGACTGCAGCAACTCTATCTCGACATTTGTAAGTTCGGTAATAACTACGGGAGTAATTCCAACCCAACGGAACTTGTCGTCACTATCATAGACTGAACAGTTATAGCAAATCCCAGTCTCAATATGCTTAATATATTGAATATCGCTTACAGGGATTTCCGTTACTGCGTCGGGGTTAGCTGCATTAAGACGAAAATCACAGCAACTATCAGTAGTAAATAGTTCGGGATATGCAAGTTCATATACAGCAGTAAAAACTGTTAACGTATCGTTAGTAGAGCATTCATATACAATATAATTGAAAAACTGAAGGCTATCGAATTCTAAAACAGGGTCATAATAAACAGCGTATATGAAACCCCCTAAGGATTCTCCACTAGCGAAATGAACCTCTACTCTATATTTTGAACAATTCCCAATATCTGCAAATGTTGTCCCAAAAAAAGTGACCAATATAAAGGCAAAAATAAATTTCATTTTAGAACGGATTAAATAGTTACAATGGTTCATTATTATTGTTATTATTCAAGTTTTGGGTTAAAAACTAATTTTAAATCAATGCCCTATAGTTTCACTTGAACTCATACCAAAGCATACGCCAACAATCACTAACAGCTAGGATACAGAACAATAATATGCCTACTTACTTATACGATAGTGTATCAAACCGAATAGTACTGTTCGGAAACGAACAAGTTACAAATGCAGTTAAAGGAGCAGTTTTTCACACAAATAGAATATCTCCACAATTCATTGGCTGTAACGAGGAACCAAGTTTATTCTTCTAAAAAACAAAACTCTTCCTCCCAGTACAATGCCCTGTGAAAAAAGTTGAATTTGTACAGTGCAGTTCAATGTATGAAATAAGGTTTTCTAGGTACTCTTTGCTTTCGCTTATCCTTGTAATGGGATTGTAAGTGTGGAATCCTCCGAAAACTGCACTAATGCTTAATTCACCAACAACTCGTTTTACCCCTTCCATAATATTAATAATTCCAGAATGAGAACAAGCCGTAAAGACAAAATTCTTCTTGTCTTCAGTTAGGATGAGTATTATTTCATGGTTAAAAGAATCACGAACTAACATGCCATTATGGTTTACGTACAAAGACGAATTCGCTTTAGGCAATGGGAGTGGTTTGGGAAAACTTGTAATTACTTGAATGTAATTGGAGAAAGAGGTGTTTCTATCTAAAAAAATAATTCTACCATTTCTTTCCTTTAGCAATTTTTGGTCAAGTCCAACATAATATGGTATTACACCCAAAATCTTTGCGAAATACTTACAGGTAGCAGCTCTGTGCATAATTACCTTTGCCTTACTATTAACATTAAAGAAATGGTGTAAACCACCTCCATGATCAATATGGCCATGTGATAGAAAGAGGTAGTCTACTTCAGATAAATCGAGTCCCATTTTTTCGGCATTTTTAATAAAAAGATCCGATTGGCCAGTATCAAAAAGGATTTTCTCTCCCCCACATTCGATATGTAAACAAAGACCATGCTCTGATTTTACATTAAAACCATTAGGCTTTCTGACAGAATTCTCTACAATAACACACACTTTCATCCTGAGTATGTTTTAATTAATTGTTAGCCTAACATTAGGGAAACCCCTATTTGGATATGAAAAATGTATTTGTCTGAACTTCCATTTGCCGCAAACCTTCTGCAAAACGCCAGATATCCTTATTGGCCAAACAAACGTTTCTCCTGTCTCATACTGATAAAGAATTAGATTGGACATATATGCAGTTTCAAGAAGTCTAAGCTTACTACTCTTCTTCTCATCGGGTGTTGCTACCCCAATTGATTGCATAAAATTCTCAGCACTCTCCTCAGCTGTTCTTCCATTTGAGTTCTGAGGCGATTTAGTTAGCGTTGCTTCAAGGCTTACCCATGCAACATTATTGTCAAAATTAATGTTGGGATTTCCCAAGTTAAAAGATAGGTCACCCCAATTAAGCCAGTCGTTGCGAAAGAGCTCCATTGCCTTCCCCATACCTACGCACCATTCTCTCGTGTCAATATTCGTTGAGTAGGTACCTATTATCTCCACATTATCAAAAAGCAACTCGTTACACCACGCTTCAATTTGGGACGTGTCTCGCTGAGCATAACCCTGTGCGAAACACTTGAGAACCGCAGATATTTCTTCATCGGCTTTAATTTCCTGTGCCCTTCCAGACATTGTTGCAAAAAGAACTACTACCAGAAAAATGCGGAAGGATTGTACAACTCTCATAGCTTTGTTTCTATTTAGTTATGTTGGATTGCCCTAATGTTTCATATTTAACAGGCAAATGATCTGCTTTATGTTTGCCTTAAGGCATGGAGGCTAGTTATCTCGTTTTTCAAAATCCTCCTTGCCTCTTATTCTGATTCTTCGGATAGCAAGGTAGATTATTATCCCAAATGCAATTAAGGCAAAGAGGATTTGAACAGCAAGGATTATTTTTAGCGCATTCATATTAACTAAGCTTTACAGCGGTTCCAAATGCCAAGATTTCGGCAGCTCCACTTGTGACCATTGCCGTAGTTATTTGAATTCCCACAATGGCATCGGCACCCAGCCCTTTAGCATCGTCAATCATTCGATGTATGGCCTGCTCCCGAGCTTGAGCTTGCAGCTGGGTGTACTCCTCTATCTCGCCACCCACAATGTTTTTTAGGCCAGCAAGAATATCACGACCTATATTGCGGCTACGCACGGTGCTACCGCGGGCAATACCTAGAATCTCTGTAATTTCCCTATTGGGAACCGAATGTGTTGTTGATAGTATCATGTTATCTTGTTTTTAGTTTGTTAGTAATATTTTGTGTATAAATTGAATTGCCTATCGGAGAGTTGAGGTGGTTTTTAGTAACTCAACTCTTTAAAGCAAAGGTTAATTCTCTAGTACCGGTCCTTTCCCAATAACCATTTTCCCCTTAAAATATGACAGTTTGATTTTCCCCGATTGATTGATAAAACTTTCTAAACCATCACGTTTAATAGTGCATAAGTTGAAAACCTTTAGATTGTGGGGTAATGTATTTGCCCTATCGGCAGTAGGGGCGAGCATGCTACATGGGAATTCTTTGCAATCGGAGCAAAAGGAAACCCCTTTTGATTTAGCACAGGTGTATGTTTCACAATCTGATGGCATAATTGGACATTTCCCTTCCATACTTCTACAACCCTCGCAGGGCAGAATGTTTTTGGGTATCCCCTTTGAAACCAGATATTCCAAAATTTGCTCGTTATGCTTACTCAGGTAGAATTCGCAGGTTCCGCAGTCTATGCCGCAGGGTGCCACTAGTTTTTCTCTTTCGTTCATTTTATATACTTTTAATTAGTTAGTAATATAGGCTTTAGTTTATTTTGTAAATTTGGCTACGCAGCAATTTTTTGTCGATGATATTGCCGTGCCCAGGCAGGAATAACCGGCATCCAGTTGCGTAAAGCTTCTTCCAAGATTCAAACATCTTTTGTTTATCGTCAGCAAAGGGGGGCAAAATGGAGTTATTAAAAATTCCAAACATTGCATCGCCCACAAGAGCAATTTCATTATCTACAATTAAACTTATTGAACCAGCGGAGTGCCCTGGAGTACTTACAATTCTTAGGTTCATATCAAAATCGTTAAAGGCATACTTATCTTCCACCTCTATATCGATGGAAAAATGTGGATAGCCAAAAAATCTAGAGCCAAGTAGGCGCCCTACTCTTGAGATTATTTTTGAGTAGGGCAAAGTGCCTCTTGGAATAGGTGTAAAACCCTCCTTAGTGCATACCGACTCGTAACTGCTTGCTAATATTATGCTACCCTGATCGCGCCTGAAGCGTGAAGCATTCTGACAATGATCGAAATGGGTATGGGTGAGCACAACCATATCAATCCGCTCCCGATGCGTTATGATGGACCCAATACCCTTTAGCAAGCGCTGATAGTTATTCGATGTACCTGTATCAACAAGAATATTTTTCCTTCCGTAGGAAACGAGGTACGCATTACTCCTTCCCGTTAGCACACGGTAAATATGGTAACCGTTTTTTGTCCTCCACTTTTTCATTGATAATATCTATTTCTCAACCGATTTTAAAACAGATAGCAAGTGGCTTCTATGTTCCGCTGCACTTATTGCACCGGTAACGTGACCACGCTCAATTGTTTTTAAGGGATATCCATTGTAACTCTCTTTCTGAACATCGTACTCAATAAACTGATCGTACTTAGATAATAGCGGGTATAGATTTTGGGTGTCTCTCCTCTTAAAAACATCATCAAAGTTAAGCACACGCCTTATATCTTCAGGAT
>DDWD01000003.1 GCA_002345825.1 Bacteroidales bacterium UBA2295
CTTCCTTGGCCTGCAACAAAAGATGAACTTATCGATTTTGCTATTCGTTCGGGTGCTCCCCTTGAGGTTATCGAAAATCTTCAGGAACTTGAAGATGAGGGAGATATATACGAAAGTATTGAAGACATTTGGCCCGATTATCCAACCAAAGAGGATTTTTTCTTTAACGAGGATGAGTATTAGTCCTTATTAAATCTTTTGATAACTTAGGATTTAAGTGTTTAGGCTGTACTAGCTCAATTTCACTACCCTTTTCCCCTGTCAGATCGTCAAGCGATTCGGCAGGGGTGGTTTTTTTGCTTCTATACCGATTAGCCTCATTCTCAATAGAAACATGAAAATTCACATCTAAGCCAGTGGGGATTACATGATTTGGCGATGTGGGACGCTTATCGGCATGCCATGCAAAACCTTCAATCATCACATCCTGTAGTTCTACTTTATCAATAGGAAATAGAGTGGCCACAGGGCTTTCGTAAAACATAATGCTTGCAACCTTGTTTTCTCGAATGCTAATGGAAAGCCTGCTGCTTTCGGCCTTATTCACACCCACAATCTCACCCTTATCTCTACCGTAATAAACGGTTTCTCCATTTCCATTCACATCTAAGCGGGTAAGCTTCCCATCGGAAAAGAAACCGACCATTTCACGCCCTTTAATCTGGTTAAATTGGGTAGAGTCTTCTTGCGAAATCACAAATGACGATCCCCTAAACTTCATCCTATGAATGTTCTCGTTTCTAAATTCAATGCTCACGTCATCAGCCGTTAGCTGGTTCTCGTCATTCCACAAAATAGGATCGTTGTGCATATAAAGAACTGAATCGACGCTATGGTAGGATATTGAGTCGCATGAACCCTGAATATCCTCCCTATAAAAACGAACATCGCCCACTCCAATTAGCTGATTATAGAGCGTAGAATCGGTGTGTAGGGTGTCCTTTATCGACATCCCCATCAGCTTGTTGGCCCGCAGGTAAAGCGTGTCCGATTGCTCGGAGATAAACATTGCCAACGGATCTACTGTAACCTCTGCATATTCGGTTTGCTCATCGTAGGTAAGGTGATTTCCGTAGATATTTATTCGCTTCACCGTATCGATAATTAGGCCGTTGCCAACAATCTTCGACTGCCCCAGGTTCTGGTTGTAGTAAATGTTGTTACCAAAAAGTACCTGGTCGCCATTATCAACAAATGCGTTGATATGAAATTCCGACTCTTGTGATTCCCTATTATGCTGACCTTTTTCGCTGTACAAATAGTTTTCGTCGTTGTAAATTCGGGTAGGACCAAAAAATTTTATTAGTTCCGTTTCGGAGTAATACTCTAACGAATCGGTATTTAGCAAAATATCGGGGTCGAGAAAAGCCACATTGCCAGCCGCGACAAAGAGTTTCTGATTGGAGTAATACTTACCTCTATCGCTGGAAAAGCGAGAATCGGTACTGGTTATTATGGCACCACCATAATAGTTTACAGTATTGTTGTTAGTTTCAAAATCGAGAAATTTTGTTACAAGCGTAACTTCCTCTTCGACCAGCCTAACCTCCTTGCCCCTAACCTTCCCTTTTTTAGTAGCGCCGTCGAAAATTAGGGTATCGCCATACAGGGTGCTATTCTCCTGAAAAACTTTCACATTGCTAAAAGCATCAAACTTGTTTCGACCTACGTAGTCATAAAGGCTATCGCATGTTATGGTGGTCTCATCATGCCGAATTGAAACGTTGCCCAGTAACCTGCGGATACTCTGTCCTTCAATCCTAAGATTGCGCATACTATCGGCATGATTAATTACAATTTCTCTTTTTTGCTGGGCATAAACACTCTTACCATTACACTGCAGCAGCGTAATGGTAAGCAAAGTAATTACAACAAATTTTATTCTAATACCCATAGGATTGGAAACTATCGCACCCATCCATCCATTTCGAATTGGCAATTTCGATATGAGGGGTCAATGCGAACGTATGTGGTTTTCACTTTGGATTTAACCCAATCCATAAATACCTCTTGCTGTTTCCCCATTTTAGTCATTTGCTGAATTGTGGCATAATCGTCATCAAGGTTAGCCTTATGCTGAGGAATTACTTTTTCGATCATCACGATTTTGTATACCACATTGGCATGCTCATCGCGCGATTCGAAAGGTTGGCTAATCTCACCCGGTTTCAGATTACGTATCACGTAGAAATCGGCTGGTAAAAAATGCTCGCGCTCAAAGAGCGAAGTGTTCGTTTGTGGATTAATCATCAATCCACCGCTTAGGCGGGTTTTCTGATCCTCAGAGAACCACTGAGCAGCACGACGAAAAGTGAGGGAATCGGCCTTGATAAGATTTGATATACTATCGAGTTTATTCTGTGCTTTAAGCAGCTGTTCCTGCGAATAGGAAGGCCTCATAAGGATATGCCTAACATTTACCTGATCGTTTCGGCGTTCGATCATTTGAATGATATGGAATCCATATTCCGATTCTACAATCTGGCTTACTTGTCCCTCGCGAAGGCTAAAGGCCACATCGGCAAAAGATTTAACCAGCTGTTCACGTGGCATAAACCCAAGTTCGCCTCCACGGGTAGCTGTGGCTCTGTCTTCGGAGTAGGCCACGGCAAGGGTCGAAAACCGTTCGCCCTTAAGCACCCTTTCCCTAATATCGAGCAGCTGCTCGCGAACTGCAAACTCAGCCTCCTCCGACGCGGGAGGTAAAAGAACCACTTGCCGAACCTGATACTGATCGGGAATTGTAGGAAGGCTATCCTTTGGTATATCACGATAGAAACGTTTCACCTCCGAAGGTGTAACGGCGACATTCTCAACAATTTTGCTTTGCATCTGTTGGGCTAAAAGACCTTCCTTAATGGAAACCCGCAAATCGGCCCTAATCTGCGACATTGTTTTATTAAAATATTTCTCGAGGCCTGCCTCTGATCCAATTTGATTGATAAAATAGCTTAACCTTCGCTCAAGCTCATTATTAACCATCGAACTGGTAACCTCAATACTGTCGATTGCAGCCTGATGAATTAATAACTTGTGAATCATCTGCTCCTCAAATATTTGGCACTTCATATCGCCATTGTTGGTTGTGCCTTGCATTTCCATACGAAGCAGTTCTTGTTCCACATCGGAAAGCAAAATCTTTTCACTACCTACCACTCCTAGTACCTGATCGACAACAAACTGAGCCTTTACTGATGATGAAACAAAAAGTAAAAAAATTGTAGGAATAATTACAAATTGGCTGAATACTGCTCTAATTTTCATTGGAATACTTTATGTTAATCTAAATAAGTTTCAAAATTTTTATGGTTTCTCGCGTCATTGTATAAGTTTGTTTCAAGGTTTTGAATTAAGCGCTGCTTGCGCTTGTTGAGAATAATGCTGCGGATATTCTGAGCCTCATAGCTTAGGGGAGACTGCTGTCCCTTGCCCAACACATCCCTAAGGCTAACCAAATACGAATGTGTACCATCATTCATGTCAATATTTCTGTTCCTAAGCAGGAACTGCTCGGGGTTGTTTATGGGATCGGGTAATTCCCTAATAATACGAGAGAATGGTATCCATTGATCGTTGAAATAATCGTACTTTATAGCTACTTGGTAGGCCATATTGTCGAGGGTTTGAATATCCTCCTCCTTGGTTGATTTGTACAGCTCTTTTATCTTCTCGTAGTATGGATCGTCCATACGAATCTTAATAAACAGGGCCTTAACGATTCCCTCGTTAAGAATAAAGTTAGAGGTATTCTCACTGTAAAACGCCTCAATATCCTCATAGGGTATTACGGTATCGAGCTTCTGACGAATAAATTCCTGCTCGTACTTAAAAACCAGAAGCGATGAGCGGTAATCGTCGAGCTGTTTGGAAACGTCCTTTTGCGTTTCCGTGAGATTTCGCTCAGCCTGATTTAAAAGCAGCTGCTTACGTATCCACCTATCAACATAGCCCACTAGCATTTGAAGGCTATCCTCAGGAGAAATATTCTTGGGAAAAATTTCTTCAACTTCCGATAGGTGAAGAGATTTCCCGTGCACTGTAGCCAACACCTTGCTTTTGTTAGCATCGGTTTTAATGCAGCTGGTAAACAGAAAAGTGGCAGCGACTATGGCTACTAAAAAACTCGAAAAGATTCGCATTGCATTCCTAGTTGTTATGGGTGTGATGGCCACTTGATTAATAAAACACAAAGGTTTATAAAAAATTTCAGGGACTAAAGCTAATTAAGGTTAGAAATTATTTTCTGATAAACCTCCTGGTTAATATTTACGGGATACTTCTTTCTTAACGATTCTACCCACTCCTTCTCAAGGAATTCTTGATAATCAGCAATTACTCGACCACGAATCTCATCGAGTGGTATAGGATCGTTCTTAACTGTTCGCTGATACTTAATAAAGCTGTATCTACCATCAACCAGTTTAGTTTCCGAAACATTATCTTCCCATGCAGCAAAACCTTGAATCAAAATATCATCGGGTGCCAAAATCAGTTGTTGAATCTGCAATAGGGTATCGCCCTTGCTGATGTATCGATTTACAAGCTTTTCCTCAGTAGCATTTGCACCTCTTCTGGAGGTAGTGTAGCGTTTGGCTCGGCGTATGGTTCTTTTATTAGCGGAAGAGTATCTTTGAACATAAACTCGTTGTTCCCAGGAGTAGTCAAGAATGTTGTTATTGTAAAACTCTTTCAACCCCTCTTCGTCTCTTGTGGAGCGCGACCATACATTTTGATCCATAACCTCAAATAGTAGGATTCCATCGTAGTACTCCTTGAGCAGATACTTAATTTCCCGATTTTCATTTATCAGCCTTTCCTCTTCTTGAGCCAGTACCTTTTCGGTCACCAGCTCATTGAAGCATCTATCAACAATTACTGAAAATGGCATATTGATGTAACGATTTCTGTTCTGCTTGATTACTTGAGCTAGCTCGGACAAGGTATGCTTTTTATTAGCAAAGCTAAACACAAACTGATTTTTGTACATTGATGGCATCTCCCACATACCATCGTAGTAGGACGAATCGAGCAAAAGTTGCATTGTTTGTAGGGCATTACTATCGACCTCAAATCCAAACTTATTTTTTAGCTGATCGATAAACACGTTCTGACTTACCCTACCCCTCTCATCGCGAGCCAAACGAGACTTCAGTTCGGGCGCCATCTCCTCAAAAGTGCCTACCCCTCGTTTATCGACTAGCCTAATTATATGCCAACCAAACTGTGTTTGAATGGGTTTACTTACCTCTCCGGGGGTACACATACTAAAAGCAGCCTTCTCAAATTGAGGCGGCATTTGGCGCATTCCGAACCAAGGTAATTCTCCCCCATTTTGGGCAGTTCCTGGATCCTGGCTGAACTGTTTTGCCAATCTGGTAAAATCCTCATTGGCAAGAACAAGCGAATAAACCGAATCGGCAAGATGCTTAGCCTGAGCCTTATGCTCTTCGGTTGCGTCGGGGGGTGAAGCAATCATAATGTGTGCCACTTTAACCTGCCCAGGCGAAGGTCGCTTATCGTTTACCTTAACAATATGGTATCCAAACCTCGACCGTATTGGCATCGAGATTTCTCCAACTGGGGTACTATATGCAGCACTCTCAAAAGGATACACCATTTGAAAAGCAGTGAAGTACCCAAGGTTACCGTTATTTACTTTAACCGAAGGATCATCGCTTGTAGCTCGGGCTACCGACTCAAAGGGTTCGCCAGCCAATATCCGTTCCCGAATTTTAATGGTTTTGTTAAAAAGATTCAAAGTATCTTCAGCTGTAGCATCCTCAGGAATAGAAATTAGGATGTGACTTGCGTTTACCTCCAGCTTTAGCCGCTCATGGGCTTCTTTTAACAGCTTTTCCTGAGTCTGTTTGTCAACCAAATGAGGTTGGACCAGTTGCTTGCGGTAAGTTGCCAGCTCTTGCTTAAACTCATTGGTATTATGCAAACCATTGGCTTTTGCATCGGCCACCTTCAGTTTGTAAACAATAAATAGATCCAGATATTCTTCGATGCTTTTCTTATCGGTATCGGCCATCATCTGGCTGTTCTTAAGGTAAATCTGCTCAAACTCGTATCGACTAACCGCCTCATTACCCACGGTGAGCAATACCTCATCTTTGTTTTGCGCCAAAGCGCAAACAGTGCCTAATAAACAAGCGACAATGATAAAAAAAGTACGTTTCATAATCTTGGGATTGTTTGATGTTATGGTTTATTGAAACGTTTGTTATGATCGACTATAATTGGGTGCTTCGCGGGTAATTGCCACATCATGGGGATGGCTTTCAGCAATTCCAGCATTGGTTATACGCACAAATTTGGCAGTTTTCAACCCATCAATACTTGCTGCTCCGCAGTATCCCATCCCTGCTCGTAAACCACCAATCATCTGGTAGAGCACTTCCTTAAGAGTCCCTTTGTAAGGAACACGAGCCACAATACCCTCGGGCACAAGTTTTTGAATATCGTCCTCCACATCTTGAAAATACCTATCTTTTGAACCCTGTTGCATTGCCTCAAGCGACCCCATTCCACGGTACGATTTAAATTTGCGCCCGTTGTAAATAATAGTCTCTCCAGGCGATTCATCAACACCGGCAAACATTGAGCCAGCCATAATCGAATCGGCACCAGATGCTAAAGCTTTTACAATATCACCAGAATATCGAATTCCACCATCGGCAATAACAGGCACACCTGTACCCTTAAGCGCTTTGGCCACATCGTATATAGCGTTAAGCTGCGGCACGCCTACACCTGCAATAACGCGGGTAGTACAAATTGAGCCTGGGCCAATACCCACTTTCACTGCATCGGCACCAGCCTTAACCAGTTCGAGGGCAGCCTCGGCTGTGGCAATATTCCCCACCACAACCTCAAGATCGGGGAATTCTGCCTTAACCTTGGATAGCATCTCAATTACTCCGCGCGAATGGCCATGGGCCGTATCAATAACAATGGCATCAACCTTGGCTTGTACAAGTGCTTTAATACGATCAATAGTATCAAAAGTCACTCCCACTCCAGCTGCAACACGTAGCCGTCCTTTTGAATCTTTGCAGGCTAAGGGATTGTCTTTGGCTTTAGTAATATCTTTGTATGTAAGCAAACCTGCCAATCTGAAATTCTCATCAACAACGGGTAACTTCTCAATCTTGTGTTCCTGTAGAATGGCTTCGGCCTCTTCAAGATTTATTGTTTTTGTTGTTGTAATTAGCCCTTCGGAGGTCATTACATTTTTGATGGGTGATGCCAAGTTGCGCTGAAAACGCAAATCGCGATTGGTTACAATACCAATTAAAACCTTCTCGTTGTTCACAACGGGGATACCACCAATTTTATAATCCTTCATCAGCTTAAGGGCGTCGCCCACTGTAGCATCAGGACTAATGGTTACAGGATCGTAGATCATACCACTTTCGGCACGTTTTACGCTACGAACCTGACTGGCCTGTGCCTCAATGGACATATTTTTATGGATAACACCGATACCTCCCTCACGCGCAATAGCTATGGCAACGCCAGCCTCAGTAACAGTATCCATGGCTGCCGATACTATGGGTGAATTTATCTTTATGTTCCTTGAGAACATAGTGGATATGTCAACTTCACGGGGAAGTACTTGAGAATATGCAGGAACTAAAAGCACGTCGTCGAACGTAAGTCCCTCAGCAATAACTTTTTCGTTTACAAATGACATGGTGGTAGGTTTTTATTTTTTTCGCCCGCCAAGTTACAAAAAAACTCATTAACAAGGCGGTTCTTTTCAGATATTACGCTTGTATTAATAACATTTCACCTTACTTTTGTGTGGAATCAAAATTTGTAAAAAAAGTTGAATCAATTCGAGAAGATACTATACCAGTACTGGGGATTCACCACATTTAGGGCTATACAGCAGGAAATTATCGAATCGGTGTATAATGGAAAAGATACACTTGCCCTAATGCCAACGGGCGGAGGCAAATCTATCACATTTCAGGTGCCCGCCATGGCGAAGGAGGGATTGTGCATCGTGGTAACTCCTCTTATTGCCCTTATGAAGGATCAGGTTGAAAATCTTAAGAAGAAGGGCATTAAAGCCGCTGCCCTGCACTCGGGGATGAAACGACACGAGCTGGAGGTTACGCTCGATAACTGTGCCTATGGCGACTACAAGTTTCTATACCTTTCGCCCGAGCGCCTTGGTACCGATCTGTTCAGGATGAGGTTGCGCAAAATGAATGTGAACCTTGTTGCTATTGACGAATCGCACTGTATATCGCAATGGGGCTACGATTTCAGACCATCGTACCTTAAGATTGTTGAACTCCGTGAGCTACTACCTGATGTGCCATTCCTAGCCGTTACGGCCACAGCAACACCCGAGGTGGTGGAGGATATTCAGGAAAGGCTGGGTTTTACGCAAAAGCACGTGGTGAAGATGAGCTTTGAGCGGAAAAACCTAGTTTACCTTGTTCGGAATGTTGAGGACAAGAATAAGCATCTGCTAAAAATTGTAAATGGCCTTCCAGGCACTGGGGTTGTATACGTTAGAAACAGGCTTAAAACCAGGGAGATTGCCCAGATGCTCCAGAACGAAGGGGTTACTGCCGACTACTACCATGCGGGGCTTAGCACCGAGGAGCGAAACGCAAAGCAAGACGATTGGCAGCATGATCGTACACGTGTTATCGTATCGACCAACGCCTTTGGGATGGGAATAGATAAGCCCGATGTTCGGTTTGTGGTACATATGGACCTGCCCGACTCACCAGAAGCCTACTTCCAAGAGGCTGGTCGTGGGGGTCGTGATGGCAAGCTGGCCTACGCCATATTGCTATACAACAACTCCGATAAAACAAAGATTGATCAGCGCACCCAAACCTCGTTCCCCGAACCCGACGAGATAAAAAGATGCTACCAAGCTCTTTGCTCCTTTCTAGGGGTTGCCATAGGAGCTGGCAAGGGAGAAGTATACGACTTCAACCTTATTGAGTTCGCCACTGCCTATAAATTTAACTTTGCCCATGCATTTAGTAGCTTAAAATTTTTGGAACTTGAAGGCTATATTGAACTTACCGACGAACTTGACAACCCAAGCCGAATTATGGTAATTGCTGGGAAAAATGAGCTGTACAAGTATCAGGTGGCTCACGCTGAAATGGATCACTTCATTAAAGTTTTGCTGAGGAACTACGCCGGTCTGTTCAACGATTATGTGAAAATTGACGAAAAACATTTAGCCCGACTCTCAGGAAAGCAGCTCCCCGAGGTAACGGAAAGTCTGATTAAGCTAAGCAGGGCAAAGATAATTAACTACATCCCCCGTAAAAAGACACCGCTCATAATCTTCACTGAAGAACGATTGGATGACAAAAACCTAAGGATTAGCCCAGAAAATTACAACCTGCGGAAGGAGAGATACACCAAGCGGATAGAGGCTATGGTTAATTACGCTTCGGGAACGGCAAAATGCCGTAGCATGTCGTTACTTGAGTATTTTGGCGAGAAAAATGCAACCCGATGCGGGAAGTGCGATGTTTGTACTTCGCGCAACGAGTTGGATATGAGTAAATATCAATTCGATCAGATTCTTGAACAAATAAAAGCCAACATACTAACCGAAGGAAAATCGCTTGAAACACTGGTTGATTCAGTAAAATTCCCATCGGAAAAAACTACTAAAGTAATTCGCTGGTTACTAGATAACAATAAGATACTAAAGGATAGTAATGAACTTTTACATTGGAACAAAACCGCTTAGCTAGTTGTTTTTAGTTAGATATAGCTAATAAAATCAGGTGTTTTTGGGTTTCTAAGGGAGGATTCGTAAAGAGTAAGACTAGCTTATTTGGGATGGTTTGAAGACAGGAGACGCCTGCCTCGCGTGTCTCGGGATCAGCTGTTATTTAGCGGATAACGAGGGGAGACTGCCGTACTTTGGCAGGATAACGAGGGAAGACAGAAGACAGGAGACGGAAGATGATTATCTCAGAGTTGAAACGTTTTTGCTGAGAAAACCAGTGAAGATGGAAGTTAGTCCATTTCTGACCAGAATATTTTTTAAGTTTTCCTTAACCACAGAGCATTATCACGATATTTGTTGGTAAAACCTAAAATCATACAAATTTGAAAGCAGCAATAATTGGTTCTGGTGTTGGTGGGTTAGCAACAGCTATACGTCTGGCTGCTAAGGGTTACAGGGTTACCGTTTTTGAACAATCGGAAAGAATTGGGGGTAAACTTAACGAGTTGCGAATGGGCGATTTCCGATTCGACACAGGCCCTTCGCTTTTCACATTGCCTAACCTGGTTGATGAACTATTTGATGTTGCCGGCGAGGGGAAATCAAATGCATTTGAATATAAGCAACTCGAGAATGTAACGCGGTACTTTTACCCCAACGGAAAGGTTCTGAATTCATGGGCCGACCCCAAACGATTTGCTCACGAAGCCGAAATAGTTCTGGGTGAACCCGCCACGAATATTGAAAATTACCTAAACGAATGTGAGGAACTGTACAACCTAACGGCTAACATGTTTATGTTTAGCCCCTTCCCCACCTGGGAGGGATTCAAATCGGAAGAGGCAAAGAAAATAGGGCTGAACCTAAAAAAGCTGAAAGCTTTTGAGACCATGCACAAGGTTAACAAAAGGAGCTTTAAGCAGAAGGAAACCATTCAGCTTTTTAACCGCTTTGCTACCTACAACGGTTCCAACCCCTATAAAGCACCGGGTACGCTAACCATAATTCCTCATCTTGAACATAATATTGGTGCCTATTTCCCAAAAAAGGGAATGTACTCCATTGCCCTATCGATGTTTGAGCTGGCACAGAAGCTTGGGGTAAAATTCCACCTAAACTGTCCTGTTCAGCGAATTGAATACAACAATGGGAAAGTTGCTGGTATTAAGGCCAATGGTATAGCCGATAGCTATGATATTGTGGTAAATAATACCGATATTTTTACAGCCTACCCAAGCCAAATGCCCGATAGTAAGCTAAGCTGGTTTTACAAACGCCATGAGCCCTCATCGTCGGCACTAATTTTTTACTGGGGTGTAAAGGGTACTCATCCACAGCTCGATGTGCACAACATCCTATTTAGCAATAACTACGCTAAGGAATTTGAGATACTTGGGCGAAAAGGCATAACCAACGACCCAACGGTTTACGTCTTTATCAGCAGTAAAGCCGTAACTAGCGATGCCCCTGAAGGGCATGAGAACTGGTTTGTTATGGTTAACGTGCCCCCCGACTATGGGCAAGACTGGAAGGAGCTTACTGCCCAGGCAAAAACCAATATCATTACCAAAATAAAGAGGGAGCTTAATATTGATATTGAACCAAAGATTTTAACCGAGGAGATATTGAGCCCACCACTAATAGAGCAAAAAACGGGATCGTATCGTGGTGCTCTGTACGGTATAAGTTCAAACAATCGATTTGCTGCCTTTAGCCGCCATCCCAACCGCTCGAAGAGTATTAAAGGGCTCTACTTTGTTGGTGGAAGCGTTCACCCTGGAGGTGGCATACCACTGTGCCTTGCCTCGGCAAAAATTGTTGACAACATGATAAAACCCATATAGCATGAAATCGTTCCTCCACAAATACAAGCTACATCTGGCTTTAACACTAATTATTGGTGGATACGGAATTTCTATCCCGGGCCTATGGATAATGCGCGATAACCCCGAGATATTTCAGCTGAGCTGGGTATTCACTACCCTTACGCTTGCAATTTTGCTGATTTTCCATAAACCTCACAACGTGAAATTTTGGCTAGCCATAGTAGCCGTTGGGATAGCCGGCTGGACAGTTGAAGCCATTGGAACGAATACGGGCGTAATTTTTGGTGGGTATGCCTATGGGCCATCATTGGGGCCAAAAGTTTGGGCAACTCCTATAGCCATGTTGGTTAACTGGATGATTTCGGTTTACCTTATCACCATGGTGTTACGGTCGAAAATTATCAACATCTGGCGATTGGGATTTGCCGGCGCTCTGCTCATGGTAATTTACGACATACTGCTAGAGCCCGTTGCCATTAGGCTTGATATGTGGAGTTGGGAAACCGTTACACCTCCTCTACAAAACTACATCGCATGGTTTATCATCTCATTCCCCCTTGTAATGCTTTTGGGTAGGTACACCAAAAACAGCAGTAACCCTTTAAACACAATTGTACTGGTGTGCCAGCTACTATTCTTTGCCTTGCTAAACCTAATGATTGCGTTTGGTAATTTGTGATGATTTTGGCAAATACAACAGATGGTGGTTGTTAGGGGTAGTTATTTTATTGTATGTCAGGTAATTGTCAGATTGATTTGCTTTCCAAAACCAATTTCAATTAACCTATAAAGTGTAGAAAGTTGAATGTCACTATATCCGTTTTCAATTCGTGAAATAAAACTTTTCCTAGTACCTGTTTTTTCAGCAAGTTGTTCTTGGGTCATTTTGGCTTGCTTTCTTTCTTCCCTTATAATTTCACCAATTGCAAATGCTTTTGCTTTAATTTCAAATTCAGTCCTTTTTCTTGTTCCTAAAGGGCCATAACGACTTTCAAGGTGCTCGTCAAAAGTTGTAATCTCTTTATAGCTATTTTCTTGTGTTTTCATAATTTTTCCTTTTGGAGTTAAAATACTCATCCTTAATTCTAAGTGCTTTGTCAATCTCTTTCTTCGGCGTTTTCTGTGATTTCTTTTGAAATCCATTAAAAAGCACAACTAGATTTCCCTCGTCAAAGCAACAGAAAACTCTATAAATATTGCTTTCAAATTCAATTCTTATTTCAAATAGTCCATCAGTTCCGTCCATATACTGAAAGAATTTTTTCGGTATTCTTTCAGCGCTTGCAACTAGGAATAAAACGTAGTCAATTTTGTCTTTAACTTATTCTTTCAGAGGTTCAAAGAATTCTTTGAAATAGTTTCTGAAGAATATTAGTTTACGTTTTCATTCCATACCGCAAAGTTAACTAATAATGGAACAAAAATCAAGTTTTTGATTGTCTGTATTTGAGGAGATGAGTATTTTAAACCTAAGAATCTGATGGTTATACAGCCTCAACCAATTCAACTACACTTTATAGAATTCTTGTCGAAAAATGTTTTATATGTCTAAGATAATCTGCGATTTCCGGCATAATTGCTCGTAATGGCTGGGGTTGGTAGAGTGCAGGCGATTGAAACATCGTCATCGTCCAGACGAGAGAAGCTGGATTGTAAGGGTAATGTTACCTAATCCACTGATAGCCTGCATTGTACCAAACCCTTGTTAGCAACTGGCAGTTATTCAATTATTTCATTTAGTTGTCTGGCAGTCATTACAGGTATTTTTGAATTTTCAAAATCTTTTAGATTCCTTGTTACAATTATTTCAATCTTATTTTCTAATGCAGAATAATACTGAAGACAATCTTCAAAATCATTAAAATCATTATCATTCAGTGCCAAATTCATTACTTTTTCATCGAGACTTAATATTCTAATTAGCAATTTTAATTTTCTTAAAATTTGTTTAGTCTCTTCTGGCTTTCTTTTTCTTAAAAGCACATAACTTATATTTGCAATTGAAAGAGCTGAGGTATAAAGAATAACTTTTTCTTTGTCAGCAGACGAAAATAGTTTTCTTGCGTCTTGGTCAAATGGTTCTCTTTTAGCCAATAGGTCAATAATTATATTTGTGTCAAGTAGAACTCTTTTCATTTGTATTTTTCTGTCAAAAAGTTAGAGTATTCCTTTTTATAATCAAAATCAGGTTCAAGTTCAATAACACCACTTAAACTTTCAACCAAAGGCGTTGTCCCTACTTCCTTTTCCTCAGAAGCGGTTATTGATTCAAGATATATCTCAATCATTTTTGAAAGACTAATTCTTTGATTATGCGCATATTTCTTAGCCCTATCAATAACACTTTTTCTCAATCGTAAAGTTAATTTTGTTTCCATTTTAGCAATTCTTTAGTTACGTACAAATATAATAAATCTATACGTCAACTTCAAGTGGTTTTAAGAAAACCAATTCAATTATTTTTTAAAAAATTTTATATAACCCTGTAATGCTGTACTTTACGACTTCCAATCTGCTTGCTGCCAACTTCAGGATTATACTACTTACCTAGCCCCACCGCCAATATTTACCTCAATAAATATCTCCAAACATTATTTTTGCCGAAAGATGAAAATTTCATTATAAATTTGAATTAAGTTTTTTAATACTTGAAAACAAAATATTTAGGTATTTACCAACAACTATTGAATAGTATTGGATTATAGTAAACTAAGTTCAACCTTGTTTGAATTATCGTTTACGAAGTGATTATCAACCCAACTGTAATTCAATTGAATTTGGTTAGAAAAGTTGTTTATAGTTAAATTGATAATTCTCTGATCATCTGGTAGAATTTCTTTTATTTTGTTGTTGTCAACAGTAATATCTTTATTTGCAATAGTTATTTTAATATCCTTCGCAGTTGCTTTCCCTTTATTTGTAATAATCAATTGCCGTTTATTTCTGTTAATACCTTTATCATTAATCTTGCTTAAGCTAAAACTTAAACAAGCCTTTTTACTTTCAATCTCCTCCTCTTTATTTTTTTCAAGTTGATAGATGTTGTTTTGTTTTACAATTCTTTTTATGCTCAAGTCATAACAGAAAGTTATAACTGAAATAGTTAATGCTGCTAGAGAAATAAACAAAGCAATAAAATCCATAATATTAAAACATTTATAGGAAAAATATTTGCTGTTAACTTTTCTGATTAATCTTTTACGCAACGGACAGAAAAACCCCAACTCTTATTGCTGCTGGGCCTGCGTACAATGCTGTAATCGTAGAGCATGGTCCGGGCCCAGGCGCTACTGGTATCGAGCTCGCTAGAACTCCACCAGTTACCGATGTTGCCAATGAGGTAGAAATTACCACTGAGGTAACGGTTGCCCCCCGGAAGAGCCGAAAAGCCGTAGTCATCGGTGCCGTTGCCGTTGCTGCTCCACCCGCTTTTGGCCTTCATCTTGGTGCCCGCTATATCTGCTCCTCCAACGTAATCGGTTAGCTGGGTCCACTCGGTATCGCTGGGTAGATGCCAGCCCGTGGGGCACACGTTTTTTGAGGTTTGCCAGTCGTACAGGTAGCCATACTTGGCCAGGTTGCTGCTGCTATTATCGTACGCCCAGTAGTTGCCGCTAGTTGGTTTGTATGCCAGATTCTCGGCCATCCAAACCTGTTTGCCTATGGTTACGTACTTATAGGTTTTTCGGTCGCGGGAGTCAGTAAATGTTCCAGTTGGAGGAAATTCAATTACATCAAATTCCCACCGTGTTTTTCCACCCTGTTTAACGGTAATGGTTTCGGTTACCTCCTTTTTGCCGTTTACCAGTTTAACGCTATGGTTACCAAAGGCAAGAGTGCCTGTCCATGGCGTGGTGCTCCCCTTCCCTTCGACAGGCTCAGGGGCCGGGGAGCCGTTTATCGTTAATTGCGCCCCGCTGGGGGTGCTGGATATGGTAA
>DDWD01000023.1 GCA_002345825.1 Bacteroidales bacterium UBA2295
GGGCCACTACATATTGGCGGTGTACGCACCGCGCTTTTCAACTACTTTTTTGCCCGACAGCATGGCGGAACGTTTATACTACGTATTGAGGATACCGACTCGCAGCGATTTGTGCCGGGTGCAGAGGAGTACATTAACGAATCGTTGAAATGGTGCGGGATTCAGATTGATGAGGGCGTTGCCGAGGGCGGCGAATTTGGTCCCTATCGCCAGAGCGAGCGCAAGGAAGTATATAAGCAGTACGCCGATCAGCTGGTTAATTCTGGAGATGCCTACTACGCTTTCGATACTGCCGAGGAGCTGGATGCTATGCGCAAGGATGCCGAGGCCAAGGGCGAAGCCTTTACCTACGGATCTAAAATTCGTAGCAGCATGAAAACCTCGCTGGCTCTTTCGGCCGATGAGGTTCAGAAACGGATTGATGCCGGTGAGCAGTGGGTTATCCGCTTTAAAATGCCTGAGAACGAGAACGTGGTGATGAACGATATAATCCGTGGCGAGGTAACTGTAAATACATCAACCCTTGACGATAAGGTGCTTTTTAAAAGTGCCGATATGCTGCCAACGTACCATTTGGCCAACGTTACCGACGATTACCTGATGCAAATCTCACACGTTATCCGTGGCGAGGAGTGGTTGCCATCGTTGCCGCTGCACGTTTTGCTTTACCGTGCATTGGGGTGGATCGATAGAATGCCGCAATTTGCTCACCTTCCACTGCTGCTTAAACCCAGCGGCAATGGTAAGCTAAGCAAGCGCGATGGCGATAAGATGGGATTCCCCGTTTTCCCGCTTGAGTGGAAAGCACCACAGGGTGAAATTTCGCGTGGTTACCGCGAGGATGGGTACCTACCCGATGCTTTTGTAAACCTGCTGGCGCTGTTGGGTTGGAACTCGGGAACCGATCAGGAAATTTTCTCGATGGATGAGCTGATTGCAAAATTCTCGCTTGAGAGGGTTAATAAATCGGGCGCACGATTTGACCCAGAGAAGGCCAAGTGGTTCAATCATCAATATCTTATAAAAAAAGATGATAAAGTGTTGGCGCAGGAGTTTGCCAAAATAGTTGAGGCCAAAGGGGTAAGTGCCGATATTGATAAGGTAGAAAAAATTGTTGGGTTGGTGAAGGAGCGTGTGAGCTTTACGCATGAACTATGGGAGCAAGCTTCGTTCTTCTTTGTGGCGCCAAGCCAGTACGACCCAGCGCCTGTGAAAAAATTCTGGAAAGAGGATACACCCAACATTATGCGTGAACTAGTAGATGTGTTACAGGGTGTTGAACCTTTTGTAACTGCTGAGATTGAGCCTGCTATCAAAAACTTTATCAACGAGAAGGGTTACGGTATGGGCAAGGTGATGAATGCGCTTAGGCTAAGCTTGGTAGGCGAGTCGAAAGGCCCAGGCGTTGCCGATATTTGCGAACTGCTTGGGCGCAACGAAACGATTAGCAGGATAAATAGTGCGGTAGAAGTATTGGGGTAAGTATAGATGTTTGATAATATCAGTTTTAAAAATTACAAAACTATAAATTATAAGATTTGCCATAAATACTATTTACTCTAATGAGAATAACCGATAGGAAATATTTTGAGGCATATAAAAATTCCTTTGGGAACGAAATAACTGAGCTAGTTAAGGGCTTTTGTGAATCTGAACACAGGGGCGATTTTGAATACCTAACAAAATCCTCAGCGGTTTACTCATCTAACATTGAGGGAAATAGTATCGACCTGAATTCCTATATGAATTTTGAGATGAATAGGGATAAATTCAAGGCCGGGAAAGAGATTGAAGAGATTGAAAATTTGATTGAAGCCTATGAATTTGCCCAGGCTAACAAGTTGAGTGAGGAAAATTTACTGCATTGTCATAAAAATTTTTCGGATACATTGCTCATACGAAGTAAAAGGGGAGTTTATAGGGTTGAACAAGTTGGTGTTTTTGGGAAATCGGGGCTAGCCTATATGGCTGTTGAGCCAGAATTTGTTGAAAAAGAGATGGAGTTATTTTTTTCGGATATCAAGCAACTTGTTGCAGCCAATCTAACCGAGACAGAAGTATTCTACTTTGCTTCGTTAATCCACCTACGATTTGCTCACATTCATCCGTTTAGAGACGGGAATGGGCGAGCAGCCCGATTGCTCGAGAAATGGTTTGTTGCAGAGAAAATTGGCCGTGATTTCTGGAAAATGCCATCGGAGGAATACTACAAAAACAATCAAGAATCGTATTACAACAACATAAATTTGGGTGTTAATTTTTACGAATTGAATTATGATAAGTGTTTAAGTTTTTTGGAAATGCTTCCGAACTGCTTGAAATAAAGGGAATGCTTGTTTTTGTGATAGTTATTCAAACAAGCATACCATATTTTAATATATTTTTAACCAAACACAAAAAGGTCTACCATTTAGGCAGCCCTTTTGTGTTTTATGTTGATTTTGTTACTCAACCAGCTCGTACCCCATTTCGCCCTTTTGGGTTTGGGGAATTCCTTGTTTTAGCCATTTGGGTGCAGGAGCATCCTTTAGGTAATGGTCAAAAAACTGCTGCATGCGTATTGTCCAGTCGATACGGTTGGCGCGGCGGACTAAGTTGTGTGGCTCGTCGTTGTAGTTAATCATCCAAACGGGTTTTTCGAGCCTACGTAGGGCAAGGAATAGTTCAATGCCTTGGTACCAAGGCACAGCCTCGTCTGCATCGTCATGACGAATAAGCAGCGGGGTGTTAACCCTAGGCGCATAGAACAGTGGCGAGTTCTCGATGTAGTGTAATGGCCTTTCCCATAGCGTGGCGCCAATTCGGCTCTGGGTGCGCTCGTACTGGAACATGCGTGCCAAGCCGCTTCCCCAGCGAATTCCTCCGTAGGCGCTGGTCATATTGCTAACCGGTGCACCCGCCGAGGCGGCTTTAAACAGGTCGGTTTGGGTAACTAGGTAGGCAATCTGGTAACCGCCCCAGCTCTGACCCTGAACGCCTATCTTATTAATATCAACAAAACCTCTATTTACCATTGCCATAGTTCCGCTAATAATGGCATCGTAGGCGCTTTTGCCTGGCAAACCCTCGGTGTAGGCAATATCGGGCATAAAAACGATGTAACCATTGCTGGCGTAAAGGGTAGGGCAAATAACCGAGCGTCCGGGGGCTGGCTTGTGGTGGCTGTGCAGGTTATCGGCATGGCGTTCGTAAAAGTAAACCATCATGGGGTACTCCTTGGTGGGGTCAAAATTTTCGGGAAGGTAAAGCAACCCCTCCACCTCGTTGCGGTTAAAGTCATACCATTTGGTTAGCTCCACAGTTCCCCACAGGTATTGGCTTTGCTGCGGATTGGCGTCGGATAGCTTAGCGCTGTTGGTAAAGTTAGCGGTGCTAACCCAAAGGTCGGGGTATTCATGGTACGACTGGCGTGTCCACAGCAATGTGGATAGATCCTCGCTGTTAGCTCTTACGGAATATTGGTATGGTTCCTTCAGCATCACCCTTGGGGTGGTTGACCTTCCGGGAACCACCATCGCAAAACCCGATTGCTTGGTCATCTCGTCGAAAAGTGATACCAACATCGATTCGCCCAAAGGGATACCCTCGGTTTCAGCGCTTAACCTTTGGTATCGATACCTTATTTTATTGGCCTCTCCGTGGCCATTGGTAAGGCAAATGGGGCTTCTTCGGCCGCCAACATCTACCTGCCAAATATCGTATCGGTCATATATCAATAGCGTTCTTCCATCAGTCAACCAATCTGCCATTCCGTAAGGTTGGGGCTCACTTGGCCTATCATCTGCCTCGTTGTAAAAATTAGTATTGATACCATCTGTAAGCGGGAATAACTTCATGCTTCGCGTATTCATTCCATACCATGTGCTGTCCGATGGTTGGTAAAAGGCCAAATACTTATCATTGGGCGATATGGTTGGAAAGCTAGAGTTGTTCTTTGCAATGAGCCTCCGCTCGCCCGAATCAATATCCACTAGGTAGTAATCGCTTCCAGTGGGGTACTCCCAGGTCATGCTCCACATGTAGGGCGTTCTATCTACGCCAATGGCGTATTTGGCATTGCCCTTGGGGTCGGTCCGAACCATCTCCATGCGCCTATCGGCAAGCTGCGTGTAGGTTTCCTTTTTGATGTCATACACTCCAGGAAACGACTTTCGCTGCTCCCTCTTTAGGTTTACCTTTTGCTGCGTCTGCAACAGGGTGTCAGTCCAGCTCCATAGGTCGAATATTACCTTTTCGTCGCTAGTAAGCGTATCCTTGGGCTGTTCC
>DDWD01000056.1 GCA_002345825.1 Bacteroidales bacterium UBA2295
ATAAGGATCGCCACCGGTTGATAGCTCCCTGGTGAAATTGATACTCGACATAAGAAGATAGGCAGGCTCGACTCCAGCTTTTGCAAAAAGATTTATCCCAGAAAAACTCCGATTATATCTAAGGGCAAGGGGAAATCCTATGGATATATTGTTGTAAGTTGCAGCCAAACTGGTGTGGTCATAAAGTTCGTTCCAGTATCCTACCCTTGACCAAGACACCGACACCCCAAAACTCCCATCGAACTCATTAAAAAGATGGTCGATGTAGTTTACCTCCGCATTAGCACCAAATGATGAAGAGTAGAACACATCTATGTTACTCAAATCCTCTACTCCAAAGTACTCCTTAACCCAGGGAAGGCCAAGATTCAACCCAATACTTGTCTCAATTTTCATAACAGGAGTTGTGCGGTAAGTTTGGTAAAGGTTGATAAATTCGGTATGATCGTTGGGAGCAATGGTGTACTTTGGAAACTCTCGCAAAAAGTCGAGCATTACCTCATCTGCCTTTTGGGGCTGATCGCTAAAAATGTAGGTTTGGATTAGCAACTTGTAGGCATTGGCCTTCTCCTCCTTAGTAAATCCGCGTTGGATGCACGATTCGAGGAGGGAAGGAATGTCGTCGAGCAAACCACTATCGTATCGTCGCTGTGCCAATCGGAGCTGATCGGAACAGGTATTCTGACTCCATCCAGCAAAACCTATAAGCATAAATATCGCCAAAAGCACTAGCCTATTTTTGTGATGCATTTGCATTTTGTATGTTATTTTTTAATCGGGCAAATTGATTAACTATTTCACATTGCAATCCTTTGGATTGTAATCTATATCCTCGCCTACATAGCTATTCCACTCCTCGGGTGTGAGCTTGCGGGTTAGGAACTGACAGTAATCAGTAATGATAGTTTTGACATCTACAGGTAATAGCTTTATATTTCCATTCTTATCGCCACTAACAATAAACTTGCTGTCGGGAGTAAACGCCACCGAGGTAACCCATGAGTCGTGATCGTCGAAAACGATGGGAAGTGTATTCAAATCGTCCATTTGCCATAGCCGAACACTACCATCGTAGCTGGAGCTGGCCATATATCTACCATCGTTTGAGAAAACTATCCCAGTAATCTTGGCGTTATGACCACGGAGTACATCTAATGCCTCTCCTGTTTTTGTGTTCCACAGGTGAATGGCCCCCTCATTGTTGCCAAATCCAGCGGCCAGGATATTCCTTTGCTCGGAGTATCCAATTTCGCCCCAATTACTATCGGGAATCACTGCAATTTGCTTTGGCATTTGCCAATTATCGGACTCGCTAAGCGAAAGCACCCTACCATCAGCCATAGCCAGGTAAAGCGTGCTGCTTTGAGGGTCGAACTTTGAAGCATTGATCCGATGTGTTGACGTGTATATTTCTAGCGGATTATCCTGATAATCGTTAACTGTAGCTATACTCTGGCTAAACACAAGAATTATTTTGCCACTTGGAGTTACAAAAAAGTTCTTGATATCGTTTGGGAAATATCCCTTCTCGCTGTATGTAAGGCTCTTGGTATCGATACTAAAGATACCGTTGCTATTAATACCCAAAATCTGATTATCGGCTACAACAACCTTTTTCACAACCGACAGGTTGTCGCCCACTGAAGTTGGGTTCGTCGAATCTGAATCCCACATCAAAAGTTTACCATCACTACCCGACGAATACAATTTGTTGCTGTGATACGAAAGCGTTCTAACCAAGCTGTTATGCCCTGCGAGCACATTGTAATTATCGCCCTTGAAAAACTTTGAGCTCAGATATAATGCCTTGTGAATATCGGGGTTGTATGCAACACCGTCGAAATCGGTATTAAAAGCATACGCCTGAAAAGCCAACAAACCTTTAAGCGTTGTATCGACCCTAAGCTGCTGACTCTTTACCGCCATCGACTGAGCAATAGACACCATACGTCTTCGCTCTGCATCAAGGCTTGCTTGCTCAGCACGCTTTTGCTGCTCTTTTGCTAGCTGGGCATTTTCCTCGGCCAGCTTTTGGCTTTCGGTGGCCTCTTTTTGTCGTAGGTTGGCAATTTCGCGCTGCCTATTGGCCTCATTAAGGTTACGAAGTGCAATCTGACTTTGTCGTTCCGCCTCTTTCTGGCTTTTTTCGGCTGCCTCCTGCTGCTGGCGAGCCAATTCGGCATTCTCATCGGCCAGCAACTTTTGGGCTTCGGCTTCTACTCGTTGCTGCTCAGCAATATCTTTCTGCTCAAGGGCTTCTGTTTGTGCTTTTAGGGCGTCTTGCCGCTGTATTAATGCCAGAATTCCCAGTCCAATGGATATCATACCTGCAGTACCCAGTATAACAGCAACAATTCTTGAGCGCCGAAGAGCTCGTTTCTGTAGGCGGATTTTGTTCTCCTCCTCGGCAATGTACTCCTCCTCGCTGGTTCGTAGGTACACCATGGTGCGCTCAAAAGCGGGGTGGTAACGCACTGCCCAGGCCAGATTAGGTTTCTGCTTTTCGCGCCAGTTTATGGCCATCTGCAAATCGGGTGGCCCCCACAAACTCGTTTTGCCCTGGCTATACAAGTCGGCCGATTCGGCAAGGCGTAGGTACATCTTTACAGCCGACGACTCATCCTCGACCCAAATTTTAAGCTTATCCCAAACCCGCATAAGGCTCTCGTGGGAAATATCAATTATCGACTCTTCGTCTAGCTGTATATGGGGTGGAGGTGTTAGAAAAGTTCGACCTTGCTGCCGGAAAATCTCAACCACAGAAATAATCATTTGGGAATTGGTTTCGGCAATAGCCGCCAAATCCTTAACGCTTGTTGGTCGGCGGACACCCCTATTATCTGCTCCTTTCTCAGTTAGCGATTTGAATATTACCTCGCACACCCTTTTCTGCTCAACCGACAACTCATCAAAGGCTTCGTTGGCATGGTTCGATAGGCTGCGTTCCAATCTACCTGTAGCCTCGTACTCCACCATACCTATGGGACTGCTTGTATCGGTATGCTTTACCCAATACTCCCATGTACGCATTAGGGTGTGTTGTAGAATGGGTAAATGATCGGGGTTGTTCCCCATTTCGTTTAGCAGCAGCTGCACTAGCTGATCGGATATTTGTCCACCACCAACCGCAACTGGGCCGGTAATGGCTTTGCGAAAATCCTCGCGGGTCATTCGAGGAATTAGGTAGTGGCTGTCGTTAATTAATCGAGTAAATTTTTGGAAAGGGGAACAATCGCCAATAAAATCGGAACGCATGGTGACCACCACGTAAACGGGGAGTTCCTGTTGCTTAACCACGTTCACCAGTAAGTTGATGAAGTGCTCAACATTATCGAGTGCATCCGACTGATTGCTAGAATACTGGTATCGAAAAATTTCCTCGAATTGATCCACTAAAATTAGTACGTTCTCATTGCTAGAGAGGCCACATTGCTTAATCACCTTGGATATACCATCGGCAGATCGTTTAAGCAAGGCCTGATTCATCATGGCATCGGGATCAATATCTGCATTGGCACCCGTGGCAAAAGTTCCTGCAATTGAAAAGGCTAGATTCTCGATGGGGCTGGTTCCTGGGCGCGTAATAACAACTCGCCATTCCGATCGACCATTGTGAAGGAATCCTCCGTAAAGTGTAGGGAGCAAACCACAATAAATTAACGACGACTTACCCGAGCCTGATGCTCCGAGTATTGCCGCAAACCTATTGGCGGAGAGGTTTTCAATAATCTCCTCGTTTTGTCCCTCACGGCCAAAGAAAAGGTGCGCCTCCTTGGGTTCGAAGGGTCGCAAACCAGGGAAGGGGTTTTCTAAAATGCTTACAGCACTATTTTGCCTGGATAAGGTATCCATGGACCATAAATTTATTTGTTAGAACTCTGGTTAAAGATCTTGTGCAAATCAGAAAGGTTATCAACCACATCGGTAAAAACACCCTCGGGTGTTTCCAAATCTAGCGCTTTATCGTTTTTATAAAGGATAACCTTTTCGAATTGCTTAGCCCGATCAATTCCTTTCGATTTTAAAACATCATTTGCTTTTACAGCCAACCACTTAGGATTATTGGAGGTATTGCAAACAACAACCGAGGTGGCCTTGCTCAACAGCCTAAGGTGTTGTGTGTAAGAAATGTTATTGATATGTGATGAGGCACTCACTCGCCTTTCGCCCAATTCCTTAATTACCTTTTGCTCACACAAGGAGTCGTCGGATACAAGGTACACATCAATCGAGTCGTCGGGTTGTGACAATGGCGATGTGGACAAGGCAACTTTTTGGCGATAGTATTTCTTTAAATCTTCGATGGACGATTTGAGAACGATAGAACCTTTTGTTTGGCTTTGATCGCGCTGTATCTTCTCAATAAATATTTGATTCTCCTCATCGGTAATATCGTATGCCGATGATATCCATATAATTCGGAGGGGAGCCTCATCCCCATGACCCATAAGTTGGGCCGACCGGTTACACTGGTGCTCTGTAAGCGACAGGTGGCTTTCGGGAAAGTGTATTGTATATACAGGTGGGATAAGGTGTATTACGATTTGAACACCCCGAAGAGCCTGATCGATTTGTTGGGTGCACTCTGAAAAATTGCTGCTAAGCGGGCTATTGGGAATCACCTGATATCCCAAATCGCTTAAATCGCGCTTTATGTTCTCCCGGTCGGCATTGTTATGGTTATCATCGAGCGAAAGGTACACCTTTGGCATGCTGGAAACGTGATCCTCCTCCACCTCTCCATTCCTAATGGCAATAGCTATGTCAGTGAGTTTCTCCCAATATTTCGACCTTGTTTCTTTATAATCGCGACGATACAACTTAACCTCATCGGTTTCGTAGTGCTTTTCCCAAAATAGATATTGCTCGTTGGCGTTATTGGCCATTCTCCCGTCGATTGGCTCGATTTGAACAAGGTAATGAAATGATTTGGAGCCGCTATCGAAGGATACACCCGGATTATCAGCCGATTGGATATGAAAGTTCCAGCGTTCACCCTTAGCATTATGTAAAACCTCGATGTTGTAATTGGGCAAAAACCGAGCAAGGCATTTCTGAATATCAACCGAAAAGCCTTGAGCAAACAAGCTCTCTGCTTCGACCTGTTGATTATACCATATGACTACCTTAAGATTTGACATCCTACTTAAATTTTAATACCAATCACTGTGATATCGTCGACTTGCTCCAAACTTCCTATCCAATCCTTTAACGTGGAATCTAAAATCTGATACTGCTCCAACATGGGCAATTGGTGCACTTCAATTAGCATTTCGCGAAAACGCTTGGTCATAAACTTAAAGTTTTTGGGTCCACCAAATTGGTCAGGATACCCATCGGAGAACACGTATACCACATCGCCCGATTTGACTTCAATCTTGTGGTTAGTGAAGCTACCGCTCTTCTCCTTAAAGAAAGCCCCAATGGGAAATTTATCGCCCTTAATCTGGGTGTACTCCCCGTTAGATATAATAAGTGCAGGGTTGTATGCTCCAGCAAACTCGAGGGTCATTGCATCATAATCGACACAGCAAAGGGCTAAATCCATTCCGTCTTTAACAGATGAATCATCGTCCTTCTCCTTAAAGGTTGCCTTTACACCCTGGTTAAGGGCATCAAGTATTTCGGCGGGTTTCTCAAGCTGTAGGTCTTTTACTGCATAGTTCAGCCAATTTTGCCCCACCATCGATACCAGTGCACCCGGCACTCCATGTCCGGTACAGTCAATGGCTGAGAAGTAACGCTTGTTTCCATGCTGATAAAACCAGTAAAAGTCTCCACTAATAATATCTTTGGGCTTGTAAAAAACGAAGGATTCGGGAAATAGCTCATTAATAAATTCATGCGTTGGCAATATGGCAGTCTGTAAACGCTTGGAGTATTGAATGCTATCCATAATATGCTTTTGCTGCTCGGCAAGCAAATCGCGTTGCGCTTCCAGTTCCTCCTTTTGGGCCACCACCTCGGCTGTTCTATCCTTCACCTTTTGCTCCAAGTCGCGATACAGCTCTTCCAGCTCGGCAATCATCTTGTTGAATCGTCGCGAAAGGGTTACAATCTCGATACTTCCATTCACATCGGCTCTCTCGCTAAGGTTTCCCGAAGATATTCGGTTGACGTGATCGACCAACTTTTTAATGGGATTAGTTATAACCTTGGTTTTTCGATATATAAGTATGATGATTAGAAAAAGTATAACCGAAAATATCAGAATAAAAATTAGCATTCGTATAAACTCGGCCTTAATTTCGTCTGTTCTATCGGAGACAATGCGAATTACAGAACCTTTGTAAAGTTCTGAATCGTCGGATTCGGTGTATATATACTGGTGTGAGAGGAATCGCTTATCGGCTCTCGTTTCAACGGTTACGCTATCCTTCTTAACAAACCGCTCTTTCAGAAATGCCTTCTCGTCCTCCTCAATAGCATCGGTAATGGTAAGCGAGAACGGATCGTCGGCATTCATAAATAGTTCAGCCGAAACGATGTTGCTATGCTTGCAGGCCACCTCATCGAGCATGTTTTTAATAATGTCGATCACCTCGTCGGCCGAGGGGGAGTATACCCCGAGTTCTACAATGTAGTCCCCGCAAAGCGTGGGCTGATAGGTGTATTTTTTAAGCCGACGGGTACTTCCCTCGATGGTAAATTTTTCGTTAACGAACTCTCCCTGATGAAAAATATGCCTAATATGCATCTCGTGCTCTTTCCCAAAGCTAAAAAAGTTAAGCCCCAAATCCTTATCGAATGTGGTGTTAATTACAACTCCGCTAGTATCAATTATGTAAATATCGTATAGCTTAGGATCTAGCCCTAGGGTATTCCTCAATGCTTTAAGATCAACTCGGGCAAACTGCTCGGGGTTAACTAAATGGGTCTGCGTAATATCGTTACTTACAGCCTCTAGCTCGTCGTTAAACTTCTCCTCAATCACGGCCAGGGTTATATCCTGGAACTTGAGCACTTGGATAAGTTCGTCAGAAATGAGAAAGTTTCGGGTTTCTCGATGCTCCCGAAGCATAACACGGGTATTACGAAAGTTGTAAACACCCAAAAGTAGTAAGGCAACCACAACGGGTAGCACCACGTTGTAAATGAGCTGCTGAAAGATAGAAGTTTGCTTCATGTAAGAAAATATGTTCAAATGCCGTGGTAATTTAAATTTGCTCATTGGATATAGTCTATTAAGAAATCAGAATTATATAAACTCGACATAAATTTGTTGTAATCGATATAGTGAATAACCGTTCCCTCGGTGGCCTTAAGCGCTTTGTTGTTCCCGCTAACGCCATCTACCACAAAAATATCTCCCGGAACAAAGTGTTTTTGGGGCTTACCATCCACCTCAAGCATCATTGTTCCCTTCTCAACTAGCACGTAGTGCTTTTTACTTTTAAAAACGCCTAGGGTTAAAATATCCACATTCGAGATCAGAAGGGTTGACGAATTGTAAAGCCAGTACAAGGGTGCCGCATGCGTTTTGCTGTAGGGCAATTCGCTAAAAAACTCCAGCCTATCGACAGCCGACTCACCAATCAGTTCCCAAAGCTCAAGGCTTCTATCCAAATCAACCCTTAGCTTATCGCCTAGCCGTGCACGATAGCTGTTGTATCCCTCCTTGTCAATTTGCCTAATGAGGTGTCCCGATAGCTGACGCAAAACCCTATCAGTGTTGAAAAGCTGAGCTACAAGATCGACAGAAACGCCAACCTTTTCAAGGTTGCTAAATGCATTAAGGGCGTAAATTTTTGCCCGCTTGCCTATGAGGTTCTCATTACGGTTGATTATGGCTTTAAGCAACGTTTCGGGTGTATATTCGGGTAGAGGGAAGTAATTCTGTAGCGCCCATATCTTGTTCGACAAGGAGTTGTCCTCAAGAATTGGGAATATGTATGGTTTGAGATCCTCAACCACAAACGTATCGAGTAGCTCTATGGCAAACGNNCCGCCTCAAGGTTTTCGATCACCGAGTCGATTGAACTCTTATCGTATAGCAGCTTAAGGATTTGAAAAAGGTTATGCCTGCTGGCATTGAACTCAACCTCAAGCTCTGCTTTAAGCTTAGGCGCCTTATCGCTTGATGGGCATTGATGAATGAGGTTTAGGTTCCAGGCACATACACCCGCCTGCTCTATAATCATTTGGTGCAGCGTAACGCTTTCGCGTTCGTCTGCCACAAAATCGAGCCTAAGCAAGCTGTTGAGCACATCTGTTTTTAGGTACGATTGGATTTTCAACTTTTCAAACAATACCTCCTGTGCAATGGCACTTCCCGTATCGGGAATTACTCTGATTATGCGCTGCTGGAAACTATCGGTTGCTCCCGACCGGCTAAAGGCAGTTGTAAGCATCTCGAGCCCAATCTCGCCTGAGTTTACTAGCGCATTATGGGCTAAGGGTGCATACTCATCCTTATCAAGGAAGTCGATTAGAAAGCTAACTATTTCCTTAGATCGTTTTCCTCGGGCAGCCCAAAGGGCCTGCTTCTTGACCTGCGGCACAAGGTCGCGAAGTAAAAATGTTAATTTCTGCCTAACCTCTGACTTTGTAGAGAGTCCGATTAACCTTGCGGCCTGAACCCTATCGTTAAAATCCTTAGAGTTCATGAGGTCGGCTATTCTCTTCTCATCATCAAGCTGCGTTTTTAGTTCATCAAGCGCTGTAATGGTGCTCTGTAGTGTGTGGATATCCTCTTCGTTGTTTGTGTTTTTTGGGCGCTTTTCTAGTTCGCTTAGCATTTCCACCAGTGCTTTCTGCTTAATGAAATTGCATATCGATTTTAAATCATCGCCCTCAGCTATGTGCAGATACCTTTCGATTAGCGCAGGGATGAGCCAAGGTTTGGACAACTCCAACAAATCAATCTGCTTACCAACAGGTAGGTGAGCAATACTTGAGATCCATTGTAACTCGGGCGATTCCTCTTTCTGTTTGGTTGAAGCGTTCTCAAGGGTTTGTTTTAGGGTTTTTCGGTATCCGTTAAAAAGTTTCAGGGACACATAGAACCATATCAAAATAAAGCCGATTAGTATATACACATAGTGAAGCAGCGTAATTACTGCAAACAATCCTAGCAGTGCCAGAATAATACCCGATGCCAGCGCTGCCGACTCATTAATAGTTCCATCGACCCGTGCTTGCACCTCATGGCGAATTGCGGGTGGGAGTGACTGATATATAAGCTTGAGAACTGGGCTCTCGATAGAGTCTTTCAATGCTTTTTGGAAAAACTTGCTGAGCGAAATAAGAAGGAAGAATAGGGTGAACGTGGCCGACTCGAGCGTAAATCCGAAGAAACTTCCAATAAAAGCAGCACTAACCGTTACAAATAGCATGATAAAAGGTGAAACCAAAAGGCTGATTTTTAAACCATAGGTTTTCATCAGAGGCCCGTAAACAAATGCCTTTATTAAAACGCTTACAAAGGTTAGCGACCCCATGAGTCCTCCAAAGTATTTGGCCATTTCATCGGGATTATCAAAACGTTCCGAGGCAACTGCTAAGAAAAGAAAATGCACAAAAAACGCCACCAGCATTGATAAAATCACGAAGATGGCCATAGTGCGCACGTATGGTATTCTTAAGGTGTCGGCAAAAGAACTCCTCTTGCCAGCTTGCTCAGCTCTAACCCTAAGCTTTGTGGGGTATTTTGCACCAATAATAACCTGTAAAACCAATGCCAGAAAAATACTTATTGCACTAATGTACAGTAGGTTATTTGTTTTAAAACCAAGGGTAACAAGAAACGGTATGGAGAATGAACTCACAATTACCCCCACAACCTGTCCTGTATCAATAAAACCAAAAATTCGTTTCCCTTGTCTTAGGTCGAATATACGTCCAACTGTTCCCCAAAATCCTACCAGGGCAACAATGTTTAGCGGGCCCATAAACACAAACAGGCCAAAGGCCAACCATTTGGTATCGGAGAAGTAGTAACCTGCTCGGAGGGCAAAAGTTAAAACAAACACTGTGAGCAGGTTTAAAATGGCAAGGCGAGAGAATTCAATCCGTGCCTGAAAATACGAGTAGAGCGAAGTTAGTACTATGCCCGCTAGGCCCGAAACCACAATGGCTTTGGGGATCATTGCCTGATCGAAACTATTTAGGAACAGGGTATTTGCGCTTACATCGAATGCTCCAAGAAAGAATCCAAGGAATACCGACTGAAATACCATCATGGCCACTGGTACCAGCTCATCCTTACGAAGATTCAACGTTTCATGCAAAGCCATTACGACAGCGTTTTATTTTCTGTTTTTTTATATTCACTAACTGGGTCAATCTGCAGGTAATTTGAAAAAAATTTCACTCCCATATAAAAGGGTATTGTATCTAAAAGTGCTGATAACATTTTGAAAATGTAGCTTGACAGAATAAAGATGACAAGCGTTTGAGTAACAGTTTTTCCTTCGGGTATTTGTATTGCGTGCGCATAGAAATAGGTGATTAGAACTACAGATACGGAATCGACCAGCTGGCTGGTAAGGGTTGACACATTGTTCCGCAGCCACAAGTGTTTTCCCTTGGTAATGTTTTTCACAAAGTGAAAAACATGAACATCAACAAACTGAGCAGTAAGGTATGCAATCATTGAGGCGGCAGTTGCTCCAAATGTTAATTTTCGAATATGGAAAAAGGAAAAATCCTGATCGGTAACTGCAGGCAAACCGGTTTCGGCAACAATTTCAGGAACAGGAGGAAGAATCCCCCCGAGCCAAAGTACGAATAGCACCCAGATATTCAGAAGCAATCCGGTCCATACCACCATGTTGGCTCTATGTTTGCCATAAAGCTCACTAATAAAGTCGGTACACAGAAAAGTGATTGGGTAAGGTAAAATCCCCACAAAAAACATCACGGGAATTTGCAGGTTGAAAACATTGATATGAAAGTGGATGTACCTTGATATGCCAAGTATATTGAGCATAGCGAGTGATCCTAAGAACAAACCGGCAAGAACTATAAAAACTATTTCGCGACGATTTATTAATTTCTTATCGATGTTGGGTTTGTAATCAAACATCAGGTTAGGTTTAGGGTGTAGAAATTACTTTCTCAAAAACAAAGTTATAATAATAAGTGACTTGAACTTGATTTTCAATATTATTTTTTCCTCTCAATATAATAAGGTTTTCAAATGGTTATAACTATGCCACGATGATACTCTACTAGCCAATAAACAGATGTTTTTCATCGTAACTTTATAAGGTAATTCGTATATTGCACACGTAGTTTTTGCTATTGAAGTTTTCGACTTTTGTTGTACCTTTAACAAAACAAATTTTTGGATTATGAGGAATTGCATACTGGCCCTGACCTTGCTAATTAGCCCTATGGCTATGTTTGCACAGCATAACAACAAAATAATTTTCGACGAGATGGTGAATCAGAGTATACTTTACGGCGAGGTAAACCCCGAGGACTTTCAGAATGAGCTGTTCGGCTTATGGTATAACGAGGGTTTCGAAAACTACC
The DNA here is from genome assembly GCA_002345825.1 of Bacteroidales bacterium UBA2295. Taxonomy (GTDB): domain Bacteria; phylum Bacteroidota; class Bacteroidia; order Bacteroidales; family Tenuifilaceae; genus Perlabentimonas. The sequence continues at coordinate 11,479 of DDWD01000056.1, forward strand.
AACCAAATGCTGAAGTGGTTGATCAGATAAAACCCCTTTTGAAAAACGTGACTTTCGAACTAATTGTGGCAACCTGGTGCCCCGACAGCAAACGAGAAACCCCTAGGTTTATAAAGCTGCTGAGCAAGCTCGACCTTGCAAAAAGTCGATATAAAATGATAGCCGTTAACCGCAAAAAAGTTTCTCCTGAAGCAGGAGTTACCGAGGGTTACATTGATTATGTTCCAACCTTTATAATCCGACAGAACGGCAATGAAATTGGACGGATAGTTGAGCGTCCAACCGAAACCCTTGAAAGAGATTTATTGGCTATTTTAGATAAAGATTAACCTAGATCCTTGCAGCATCGTTGTAAACAAATCGTCTTTAATAGTACTTAGAAAAACAATTTATGGAAGAGTATAAAAAATCGACCGAAGGCCAAGTAATGGGCATAATTGGCATTGTAATGGGCATAATATCGCTTATAGTTGCATTTATTCCGTGCGTTGGAGTGGTTGCCTTTTTGCCTGGCGGACTAGCCATAATATTCAGCATTATATCCATTGTACAGGCATCAAGGGGCAATGGAGCCAAAAGCCTTGGAATAATCTCGCTGGTTGTTTCGTCGTTGGCAATAATTCTTGCAGCCGCTTGGCTTATGATATTTAGCGGACTTAGCACTATCACCGATAGTGCACTAAAAGACCCCATTCAACGTCAACAAATAGAAAAAGGGTTGCGCGATGCCTTTAGAGATTTAGATGTGAATATTGACATTGATGTAGAGGAACATTCCACAGAAAAAATTGATAGTTTAGAGAATAAACTTCGACACCTTGAGGGCGACTCATCTAAAAAGAACCAATAAGCAACCATAGTTGTAATTGAAATGGAAATTGTTTTTAAAAAATCGTCAAACAATAAGATTTTTTGGCCATGGCTGGGCACCACTGGAGTTACCATCACAATTCTTGCCCTTTTTCATATAGCTCTTTACTACCTGTTTTATACCGACAGCAAAACACTTGCAGAGCATTTTACCGATGCTTTAGTGATTTATTTTTACGCACTAATTTGGCCATTGGCCATTGTGAACAGCTACAAATCGACCATTATTAAGGTGACCCACAACGGAGAATATGACCCACAACTAGTTAAGACTTACTTCCAAAACATCCGATTTAACCTAATTGATGAGAAACCAGGACATTTCAAACTCGAAGCCCAAAAGTTTTACGACAGGCTATTCCCTGGATCTAAATACGTTAAGATAAACTTCACACCTACCGAAATGACCATGGAAGTGCCCTTTCACCAACGATACAATGTGCACCATGCCTTTAAGTTTACCGACCAATTTATTAAAAAGTAAACAGCAAAAAGTCACCATTGCAACCACATCAGCACGTGCATACCACTACGTTAACCTGCTAATTGGGATTGCTTTTGCTGGGGTTATTCTGTACTCGTTAACATACAAAGCCAACAGCCATCCCATACCCGCATTACTCACCGAGATAACTGGTGAAATACCACCCAGCAAGGGGTTGTCGGCTAGCTTTTCGGAAATTGTTCGTGGTAATTTTGATTTAGCCACCGCTTACAATCCCTACGGCCTAAGAATCTTTGCGTTTTTTGCTCTCCAGCTACTGCTTAGGGCATTCTTCTCAATGATATTAATGATAAAAAAAAATGGAGTCGTAAGCATTATACTTACCGACTCCATTATTTCGACGCTACTTTTTGCTTGCTGTTTTTGGCCACTCATAACCTATACACTACAGCAAGTAATGCAACTAGTTCAGCACCTCTAACAGGGTTAGCTTTTCGCCAGCCCTAATCCCTTTGGGGGTCATCTGCAGGGTGCTGCACTCGGTGTGAAAATCGTGTTGATAGTAAAGAATATAATCTTGCTCAAGCGCCTCGATCAGGAATTGCTCCTTCTCCTGCATAGTTACCAGCGGCTCCACATCGTAGCTCATATTCCAAGCCAGATGAATGTGCGCAGTTGATGGGAATAAATCGGCAGCGTAAACCAACTTCTTGCCATTAGGCAAATGGATTATTGGCACAATCTGCCCGCGGGTATGGCCATTGAAAAAGCGAACTTCAATTCCGGATATCAGCTCACCCTCAGCCTCAATAAGATTTAGCAACCCCAGCTGCTGCATGGGCAGCAGGTTTTCTTTCAGGAACGAGTCGGCCTCACGAACATTGGGATTTATGGCCCACTCCCACTGCACCTTGCTAATATGATATTTGGCATTGGGAAAAACGGCAACATACTCCTCTTTATCGTTAATAGCAATTCCTCCTCCGCAATGGTCGTAGTGCAGATGGGTGTGGATTACATCGGTTATATCCTCGGGTTTGTAGCCTAACTTGGCAAGGCCTTCAACTAGCCCATCGCCACCAAAAATACCAAAATGGCTAAAGAACTTATCGCTTTGCTTATTTCCAAAACCGGTATCGATTAGCACCACCCTACCATCGATTTCGACAACCAGCGAGCGCAGGGACAGAGGAATTAAATTTTCGTCATCGGCAGGGTAAACCCTACTCCAAAGCACTTTGGGCACCACGCCAAACATAGCACCACCATCAACCTTAAAATTGCGAATATTAAACTGCGAGATCTTCATAAATATTATTTTAGGGGGAGAACAAAAATGCGCTAAGTAAAGTTCAGCTACCGCTCAACAACCCGCAGCCCGTTTTTAGCCAAAGTATCGGCAAGCAAATCCCAGTCGGCCTTTAACAGATTATCGAGTGGGAAAAGTTTTTGCTTACCATCAAGGGTTAATACCCTCACCGATTTTAGCCCGCTATTGGTTGGGCGCTCAATGTATATACAATCGATATCGGATAGCCTAAAATACTTGCGGTATGGGTAGTAGTAACTTGCTAAAACGATGAATTTATCGGACACCCCTATCCTACCCATTCCCAGCGTACCAATTAAAAACGATATCAATATAATCGCCACAAACATAATAACAGCAAATAGGTGGATTGAAGGGGCAGTGATTAGCTTGTACAGGCCAAACAAACCAACCAAAGGAAAGTATGTGCGTGGGTTGAGTATTGGCAGCCTAGAAATTTGAACAAAATTTTGATACCTAATCTCATCGAGATTAATTGGCTTAACTTTAATTAGGGCTAGTCCGCTTAGTTCAACATACCCCTTCTGCTCAAACGAATCAACTCCATATTTTATGGCCTGCACTAGCTCGTGTGAATTGGCAAAATAATTGGTATGGATTTTCACATCTTGCGGTGTATCGATAGCACCAATGGTAATGGTATCCATTTGCATAAATCCATTGCGTCGGTAGTAGCTAACCTCCTTAATATCTTTCCAAACAATGGTTTTAACCTCTTTTGATGTTGCAACAAGTATCCCTTGGTTGGTTATCTGAACCGAAACAACTTTCAGCAATTCTCGGAATACGTAAAAGATAAACAGAACCCAAATTACACCCGTTAAAACCATAGCTGCTAGCCCTTTCCAGCCATCAACATAAAAAATGGTAAAATATAAAAGCGAAAAAAAGAATACTAGACAAAGGGCAAGTCCAATATAAACACCAAACCAGTACCATTTATTTGCTATGCTTTTCATAGGGTAGGTATTACTGGATACAATAATTATTATGTACAGGATCCTGATTTAATAACACCGCTAATTTTGAGTACAAATCGGGCAGCTCGTTCTGCAAATTTTTTGGGTTCTCAAAGAAATGCTCAACGGCCACGGCAAAAAACTCGCTGGCATTTGCTCCGGCATACGACCTAAAAATATGAACCCCGCCAGAATTAATCTTCTCCATCTCAACCTTAGCAATTGCTAACACATCATTCAAAACGGCCTTTAAATTTACCATTGAACTATTTGAGGTTAAGATTGTGTGCATAAGAGCGTGTGCCATTTCATGCAGGCCAAGGTTAACGGCATCGTAGGGGTCATCAAAACCTTTCAAAAGTTTTTTTAGCGAGAAGCTGATTAGCCCTCCGGGGTGCACCTCGCCGTCGTGCACATTTCCTGTATGTGGATTTCGAAATGAATCGGGGTAAACAAAAACGGTTCGGAATTTTTTAAGGAAGTATTGCTGAAATCCGAAAGTGATTTGCACCATGGCCGCCACCACCATTAGCTTAACGGGTAGGGTTACCTCTGCGCCCATTCGGCCAACAATTTTCAGACTTTTTGTAAAGGAGTATGCGCGCTGTAGAAACCTCTTCTTTAATCTATCGTCGAGTTTACTGTAGTAAAGAGAATGCTGTCGGTAAAACCGATCCATTGCCCTAGCATCTGCTTTAGGGAAGTAAAAAAGCAGCCAAATGCTCCTTAGGAATAAAATATTAGCGCCTACAAACAAGGCAATCGCCAATAGGTAAAACGGATCGGTAAAAGGCATCAGCGTTAGGGTCTTAGTGAATTCTAAAAACCAAAAGTATGAAAATTACACATACAAAAAAACCCAGCCGTTAAGCTGGGTTTGGTGCGGATAGAGGGACTCGAACCCCCACGCCTTTCGGCACTAGATCCTAAGTCTAGCGCGGCTACCAATTACGCCATATCCGCAATTGCGGTTGCAAATGTACAACCTTTTTTATTACCTGCAAACATTTAGTGAAAATATTTGCATTAGAGAATCAAAAAACATTCAAGGATCTATCCATCGGTAAATTGTATGATTAGTGGCAGAGTGCGAAGTGGTTTCTTATCGCACAATTACAGAATGATACGGGTCACAAACCTTGATATTACTATGGTGGCTGACAGTAATTATACAATATGTTTGGTTTTCGCGCTTTATTGTGTTCTGCCCTCCTGTACGTTTGGACTGCCATACTCTTTGATAAGTTTTGGTTTGTCTGTCGGCTTTTTATGTGACTTGGCAATGTGTATGGATGCGAAGAGATGGCATTATTTAATCACGTTTACAATTTCGTTGATTTTGTACAAATTAGGCAAAAACTTTGACTTAATTCTAAACTGACTACGTTTCTTAATCTTTGGGTTTGTTGATATATTTTCAAGTTTAATCCCTGGGTCATAATAGATATTTCCTAAAGCCATTTGATAAAGAAATAATTGAAAATCAGTCCCTGTTCCAAGAATCACGTTGTTACCATATTTGTATTTTCTATCTTCTGATGAAATTGATTGTGAAGGAACATAACATGCTTTATCGTGTTTTCTGTTCCAATGCAAAAGCATAGATGCAAAACTCCACGAGGCAGTCTCATTTTCATTTTTGTCAAGTAATGCAATCTTGCCGTTTGTGTTTCTAATTTTTCCACTTTCAAGGTCAAATCCTATCAATCTCATTTCTAATTGAGTTGTAGGATGAATCATACCAACTTTATGGATTCCGCCAAAATTTAACCTGTCAGGTCTTCCCATTTTATCAGGATAACCATAAGTCTTTATAAAATAATCTGCGCCATGAGTTTTATAAATCCCATCAGTTGGTTCAGGTGTCATAAGAGTTATTACGGCTGAGTTTACACGCTCAAAATTAGTAACTCCGAATTGCTTAATTTCCCAACCCATGAAGTCTGGTTCAGAATATCCATTAGGTGTTACTCCCAACTCGGCTTCTAAAGTATAACCACCACAATTGGGGGCTTTACAAGGTAAAATATTTCCTTTAGAGTCTAAACGTTTTGAGACAATCCAATCGAGTTTATGTATTCGTGCCAGTTCTTTTAACAATATGTCTCTATTGTTTTTAGATTGAGGTAAGTTAATGATTGAAAACACTCCATGCGTCCCAATGTCTTTTTCTATGTCAAACTCTTTTGCGATTGTTGATTCGGGATGTGCAACGTATCCTAATATTTGACCAGTATTGCTCACTGAAATAAAAAGTACTCTTCCTGCCAACCGTTGGGTCATTAATTCAGAAGGAGCATAATGTGAACCTTTAAGAAAACCTGAAAATCTAACTTCTGGATATTTTGGATATAATATTAATTGTGAATGTGGAGCAAGGACTAAATTTCCATCATCTTTTATCCATAAAAAATTTATAGATGCTTTAAATCGTTCTCTTTTCCAGTCCCCGGCTTCTACAGTTTCAATACTTGATATTGGTAAAACATTAAGAATATCAAAACTGCCTCCAAGATATACTTGGTTCTTTGAATTGTCATTTGGCGCAAGTTTCTTTACATAGATTGATTTACAACCGTTTGCAATTAGTAGGTTTTTAAGGTTATTTAGATTCATGGAATTCATCAAATACTTTTACAACTTGCTTTGCTATAGCATGCATTAACGGTGAAACAACAGAATTACCAAATTGTCGATAAGCTTGATTATCTGAAACAGGGATAATAAAATCATCGGGAAATCCTTGTAGTCTTGCGCATTCTCGGGGTGTTAACCGTCTTGGATTTATACCTTCTTGCGGAATTAATATTTCAGAACCATCTTTATAATATCGAGCACTAATAGTACGACTTATCCCGTCCAAATTAGTTAATCCAAAGCCAAAACCATTTCCTTTAGCTTTGTGTTTGGCAGCATAGTTTTGCAAGTAATTCCATAGCTTATCAGAAAGCGTATATTTTGAATCAGCCTTATCTTCCAATATTTCCCGAATTATTCTTTTGGGTTTGGGTAATTCTGGAAATTCAAAATTATCATTGCCTTTAAATACTTCACGGTCAAAACCAACAATAATTATCCTCTCACGGTGTTGTGGTACAAAATGCTTTCCGTCTAATACACGGAAATGCACTGTATAACCTAATTCATCTAATGAATTATAAATTACCTCAAAAGTCCTTCCTTTGTCATGAGCAACAAGGTTTTTTACATTTTCAAGCATAAAAGCCTTTGGTCTTTTTTCTTTTAAAATCCTAGCTATGTCAAAAAATAAAGTTCCCTGAGTTTCATCAAGAAAGCCGTGTTTTCGTCCAAGACTTTTTTTCTTTGAAACTCCGGCAATTGAAAAAGGTTGACAAGGGAATCCAGCTAATAGTATGTCATGGTCTGGAATACTTTTTTCGTCAATTACCGTAATATCTCCAAATGGAACTTCTCCAAAATTTGCCTCATAAGTAACTTTTGCAAACTTGTTATACTCTGATGAAAAAACACACTTTCCACCTGCTTTTTGGTATGCTAATCTGATTCCACCGATACCTGCAAAAAGGTCAATAAATTTGAACTTTGGATTTTTAGGAGATGGGAAAGGAATATCCCAGTTAAAGTTCAATTTTTCTTGTCGGTCAAAGTCATATTTTGTAAGATATTTTAATGCTGGTTCCTCAAAGAATTGAGTAGCACCATTCCCTAAATTATGAAGATAATGGGTCACGAATGCCTGCTCATTTTCAATGTCTTTGAGTGGCTCAATATTTATCTTTTCTTTAAATTCAGAGTACTTTATCATGGTTTTCTACCTTCAATTGCTTGTTCAATTTTTTATACACAAATGTCAAGATTTTTTTTTAAATTCTTCGCTCTAAAAACTAATTACTTGCCAACCGTTTTTAACAAATTCTCATTCGCAACTTTATCTCACTTAATATTTCTTTCAATTTTTTGGTGCCAAAACTCAGTATTAGTTTTTAATTGATGCTTTCTAGTTTCACAATCTTTTCCGTGAAAATATTCACTATTACAGAATATTGCAATCTTATATTTTTTGAAAATAAAATCAGGTTTCCCAAAAACACCTTCATTATTTTTTCAATACCTCTATCTTTTTGACCATAAAGCCTTTTCGAGCAGCTCTTCAATCTTTGTACACTTGCTCTTTTTGGCTTTCATATTTTTCCGTCTCTGTTCCTTTGTCAACACATTCATATTACTTAAAGTTAGTTAACCCTTAGTGCGTCGGCATAAATATGGCTCCGTTGCAAGCTGAAGCATTGGCTTGTGT
>DDWD01000027.1 GCA_002345825.1 Bacteroidales bacterium UBA2295
CCTACCAGCTCCTTATCATTAGATAGGACACAAACATCATTTTAAATTGCATTGATATGGTTTTGATGAAGCGAATTGAAGATGATGTTTGTGTCCTATCTAATGATAAGGAGCTGGTAGGTATTGTTGAAAAGGTGATTGATGAATTAAATCTAAACCTTTTCTATGCCGAATGCTCAACCGACCTACATGCCTATGGTGCGGTTGTTTACATTGCAGACCCTGAGTTGCTGGATGATGTATTCATAGAATATTTTAGGGAAATAAATGAGCTAAGCAGTCCCAAAGAAATGGCTGTGGTCTTAACATCTGAATATAAAATACCCCGTGACCTAAGGTCGTATTTTGTACTTGCAGATAACAACGGAAAGTTTGAGCAGCAGTTAAAAATGACCATACTCAATAGGCGAAGCAATATCATTAGCCGAAAAGCTGGCAAACGAGATTATACTAATAAACTTAACCGTTTGTTTGCCATACTTAGGCATCTTCAGCCAGAGGGCAATTTTGTTCGTATTCCACAGTTGGCAAAGGAATTTGGGGTTTCAGAGAAAACAATAAAAAGGGATTTAGTTTACATCAAGCAAGAGGGGGGTGAGAATATTGTTTACGACAGGGAAAAGAGGGCATATTTTCTCGACTATAGTGTTTCAAGTAGAATAATGGTAAGACGTGACTAAGACTAATTTGATATGAATAAAAAGTTTCGCATTTCGATTAAGGAGATGCTGTCTCTCAGCTCAACAAGCCATAGCAATGTTGATGTTGACTCCTTTGATGAATTTGTTGAATATCTAGAATCGGAGGGGATTAAGTCTTTCTCCTTGTCATCCTCTAGTTTTCACGTTGATTATGATAGTTATTACAAGCGTGGAATAGATGCTAAGGATTTCAGTAAAGAGCATTTTGATTGGCTCACATATGATGTAAGAGATGGATGTAGGTTTTTTGATATTGATATTAAGGTTAAACCAAAAAAAGTTATGAAACCAACAAGAACAAAGAACTTTAAATTAGGCACATTTCATGGTAAGTTATCCCCAGAAAACAATTCAAGAGAAGCCAAGTGTAGGAATGCGTTGTATTTAATCGGTAATCTCAGGGTTGATTTGTCAACAGCAGAATATATTGACATTCGAATTTTAGGTTATGAAATACCCTTGGGTGAGAGAGGTAAGCGAATTGATTTATTGGGGTACGACAAGCACCATAACCCTTGGATTATCGAGTTGAAAACGGATAAATCATCAGAGAAAATCGATGATGTAGTTAATCAGGTCAACGATTATGCTGATTTATTTAAACCACTAATTCCTTACATTAATAAAGAGGTTAAAGATGTGTTTTTACTTGACATCAATCTCACTAATAATATTAAGAAAATGGTTCTTATCCCCAGAGAATACTATGATGGGAGAAATGTGAGCCATATAAATCAGGATGATGTGTTTGTTTGTTCAATTTCAATGGTAAGAGAGTTATATGATAATGATGGTAATTTAACCTTAATAGACAGACTAGGTAGTTTTGATAGGATAACCCTAAGGGTTCACAACAAATGAACCTAATAATCCATCGGGGTACGAATGAGATTGGGGGCACTTGTATTGAGCTACAATCATCCAGCACTAGAATATTACTGGATTTTGGGATGCCATTGGTAACACCAAAAGGTGATGGTTTTGATATGAAAATCCATGCTGGTAAATCAACCGATGAACTCATAAGCCAAGGCGTACTGCCCAATGTCCAAGGGGCATACTCAGACCCCTTAGCAATTGATGGAGTTATTATTTCGCATCCACATCAAGACCATTTTGGCTTAATGCAGTACCTCAACAAGACCATCCCCATCTGGCTTGGCAAGGCGACCCATAAGCTACTTGAGATAAACAACATATTTTTAAGTCAACAGAACCACGTTAATAAAACCTATTTCTTTGAGAAAAGTGTTCCATTCACAATTGGTGATTTCACCATAACACCCTACTGGAATGACCACTTAGCATTCGATTCATACTCTTTTCTTTTAGAAGCTGAGGGTAAGCGGTTGTTCTATAGCGGTGATTTTCGCTCTCACGGCAGAAAATCAAGAGCATATAGGTGGTTTTTATCCAATAAGCCAAGCGATATTGACTACCTTTTATTGGAGGGCACAACCATAGGCAGGGGTTCTAGCAAGTTTCAAACCGAAGCGGATATTGAAAATGAATTGGTGGAACTGTTCAAAAAATCCCAATCAATAAACTACATCTACACCTCAAGCCAGAACCTCGATAGGTTGGTTTCAATATACAGGGCATGTGTAAGGTCGGGCAAGATATTGGTTGCCGATATTTATACCACTTACGTTCTTGACATGCTGTCGGAGTTTGCTGGCTTTCCCACACCCTTGAAGGGATATGATAGCATTCAGGTACTATATCCCTACTGGCTAACCAAGAGGTTATTTGATAATGGGCATAAGGATATTGCATACCTATTCACCAAGCATAAGATATCTAAGGATGAGATTAATAAGAATCCTTCCAAATACGTTCTGATTGTACGACCCTCCATGAAGACCGATTTAAAAATGATTGATGCCGAGAACGGTAATCTAGTCTATTCTATGTGGGAGGGTTATAAAAACCAACCACAAACAAAAGAATTCTTGGATTGGCTATTAGATAAGAACTTCACCATTCACGATATTCACACAAGCGGACATGCCGATGTTGATACCCTAAAAGAGTATGTTGATGCCATTAACCCAAAGGCAATTATACCAATCCATACCTTCAATAAATCGGAATACAAAAACATATTCAATCAACGGGTTGTGGAATTGGATGACAATATGATTTTTCATGTTTAAATAGATTTTGCAGTCCTATGTATTGACCATTTTTTCTTATCTTTAATGAATAGTTGAACCCAAACTCGATATTTGGGTATCTCTGTTGTTTCGCTAATAAAAAACAACTCATTATGACAAACAATAACTGGTATGAAAGCAGATTGGACAAGATTTTTGCCAAGGGTGCTTTGTGGAAGCATAGAACTTTCAGGACAATATTTGACCCTTTATCCAGTGAGTGGAGACACACAACCATTGACCAGAAGATTGAAATTCTTGAAAGGGTTGTTAATGAGGGCGAAGATTTGAAAAAACTAATCAAAGACTACAAGAATAGATATTTAGAGCAAAATAGGCGGGATATTGCCGTCAGCGTTGAATCTGCTCTGGTTATTTTGCTGGAGTATAAGCTTAAGAAGCAACAATAGTCTTATTTGACGGTTAATGTAACCCAATCCAGTGTCTGCTCAAGCCATTTATGGGTTATTGGACTCTTTATAATCATTTTTTTTCTAGGGTGGACGAGGTACGAGATGAAAAGTTACTCCTGAATTATATGCGGAGCAGTAACGGTTTTATTGTCAAGCTAAATAGTCTTTTGATACTCATTCTTACCATTTGGTTTTCTAATTAAACCCTTTTCAATCCACTGCCTGAGTCTCCGTTCGGATGTTTTTCTTGAGACTTTAAGAATTTTCGAATGAGATAATACAAATTCACTCCAAGAAAAAGTCAATGGCAAATCTTGGTAAAATAGTTCCTCTTCTTCGTTCTTAAAATGTTGATTTGATTTAACGCTTACGGTATCTAGTACACTCATCACATTGCTAAGATAGAAATTTACTAGAAGTGCAGCATTACGGTAACCATCAATATAAATCGTATTATAAGATAGCACATTGGAGTCCCCTTTCTCTCTGTACTCACCAAAAAGTCTTAACCTATTAATAATTATGGCAATTCTGTGAATATAACTGTCCATTTTCCCCATTGCGGAATCATACGCCTCATCATCATATACTGTTCGGTATTTTTGATTCATTTCTTCCCTCCATTCCCTAAGGAAAGTGTAGGTTTCATCATCCAGTTTTAAGGAGTGACGTTTACTATCATGTTCATAGTTATTTAAGTAGAAATTGCAGAATTCGTAGAATTCACTTAATGCATCATTGTTAATTACATCAGTGTTTAGGTTATCAAAAACATTTGTACCCTCATCTCCATTGTTACTTATGACAAATAAAAACCTATAAACATTCCCATTTTGAATTCGATTTAGCTTAAAGATATCAAACAATGCTGCCTTTTGCGTTGTACCAATCACGCTAATGGTCTTTTCTTCTATATAAATGTTTAACTCATCGTCCTGACGTGTTTTCTTCAACGGGGCGTAGTTAAAAAGTTTCAGGAACGCTTCCTCGTCATCGCTTTTGCTAAACTTATTGAAGTTGTTAAATAACCCTCTAATCTCATCATACTTTATTAGCAATGGTTTGAATTCATTGTTGGATATTGTTTTATACAAACCCTCAAAGGTGAAGTTTTCTATGCTACAGTTTAATAGTTTGGGTTTTATTGCGCTTTCACCATTTTTTTCAAATGATTCAACTAAGTGTCCCAAACCATTATCCATCAGAAATTTTCTTAAAATTGAATCTTTGTCGTTATCCTTTTTAGTGGCTTTGACTAATTGCAATAGGTCAAGATAAACTTTTTGTTTAGTTTTAAATTGGGCATATAGCTGTTTGTCTTTTTGGTTAATGGAACGTATGGCATCATCAAATTGATGACTCTTGCCAGCACCTGACCTAGCGATTTGGATTGTCCAGAGGTTTGGTCTTTCAATCCAACCCTGTTTCACGAATAGTTCATAATTGCAGGATAGTGCATAACCAGCTGCATTTAGCATATTTGTGGCTAAACCAGCAAAATCGGATGCGTTAATTTTGCAGTAATTTTGAATACAGTTTGAAAACCAAGCAGGGAGTGCTTGTTTAGGGAATAAGTTTTTCTCTTCCATTTTTCATAGTGGTTAAATACAGTTATTTGTGACATAGTGGTTTTTTTGTTTCACAAAGGCAGGGGTAGCAAACCACTATGATAAAGACTACCCCCGCCAGATAACTCTTCAACAATAAATACTTCACAACAAACCCAAAAGGATGAAAATCTTAATAAAAAATTTCACCAAAAGCATTAATCATTTTTGTCCGTTGTTTGTCCGTTGTTTGTCCGTTGTTTTGTCGGTTATTTGTCCGTTTCACTAAATTATATCTCTATGATTATTAATGTGTTATTTGACTCAACGGACAAACGGACACCATTTGTACTCTACTTATAACTTTCTATTTTCACACGTAGAGATTTTTACTTATTATATATCTCTCTTTATTAATCTATTACGTGAAATAGAAAAAAAAATAAGAAGATAGAGGGTTGTGACTGTTTGTCCGTTTATGCTCATAAAAAATTAATATACAGATATATACGTGAAATATTAACGGACAATCAACGGACATTTTGCGGACATCTACGGACAACTATGGAAAGAATGAAACCTTAGTTCACTTGACTTAATCCACCGTTGGGGCAGCAAACTTCCAGTAGTTAGCTCGATTACTTACCATTACTTTAAACCATCCCTCACCTTTAACTTCAGGATGAGTATTCGGTAGATGCTTTACCCTTGGATTTTTCACGTAGTAAACCCCATTCAAGTAAATTTCCTCGGATTCTAGTTGGTGCGAGTCCTGTAAAACAATTTCATTTGATGTTATTAATTCACCCCTTGGTCTTTGGGTTGGGACTAAAGCTATGTCCCCTTGCCTTATTACCTTCTTGTAATCACATTGAAACATCCAGTTCTGTATGGCAAGAATTGGGTCTTTCCCATTGTTAACAGCATGCCTAACAACTCTTGATTCTATAGGATGGGCAAAAACTGTTTTGTCTTCGTTGCGACCAAGCAGGTAGTAGTTCTTGCGAATTACTGGGAAGTAGTTCTTCTTTGCCTTCTGGTAATACCTTATTTGTATTATTACCAATAATTTTCTCGAATGAAAGTCATAACCATACGCATATAAATCCCAGTTTAGAGCACTTCCACGACCCCTGTTGTCAAATTCACAACCAAAGTCCCAAGAGCCGTGCTCATCAACTTTATTGGCTTTTGTAGCTAAGGTTACGAGTTTTTTGACTTTCTTTTGAATGCTTATAGGTATTGACGAGAATATTATCTCATCGTACCTTCCTCTAGTAATTTTTTCATTTTTCATTTAATTTAATGATTTAAAGTTAGCCGAACTAAGGCATCGGAACTCCCTTTGTTTTTCTTGTCAATTTTTAATATTAATGGTCTCGACATTAACCATCTAATAGAGTTTTTGATTCAAATAATACATAGTGAAAGAATTATGTAGAAAGCATTTGCTTTGAGTGGGAGACCTTATTTTCATAATAAAAGATTCAATTAAGCGTCCTGAATTCTATCAGGAAACAATTCCTCAATCATCTCAACCTCATTCCACTTTTCAAGCAAATCAAATACTTCTTTTTCGCTAAGGGGTATTATGGTTTCGGATGCATGTTTGAAATTCCCTTCAGAAATACCATATTTAGTTGCAGCACCTCCTTCTCCAAACAAGAAGTATTTCCCATTGGTAGTTCGATATATTTCCTCATTTAGATAATAGAAATCGTTGTATCCTAAATTGTTATAATTCTCTGCTAATTTTTGAGCAGTTTCGGTGTTGTATCTAACACCATTTATTATTTTCTTCATAACTATAAAGTTTTAAAATATTATTAATTAATGTTTTAGCCATCTTTTCACTGGCATAGCTTTTCCAGTTTTCAAGGTATGCCATTTGTCGTGTTGGAGACCTTACTCTTATAAGTGTATTCATATATGTTTAATATTTAAGTGTTTATCGCAATTTCGTTCTAATCAGGACGTAATCTTCCCACTTTGCAAATCCTCGTGTTTGCAACCCGTTTCATTTCAATTCGTTATGTTTTATTGGTTAGTTTTAGTTGGCATCCTTAGCCAAACCCTTTGTGATTTCCTCTTTGCTTCTTCATCGTTTTAGTATGTTAGTTAAACAATTTCCATTTTTTCATTGACAACAAGACAGACCTTTCCCATGCGCAAATCAGCATGATTTGCAAGTTATTCATAATGTGTCCACTAAGTTTTATTGGTTTGTTTTTGTACTCAGTAACGGAGCGTTATCCGTACCTTCTTTCTACTCTTCCGTCCATAGTCATATTATATTTTGTTGTTATCTAGTTATCGATTTAAGAACTGATTAAAAACAGGTAATCACAAAAATTCATTTCTACTTTAATATCAGTTAGCTAGCGCAAAAAAATGTTTTTAATTAAAAATACTTTAACCTATTTAATACACCAAAGGCAGGTATCTCTACCTGCCCTTGTGTATATTATTTTCAAAATGAAAAAATAACGCTTTAAAAATCTTTCTTTATCCGCTTTTAAAAATCCAAAATCCTGTGCTTGTTTCTATATGCAAATATACGGAAAAAAATGAGATTGTTACAAAGAGGTTTCCACAACCGTATGGATATCAACCATTTTTAATTAAAAACACTGTTTTTAATTAAAAACATCAACTATTTTTAATTAAAAACGTTTTTTGAATTTATATGTTTCTGAAATATAGATGCATAGCAATTTTTTAGATGAAATTATCTACACAAAACACGTCTTATTAAGAAATATTATAAATTACTATTTGGGAGAAAAAAAATAAAAATTGATGATTTTTTCTGGTTGAAATGTGCTTAAGATAGAAAATCGAGGTGGCAACCATTGCTATAAAAATGAATTTTTAAAATTCATTTTGTAAGTTTGATACTCGACAGGTCATATCTTACTATAATTTATGGGCAGCAAACGAACCTATAAATGCATTAAATGCGACTACACGGTACTCACCAGTGCTGGGAAGGACTGGGGTATGATTGCCGTAGTTGATACCTATATCTGTAATAGTTGCAAGAACATCGTAGATGTTTGTATTGATAGAGAAGGCGAAACTTACAAAAGACATGATATTCTATTCAAAAATATGAAAAACAAGCATAGATTGGACTTAACCTGCCCAAAGTGTAGTTCAAAAACCGATTTGATAAAATGGAAGACCCGCCTCCGTCCATGCCCCAAATGTGATGATGGCAAGATGGAGGTAGACCCTGATGGGAAGGAAATTCTGTGGGATTAACCGTTTACAAAACCAACTTTTCTTCATTTATTTATGCTTTTATTCATTGCACAACCATTTATTTCCCTAAATTTATTGTCGCAAAACTTTAATTTTTATTAAACCCATGCTTCTGAAGGAACTATTGAAGGCGAAAGGGATTAAACAGAAATGGCTTGCCAGTAGGTTGGGTGTGTCCGAGGTAACGGTGAGCAACTGGTGTTCGGGCAAGAGTATGCCCAATAAATCACATTTGCAGAAATTAAGCGAACTGCTTGAAGTGCCTGTAAAAACAATTGTGAACGTATAAATGGATAAATCATCAAAATACGTGCTCTCATTCACTGCCATGTCGTTACGTCTTAACGATATGGTTAGAGTGGCAAAACTTGCCATTGAAGATGGGGTGAATGACTTATCAACATTACGAGAAAATGGAGGGACGTACATTTCGGGTAAAACCAGTTCATCCACTAGGGGATTCCGTGAGATAAAAAACAGGTTGGAAAAACTAACTCCAGACCAGATGAACATCTTAATTCACGGTGACCTCAACGTCCAAAAACAAATAGCATTTCTATCCATTTGCAAAAACTACACGTTTATTAAAGATTTTACCATTGATGTATTGCGTGAAAAGGTGTTGGTTTTCAACTATCAGATTCACGAATCGGATTACAAATCATTTATTGATAGTAAAGTTCAATTGCATCCCGAACTTGAACAATTCTCCGAAACAACCATGAAGAAGGCGAAACAGGTAATGTTTCGTATTCTCGAACAGTCTGGTATAATCAATAACGCTGTGGAACGTGTCATTCAACCCCAAATATTGCAACCAGAGGTGGTTAAGGCAATCGTTGATGATGACCCATTATGGCTAAAAATATTTCTGATTTCAGATATGGATATCAAACAGTTAAAACATTGAAATGGAAAGCATAGCAAATAGGTTTGAACACTTATATAAAGTATTATCTGATGAGGATTTTCTTCAGATGAAATCATTGGGTGGTGAGATACCATTTTTTGTTGCAGCATTTGAAGCCAATCAATATAACGAGGTGGAAAACGCCATTCGTGGTTTAAAAAACAAACTCGACAACGATGGTATACCCGTTCTTGAACTGAACCTATACGATATGGTAATGGATATTCTAAACAGCGAATTGGGTGACGGTGAGATATTCGAACTGGAAAAATCCATGGATAAAGACGAGTTCAAGGAAGCATTACGGTCGATTCTGGATATAAACGAGGTACTAATGCCCAAGATTAAATCCATGATTGATGCCAGCAATGCAAGGGCTTACTTTCTCACAGGAATTGGGTTGGTGTTTCCTTACATCCGTTCGCATAGCGTGCTAAATAACTTACAAAACGTGGCAAAGAAAGCACCAACCATTATGTTTTTCTCTGGCGATTACAACGGATTATCGCTGGAACTTTTTGGTTTACTAAAAGACGACAACTACTACAGAGCATTCAATATTGACACCTACAAGTTGAAAAAATGAAACATCCATGATAATAGCCTTGCCATACCTGTAATAGACTATCCTATGGATGTTCCATCTGTACCATTAAAAAAATAAAACAGACAGATGAAACTAAACAATTTCTTTCAAAAGGACATTAATCGTACCATCGAAACGGTTATCAAAGCCGATGACCAAGAGCATGTGCTCGATGAGATGATGGAGTACGTGGTTACCAATGAAATATCAAAAAAGATAACTGATTTTTTTTCGGCATACAACGATTATCAGGGTGCTAATGGTGTATGGATTTCGGGTTTCTTTGGCTCTGGTAAGTCGCATTTGCTGAAAATTCTTTCGTATGTACTAGAAAACCGTGAGTTCAATGGTTACAAGTTGGGCGAGGTGTTTGCCGAAAAAATTGAAAATGATGATTTACTTAAAGCAGATATAATAAACGCAACACGTATCCCATCTGAATCCATACTATTCAATATCGACCAGAAGGCACAAATTACAACCACACAGGAAGAGGATGCCCTTTTAAACGTGTTCTACAAGGTTTTTAACGACCACCTTGGGTATTTTGGAGGACAACGCCACGTGGCTGAATTTGAGCGTTGGATTGACAACGAGGGGTTGTACAAAAAATTTCAGGAAGTCTTTGAAAAGGAAACAGGCGAGTTCTGGACGAATGCCCGTAGAAAATACTTCTCACCGAAGGTTAAGGATGGTATGGGCAAAGTGCTATCCCAACTAATGGGCGACACACCCGAAAAATACCACAACATCATTGAAACCATTCGCAAGGATTCAAGTGTATCGGTGGAAGATTTTTGCGCAAAGGTTAACGATTACATTAAAACCAAACCCAAGGGTTTCCGATTAAACTTCTTTGTTGATGAGGTGGGGCAATACATATCCGATAACACCAAGTTGATGCTTAACCTACAGACCATTGCCGAAACATTGGCTTCCAAAACTAAAGGAAATTCATGGATACTGGTTACCTCTCAGGAAGATATGGAGCGTGTGGTTGGCGATATGACCAAATCGCAACAGAATGATTTCTCCAAGATTCAGGCACGATTTAAACTAAAGATACCACTTACATCAGCCAACGTGGATGAGGTAATTGAAAAACGTTTGCTAAGTAAAACCGAACCAGCCAGCGATTTACTTAAAAAAGTATGGGGAAAGGAACAATCCAGTATGGAGACCCTACTATCATTCTCCGAGGTAGGGGTGCAGTTTAAAGGTTATCAAGATGAAAAGGATTTCATTAATAAATACCCATTCATACCATACCAGTTCGATTTATTTCAGCAAAGCATAAGGGCATTATCAAATCATAATGCCTTTCAGGGCAAGCATGCATCGGTGGGCGAACGCTCTATGCTGGGTGTATTTCAGCACGTGGCACAAAAACTAAGCGAAAAGGATGAGAGTTCCATCGTAAGTTTCGATATGCTGTTCGAGGGTATCCGTTCAACCATTCGTGGCGAGTTGCAGAGTGCTGTAATACTTGCCGAGAAACAGGTTGATAACGATTTTGCAATTAAAGTGCTAAAAGCACTGTTCATGGTAAAGTATTTCGGTAATTTTAAGAGTACTGAGAGGAATATATCTACCCTTATGATAGATAGTATTCACATTGATACCGAAGCGCATGACAAAAATGTTCACGAGGCACTTGCATTGCTCGAAAACCAAACCTACATCCAACGTAATGGCGATTTGTACGAATTTCTTACCGATGAGGAAAAGGATATTGAGCAAGAAATTAAATCAACCGATATAGACGATGGTCAGGTAACCAATCTATTTAAAGAGATAATTTTTGATACCATTATTGGTGATTCCAAAGTAAGGTTCATAGATAATAAGCAGGACTACGAGTTCGCCAGTAAGATTGATGGGACAATACTTGGCAAGGAAAAGGAGTTAACTGTTGAAATAATCACACCCAATTTCCGTGACCACGACAGGGAACAGTTTTTTACTTCCCAAACTATGGGGTACAACACCCTGCTAATGATGGTGCTCCCAAATGATGAGCATATGTTATTGGATGTTCGGATGTATATTAAAACCGAAAAGTATATTAGGTTAAGCCAATCGACCACCAATAAGGATAATGTTAAGCGCATACTTTACGAGAAGGCACAGCAAAATAGCATCCGAAGGTCGGCATTAGTAAACCTTCTTCGGAAATCATTGGGCGAATCAGCTGTTTATATGAACGGCATGAAGCAGGAGATGAATGGTGGTGCTGATGGAAAAAACAGACTGGTTAATGCATTTCAGATGCTGATTCGTTTGGCTTACCCCAACCTAAGAATGCTTGGTAGTATTCAGTTCACCGAGGAATCAATTAAACGAATTATCTACGATAAGCATGACGACCTTTTCAAAACCGATGACACCACCATTAGCGAAGCCGAAAGCGAAGTGT
This sequence comes from Bacteroidales bacterium UBA2295, assembly GCA_002345825.1. GTDB lineage: Bacteria > Bacteroidota > Bacteroidia > Bacteroidales > Tenuifilaceae > Perlabentimonas. The sequence goes on from DDWD01000027.1 coordinate 11,994, forward strand.
TGAATACTATCGAAAGACGTAAAAAGCAATCCGACCGAACATCACTATCCGATTTACGTGAACATTTCACACGAAGACCCTATGGCTGGTATCCCAATGCCATTTGGTGCATTGTTGCTAAACTATACAAGCGTGGTAAGGTAGAGGTTAGGCAGGATTCCAACCTGCTTGAAGACGATGAGGTGCTAAACTCGTTAATGAATAACAGGTTGTATGGCAACACCCTTCTTGAACCACAGGTTGATATCGACCCAAAACTGGTAAAGGCGTTGGCTACGGTTTACACCGAGTTTTTCGATGAAGCCTGCCCAGCCAAGGAAGCCAAGGATGTGGCATTGGCATTTAAGAGTAAATTGCACGATGAGTATATTCGGTTAAACCAACTATTGGCTAGTAAAGACAATTACCCATTCCTTGCTGAGTTGTTGCCCGTAGAGGAACTCATTGAAAAACTCATCAAGAAGGAGTACCTATACTTCCTAACAAATATTAGGGATTTTGAGGACGACCTGCTCGATGGTAAGGAGAAACTAATCGACCCCATTAAACGGTTCTGGCATGGTGAACAGAAAAACATTTTCGACTCCATTGGATTGCTGTTCTCCCGTGACAACTCAAACCTTGATTATGTTCAGTGCCCCGAACTCGAAATTCTTCGTGAGGTGTACAATCACAAAACACCATATCAAGGAGATATTATAAAGGATGCCAAAGCAGCCAGAGATATACTAGCAAAAAAAGTAATAGAACTTATAGAATTAGAACGTAAACTCACCGATGCCGAGATTGCAAAATCGGTTAAACGCATTCAAGAACACGATGATTTTAAAACGCTTGACGATACCAAACGCAAACTGGTTATTAAACCATTCGAAGAGGAACAAAAAAAGGTAAAAGACCAACGTTTTATTGCCAATCTTCGTGAAACACGTTCATACATTAAGGGCAAGTTGCTGGAGCAACAACTCAACGAAATGGTACGTTTGGCAAAACCTGCCGATGTTGCTGGCGAACCCGTTGTTCACTACCAACGGATAAATAACGTGCGCGTTAACTACCCAAAAACGGAATTAAGAACTGCCGAGGATGTGGAAGATTACGTTGATGCTCTTAAAATAGTGCTAAAGGATTTGATTAGCCAGAACAAACGGATAACCCTGTAGTATATGAACACTGGTCAACTAAAACGATTTGCTCAGGAGGCACGAAGAAAACTAATCCAGCAGGTGGGTGCAAAGTTAGATTTTGTGCTAACCACCGATTCGGCTGAACTGCGTGAGAAAACCCAGCAGGTAAAGCAACTACGTGAAGCACTTGATGCCTTTACCAAGGAACAAGTGGTTGAAAAGGTTGCCTACACTTGGTTTAACCGTTTAATGGCTCTCCGTTTTATGGATGCCAACGATTACCAACCTCTGGGCATTAGGGTTATCACACCCAAGGATGGTTACACAACTCCCGAACTGCTCGATGAGGCAAAGCGTGGAAGCATTCCCACTGACCTAAAGGTGAACCAGCAACGGGTTTATAATCTGCTCGATGGCAAAATTCCCAGCACCAACCCACAGAACGAAGCGTTTAAGGAGCTGCTTATTGCAGCGTGTAACCACCTGCACACCACATTCCCGTTTCTATTCGAGAAAATTGACGACTACACCGAACTGCTTCTGCCCGATGACCTAACCAGCGATTTCTCCGTTGTAACCGATATGCGCAACGGAATGCCCGTTGACGATTGCAAGAATGTGGAGATTATTGGGTGGATATACCAGTTCTATATATCGGAGAAGAAGGACGAGGTGTTTGCATCAAAAGCAAAGGTGAAGAAGGAGGATATACCCGCAGCAACCCAACTTTTTACCCCACGTTGGATTGTGGAGTATATGGTGCAGAATACCGTTGGTAAACTTTGGCTACAGAACCGACCCAACTCAAAGTTGCGGGAGCATATGCCCTACTTTATCGAATCGGAATCGCTAAAAGCCGATGATTACCTAAAGATAGATTCACCTGAAGAGATACGACTGGCAGACCCCGCAAGCGGTAGCGGTCACATACTGGTTTACGCATTCGATTTATTCACAAAAATTTACGAAGAGGAAGGATACAACACAACCGACATACCCAAACTGATAATTGAGAAGAACCTATACGGTTTTGAGATTGACGAACGGGCAGCACAACTCTCTGGCTTGGCACTTATGATGAAGGCACGGGAATACCACCGCAGGGCATTCCGCAGGGATATTACACCCAATATACTGTGCTACCAAGATTTGCACCTCAACACCGATGAGGTAAAGGAAACCCTTAATACAATTAAAATAAAGGTTTCCGATGAGTTGATGCACGATTTACGGCAAATGCAGCAAGCCACCAACTTTGGCTCACTAATTATACCGCATAGTGGTATTGATGAGATTGCCAATGTTTACAGTAAACTAAACCAGTTAACAAACCAAACCGATATATTCCTAAAACCCAAAACCGATGCCCTGCTTGTTGCCCTAAACCAACTCCTTACCCTTGCCCAAAAGTTCCATTGCGTGGTTGCCAACCCCCCGTATATGGGTGGTGGTAATATGAACCCATCCCTATCGGAATTTGTAAAATTAAATTACCCTGATAGTAAAGCCGACCTGATGGTATGTTTTATGGAGAACGCTCAAAGGCAATTGTTGGATAATGGGTATTTGGGTATGATAAATATTCCATCTTGGATGTTTTTATCTTCATTTGAGAAATATCGAAGTGTTTTGATTAAAACTTTCAAGATTGAAACACTACTTCACTTAGGAAGAGGTATCTTTGGTTCAGACTTTGGAACTGTTGCATTTACATTTAGAAAAACCAACATAATTGAGGGAAAAG
>DDWD01000193.1 GCA_002345825.1 Bacteroidales bacterium UBA2295
TCAAATTTATTTTGGACGGATGTGAAAACTGGTTGATTATATTCATAAACAAAAAATCTTTAGGCGAAAATTCTGCTCAACATTTTTTCGATGTATTTAATGGTTATGGGTTTAACAACAATGTCATCAAACAGGTCGTTGTGTTTTTCGGATTCGGCCAGGGCATAAGCCGTCTGTGCTACTATTGGTAGGTTTGGGTTTTGCTTCTTAATAATTCTTGCAGCTGATACGCCATCCAGTACAGGCATTTTCATATCCATAAGTACCAAGTCAAAAGCAATGTTTTGGCACTGCTCTACAGCAGTCTTACCGTTAGCCGCATGCACAACATCAAAACCATACGATTTTAATAGCTCTTCAAGGTACAAAAAGTTTAAAAACTCATCCTCAGCAATCAGGATGGTAAGCTTACGCGATTTCCAATTTGTATGCTTAGTTCCATCATCAATGTTCTTATTTGGTTTAACCGTTGGGTTAAAAGGTATGGTAAAATAAAAGGTTGAGCCTTTCCCAAATTCAGATTCGACCCAGATGCTACCACCCATAAGCTCAACAAAACCTTTACATATGGACAGACCGAGACCTGTTCCACCGTAATCAAAAGGAATATTTTCTTCTGCTTGAGTAAAACGATCAAAAATCACTTCGTATTTGCTTCTGTGGATTCCTATCCCGCTATCCTTAACAAAAAATTCTAGTTCATCATCCTTTAGGTTGTAACCAAACTCTATCTCGCCCTCAGAGGTAAATTTAACAGCATTGGCGAGCAGATTGTTAAGAATTTGGATCAGTTTGGTATTGTCGGTAAGCACATCCACCATATCATCAGGTTGGGTTTTTGTTGCTACTAACTTAACGTTCTTACCAATAACCTGTCGTTTGAAAACCTCCTCAGTTTCGGATACTATTGTGTTGATGCATACTTTTTCTTCGTTAAGTTTTTCTTGGCCTGTATCGATAGACGAAATGGTTAGGATATCGGTTACAATGGAAAGGAGCTGAAACCCGCTTTTTACAATAATATCCGAATAGAATTTTCTTTTCTCATCAGTAATCATTGGCGAAGTAATCCTTTCGGAGAAACCAATAATTGAATTAAGCGGAGTGCGAATCTCATGTGACATATTTTGCAGAAAGGATGTTTTAAGCCGGTCGCTTTCTTCCGCTTTTTCTTTCGATTTTATCAATTCTATTTCATTCTGCTTAATTTCAGTAATATCTCGATTTACTCCTATCATCCGGATAGCTTCACCCTTAAAATTTCGGATTACTAGCCCATCGGCCTTAATGTATAGTTCTATACCATCTGGGTGAAGCACTTTGAAAGATGTATTAAAATCCAGATTTCCCTTCAATGCTTCTTCGCATTCAAACAATGCTCTGTCCTTATCCTCGGGATGAATTCTGTTTGACCAAATATCTATAGTTTTATTTGATGAATCTTTTTCTAATCCATATAACTCGTACATCCTTTCATCCCAAATCATAACGTTCTCCTTTACATTCCAGTCCCATATACCTAATTCAGCCGACTGGCATGCTAGTTTTAATCGCTGTTCACTTTCTTTCAGCGCTTGCTCTGCTTTTCTATACTCTGTAACATCCTCATTGTTGGCCAGTACGCCAACAACTATATCATTCTCAACAATGGGTACAAAGTAGTAGTTTACAATTGCATTTTTGCCCCATTTGCTTGTGTATTCAGTCTCTCCCGTTACTATTTTTCTAGTTTCTATACATTCCCTAAGTTTATCGGTATATCCAATATCAATGAGTGGTTGAAATTTAAAAACATTAATTTTCTTAGTTTTTTCCTTATCAGGAGACCCCAGTATCTTTAGCAGGGCATCGTTTACCTCCAGTATTTCACCATCAGTGTTTATATAAAACACACCCGATTGTAGATGCTGGACCAATGCTGAAAAGCGAGTCAAACTATTAGTGAGTTCAACTTCGGCTTTTTTTAACTTTGAAATATCTCTTACTCTAATAATCGTCCTTATTCGGTCTCCGGTTTCGTCGTAATCAGAGTTTAGGGAGTCCTCTACCCATAAATACTCCCCACTAGAAGTAATGACACGATAAGAATACGAATGCCGTTCTATTTGATTTTTATGCACATAGGCAAGATCATTGATAATTCGCTCCCTATCATCGGGATGAAGGAAAGAAAATATATCTTCAATTTTCATGCTTTTTAAATACTCACTTGAACGACCAAGTAACCTAGAGTATCCTGGTGATACATATTGAATGCAATTGTTTTCAATAAGAACAATACCGTCAGATATGTTTTCGGAAAGCAAACGGTAAAGTTTTTCATTCTCTTCGGCTAACTCTTTTGATTTTATTATCTCATCCTGAAGCAACTTCTGCTCAGTAATATCGGAAATTGTTGCTATTGCAAATCGAATTTGATTGTACTTGTCAAGAACAACATTTGAATTTAGGGTTACCCAGATCGTGTTCCCATCTTTACGAATATATCTCTTCTCAATTGAGTAAGTGCTTATTTTATGTGTAAGAACTTGATTGATGTACCCATGTTCAATTAACAAATCATCTGGATGTGTTAATTGAGAGATATTCATTTCAAGCAGTTCCTTTTGAGCGTAGCCAGTTATTGTACAAAATTTATTATTTACCTTTGTAAGGTTTCCTTTGATGTCAACATGGGCAATTCCCACAGCCGCCTCTTCAAACGTTATGCGATATAATTCCTCATTCCTTAATAACAGATTCCTAGCTTCAATAAGGTCTTTTTCTGCCTTGTCACGTTCAGTGATATCGTGAATAATGGAAAACAATATTTGATTACCCTCATAATTGATCGGTGTTGAATGCACTTCCACGGTTCTGACATTTCCATTGGAAAGTTTGTGGGGAAAAACGAAATAGTTGCAGTTATTTTTTAAGGCCTTTAAACGCTCTTTTGCCACTTGCTCGGGGTTTAGCTGATTGATTTCATGAATGAACATTGAACGTAGCGTTAACATATCGTATCCATAAAATTCTATGGCCGATTTGTTTGCATCAATAACTTTACCTGTTTCTGGCTCAATTAATAGCATTGTTGCACTATGAAACTCAAACATATTCCTGAAACGCTTTTCTCTTTCTTCGATACTTTCTTTGGCTTTGATAATCTCTAGTTCTGCCTTCTTACGTTCTGTTATCTCGTGGTAATTTCCCAGAATACCCTGTATATCCTTGTCGTGAATAAGATTTATCAGCGTAATCTCTATCCAAACATATTTACCGTCTTTGCGCATGTATTGCAATTCTAAAGTTCCGCTAGAATTGGGCTTTGATGCGATGGTATCTAAAAATAATTTTGCAGCTTCCAAATCGTTAGGGTGAACATTTTCCCATGTACTTTTCCCAACAAGTTCTTCGGGTTTCCAACCGAACAGCTTGGTAATATTTGGACTTTTATACTGGTTTATTGCATTTTGGTCAATAATTACAATCACATCGCCAATACTTGAAACCATGGTGTTTTTTATTGCTTCGCTCTTGCTCAAGGCTTCCTCTGCCCGTTTGCGTTCGGTGATATCCCTTGTGTTAAAGAGAATTTCCTTTGGCTCACCCGTTTCGTCATAGATAAACGTTCCAAAGGTTTCGAACCATAAATAGGAACCGTTGGCTGTGCGATATCTATATCTGGCTTCTGCTTTGGGCTTTTTGTTGGTTAGAAAATCAACAAATCCTTCCTGAACATCAGGCAAATCATCGGGATGCACAAAGTCCATAACATTTTTCCCTAAGAAGAACTCATTATCATAGCCTAATATTTGGTGCGATGTACCTGCAAATTTATAGTTCCCCTCTAGGTCGGTAAGCGATACTAGATCGAGCATGTTATCGGAAACAATCTGCAGCCTATTTCTTGCTTCCATTAGCGCTTCCTTCTCATTAGCCAGTTCGGCTGTTCTTATATGGACCAAATGATCTAGATGCTCTTTCTGGTTTTTCAATAACTGTTCCTGTTCTAGTTTTTCGAGAAGTAGGGCTAACATTTGTACAGCATTCTGCAACAGCTGCAATTCTTCATTTGTAATTGATCCGCTCACGGTAAGTTTTATGTAGCCATACAGCTTTGTTTTAGTGCAAACCTTTAGGGCATTGCTGTCACTATCAATTACACCATCGCACCAGCTAAAAGTTTGAGGATTAAAAATGGCGTTAAGGCTCTCAACAAAAACCTTGGTAACTAAAACCTTGCTTTTGAATTGCGAGAGATTAACGGATAGCAAGAACAGCTCATGAGCGTAATTGGACATTTTACTAGGCTTATGTATATAGGAATTGTGGCGCATTTTCGGCCAACCACTTGTCGGGGTGAACGTAATATGGGTTTTGGGTTATTACACCTCCACTAATAGCGTAGGGATGGGTTTTTAGAACGTTCATTATTATTGCGCCCGAAAACTTATTCACGTTATACAGGCAGATGCTTATCCATGGTTTACCTGGAATAAAGTAGTTCAACCGCGATTCGTAGGCCATAAGATGCTCAACACCCGGAATGGCTTCCAATGCCCAAGCCATTTCGGCCGTAGCTCTTACGTTTCGTTGGCCGTTTTTTTGCGATTCTACAAAAAACTGATTTAGTCCCTTGTCCATTTCTATTGGTGAGAAAACCCCATTGGGATAGTAGAGCTCTTTGGCATCTTGAATTTGGAAATGCTCTGGATTGTCAAGATGACACTGGCACTTATGGAATTTTTTTGAGTACTTTTCCTTAAACTCTTCGGGTGTTTGCTCAACGGGGCAATAGAGTTGTAGGTCGCCTGCCATATCGCCCTGGCCAAGAAATCCGAGAACTATCTCATCGAGCTCGTCGTCGGTTTCATATAATCCGCAAATATGAACACCCCAGTTACAGGTATAGTCTCCAAAACCTAACTTAAGTTCTGGCTGGTCTGATGTTTTGATGTGCATATTTTATACTTAAAGCTGGTTAAACATTATCATTCTCTAAAGATAACAAAAACTTAAATACACTCCCCTTGCCAACCTCACTCTCTGCCCAAATTTTGCCGCCATGCTTTTCAACAAACTCTTTGCTGAGTTTAAGTCCAAAACCAGTGCCCAGCTCATTGTTAGTTCCAGATGTGGTTATCTTCTTACTTAGCTTAAATATTGAGTCGATAACCGATTGCTCCACACCCACACCATTATCGGATACCGAAACGATTAACTTGTCACCTTTGATGGTAGATTCAATGTTAATATGTCCTCCATTACTTGTAAACTTAATGGCGTTAACCACAAGGTTTCTGAGTATTACGCTTAGCATATTATTGTCGATATGCAGAAAAACAATATTTAAGTGGGAATGTCAAGAGAAATTCATACTGTTTACTCTTTCAAAAGATTCAATAATAAGCGACTTAAAATATGTTTGGGGGGATGAGAAGGGAGTTTGCCCCAATTATTTGGCAACAATGGGTCTAACATTACAGCAAAAGTGTTGTTACAAAACATCTAAACCCTTACTATCAAGGAGTAAATTACAAAGCAAAACATCCATACATAACAGCTATGAGGATGTTTTGCTTTAATACGTTATGGATTGGAGTTAGGCTACACTTACCTAATGCTCTGTTTCCCCCTGAAATGGCAGATGAGATCCGTGCATAATTATCTTCAAATCTCCATTCTCATCCTTAGTGTATGCAAAGGTGTACTCCACCTTAACCTCATCGCCGCCTTTGGCGGGGGTAAAGTAGTAGTTCCCCATAGCTATGGCCATATTGCCAATAATTTTTATGCCAACGCTTTCCCACCTAACTGCGCTCCAGGGCTTAATGGCGAAACCATGATCCTCGTTATAGGCAGGGTTACCACCAACAAAGTAGGACAAAGCCCCCTCCTTGGCAGTTCTGAACTGGATTTCTGAGGCGAGTGTTGGTTTAAATAGCACAGACCCAAGGTCGTATCCATAAAGTTTGTCGATATGATTAAGGGCAGCTTGCTTATAATCACCACCCTCATCGTAAATCTTTCCAATTTCAACGATACCATTACCCCAAACTTTTTGTGCTTTTAGTACCTCTTGTTCCGTTATTTTTGTCTTTTCAACATGCTCCTGCTTAGCAGAAACATTATCCTGTGCAACCTGGTTACAGGAAGTGGAATACAATGCTACTCCTGTGAGTAGGAGGGCCAAGCATAAGTTCTTGAATCTAATTCTTTTTGTTTTCATGGTAACTGATTTAGTTTAATGGTTTAAAAAAACAGCCAAAGAGGTAAGGTCTTAAGCAGATAGTTAAGTTATGCAATTTCTGTATTACTCATCAACTTATTAACCCCTAAAATTAGCGAATTAACCTCAAAAGGTTTGGAGAACACAATGCTAGCCCCTAACTCCTTGGCCATAATTAGATAATCGCGTGAGTCAAAATAACCACCACCCGAGATGGCAATCAGTTTGGTGGTGGAATAGTTTGCCCTTACCCACATAATAACCTCAAGTCCATCCTCTTGTGGCATTACAATATCGGTAATAATGAGATCATAGGGGAGGTTATTCTGTAGACGTATTCCCTCCCTTCCATCGCCTGCTACATCAACCTTAAAATCTTCGTTTTCAAGCACCTCCTTTATCGAGAAAGCCAACTCATGATCATCATCAATAACCAGAATTCTCTTAGGTGTCGTATTGCTTATTTTGTCAAACATATTATTGCCCTCGCTTTACATTAATAAAGATTGATAACCGAAAAGCAACACTTGCAACTAACCAACCTTTTCCATCTCATCAATATTCTTTGTTTCAGAAGCGCTTTCAACCAATGTCGACAGGTCGTCAGATGAAAAGATCGCGTCCATATCAAGAATCATCACAAAATTCTCGTTTATATTTGCAACTCCCTTGATAAACTCGCTACGATACTTACTACCTATGCTAGGCGCTGGCATTATATGCTCTTTTTCAATTTCTAGCACTGCCTGCACTCCATCTACTAGTGCCCCAACCTGGAGGGACTCACCATCAATTAAGATATCGAGAACAATGATGCAGGTGTTACTAGTGTATTCCGTTGGGCTCATACCAAACTTTATTCGGGTATCGATTACCGGCAGAACGGTACCCCTAAGATTTATTACCCCTTTCATGTACTCGGGGGATTTGGGCACAACCGTTATATTAGTCATTTCCAATATATTTAGCACCTTACTGGCATGTGCCGCAAACTCCTCATTGCCCAGTTTAAACGACAGGTAGGAGTTTATTTTTGTCTTTTTCTCTTCGCTCATAGCTAGTTTATTTTAGCAAAAATTCAACTTAATTACGTTCATTACCTTATTTATTATAGATACCTCGGAAGAACTTGCATGGCCTATACTACTATCTATACTCGTTAAAGTGCCCATAGGAAAAAGTACTTTCGCCTAGATGGCGTTTTTAAAGAATTAAATAGAGCCTGCACTAGAACTTCATTTGGCAATTTTGCTGGTTGAACCAAACTTCTGTTGGCGCTTTCCCGAGACGTGACCAAATAAACTATTTGGCAAATTGTTGTCCGATTATTGCAAGTGGGGGTAAAAAGGTTAACATAATGTTTGAATAAATCCCTAAGGGCTTTTAACACCCTTAGGGAAATGATTTGTTATTTAGAAGTTTTCAAAGTCACTATCGTTATTGTTAGTCTTTGCTTCAAATGCTCCGGCTGCTACCTTACGGCTTGCAGGTGTTCCATCACTCATTTTAAGGCTTACACCCTTGGACTGAGCAGGACTAACCGTTTTAAGTTTAGGCTTATCTGCCTGCTTGGGTTCGTAGTGATTCTGGCTCTTAATTGAGGTAATTCTCCGATTATCAATCTTGAAGTAGCTGATAATCTCCTTAAGTTGATCGGCCTGACTACTAAGTTCCTCTGCGCTAGTAGCCATCTCCTCACTAGCTGCAGCATTTTGCTGGGTAACCTGATTAAGCTGCTGTATTGCAGTATTTACCTGATCGGCACCGCTGGTTTGCTCCATACTGGCAGCAGCAATTTCCTGAACCAGTTTAGCTGTGCGCTCAATCTCTGGAATTAAGCCGGTCATAAGTTCTGATGCATTCTCGGTTACATCCACGCTCTTTTTTGAAAGAGCTACAATCTCATCGGCAGCAATCTTACTGCGCTCGGCCAACTTACGTACTTCTGCGGCTACAACAGCAAATCCACGACCCTGCTCACCTGCACGGGCAGCCTCAACGGCAGCGTTAAGAGCTAGGATATTGGTTTGAAATGCGATATCGTTTATAATGTTAATTTTCTCGGCAATATCTCTGATAGAGATTAGGCTATCCTGAGATGCAGCTCCAACTTTTTGAACACCGTCGGATACCTTTTGCGATATCTTATCGGCCTCCTGAGCATTATCGGTGTTTTGCTGGATATTAGCAGCCATTTCTTCCATAGAAGAACTTACTTCCTCAGCGCTGGATGCCTGTTCGCTGGCTCCCTGCGATACCTGCTGACTACCCGAGCTCATCTGCAAGCTAGCTGATGCTATATTGTCGGATCCTAGCATAACGCTTCCAATCACCTCTTTAAGCTTCTCCCCCATATTTTGAAGTGCCTTTGCCAGGGTACCAATCTCATCTTTTCGCTCAAGAAACTCGCGCTCAACGTTTATGGTTAGGTCGCCATTAGCAATTATCTCTGCAATACCCACACCACGGGTAATTCCTGCTACAATATTGCGAGTAATTATCATTGCCAGAACCACTGCCAGAATTATTGCGATAATCAATCCAAAGATCATAACTACGCTTGATGAGGCAAGGCTTGCGTTCATTCCATTAGAACTTTCTTCTATAAGCCTTAGTTCTGTCTCTGCCGTTTCCAGGGCTGCAGCAAGTACCTGGTTTGCCGCATCGTTGCGTTGTACATTTAGCTTTTCACGCTCAAACCAAACGGCTATGTATGAATTCATTGCATCAACATAGCTATTTGCCGATTGCTCAATGTTATCGATTTGCTTTATGTTACTAGCCAGGCGTGTAATTTCCCTTATACCTCTTAGCTCGTTTGCAATGCTGAATGATTTAACAGCTTCTTGAAAGTGATCAGGATCTCTCTGTGCCTGAGCTCGAAAGTTAGCGACCCGCAATGTATTGCCTTTGTCAATTACCTCGTTAACTAAACGAATCTTCGTCTCTCTTTCTAAAAGAGTACCCTTGCCTACGCTCGCATTGATATCCCTCTGGAGAAGCTTATGCTGATCATCAATAAACGTAGTGCAATTTTGCACAAACTCTCCTGCAAAGGTATTCATTTGATTTACATACCCTTCTAGACGCTTATTAGCATCCTGAGTCTTCTTGGCCAAGTCTTCGTATGTTCTGACACTCTGTTCGGCTTTTGTAGCTTGATCCTTTAGAACAGGCATATTCTCTTTATTAGCTAGTGCTATTGCATCGCTTAGATCTCGTTTTACCTGATCTAGGTTTTTTACGCCCTCATTCCAAAACGATTCTTCTTGAGTATAGGCATATCCTCGCATTGAATACATCGTTCGCAGGGAATTGCGTTCCAAATTGTTTACCATGCCAATTGCAGGAACATACTTGTTAGACAACACTTCAGCCTCATTTGCGGAAGAGAACATATTAATTGAAGCCATACTACCTAGAATAATAGTAATAACAATGATGGCTCCAAATCCGATGGCCAATTGACCCGCTAACTTAAAATTCGAAAGTTTCATAATTTAATTGTGTTAGTTAAGAACTAGTGAGTATTAATTAGTTTCATGGTTACTTCAGACAATGCTAATGTGAAATACTACTTGGTAAATACACGTTATTACAAAACACTGCATTAATTGCTGTTGACATCTCATCGAACACTCTATCCTTTAGAATAAAGCCGTTGAACCCTAGCCTAAACAAATCGGCTATTACTTGCAGATGTAGCTCCATTGATAGGGCAATTAGCTTCAGGTGTGGGTAGTCGTTTACGACAGGACAAATTGCTTGGATGTTGTCGGCAAAATTGTTCTTTAGCCCCACAAGAATTAATTTTGCATTCGATAAATTGCTGATTGAGATTAAATCATCACAAGATGGAACATCGGCAATAACTGAATGGCCCAAACCCTCTTCGAGGAATGTTTTAACAGCTAATCTGTATTGAGAAGAATCTTCAACGATAATCACATCCATTGTGTACAATAATTTATTTCAAAATTAATGGACAACGGGTGCGTATCAAATGGGTTAAACTATAGAAAGGTATAGGGTAAACTATAGAAAACATATGGGGTAAACCCTAGGTTTGGGGGTTCTATGTTTTTTTGGCTTTTGGCTGTTAGCTAGCTCGGCAGGCTCAGTGCAAGTGTTGGCAGTTGGTTGATTGTGTGATTGGTTGATTGAATGATTGAATGATTGAATGATTGAATGATTGGATGATTGGGTTGATCCGCCAAAGGCGGACAGGTTGGTTGATTGGCGTTCGGCGTTTTAAGTTTGGCGTTCGGTTGTTGGATGTTGGATGTTGGATGTTGGCCAAAAACTTAGTTAAGGTTGACGAGTTTATTTTTTATTGCGAAAAGAATTAGGTTAATGGTGTTTTTGGTATTGGTTTTTTCGAGGAGGCTTGAGCGATGCATTTCAACCGTCTTTACGCTCCTGTGGATGGTTTGAGCAATTTCACTAGGAGACAGTCCTTTGCAAAGGTAGTTTAGAACTTCTGCCTCTTTTTCTGTTAATTGAACCTTTGGCATATTTCTAGGGTTTCCGTTTTCGGAGTTTTGTATAAACCCTGTAACCACTTTTTGTAGAATATCCTTTGAGAAAAAGTTCTCACCGTTAAGGATGGCATTTATTGCTGCCTGCAGTTCATGTTTTCCTGCTGTTTTTAACACAAATCCCATTGCACCAGCGTTGACTATACTAAAATAATCCTCTTTTGAAGCCTGCATGGTAAGAACAAGAATCTTAATATTAGGGGCTATCTCAATGGCTTTTTGAGTTGCCTCAAGTCCATTCATTATTGGCATCTCAATATCTAGCAACACCAAATCGGGATTAGTGCTCTTTAGGGTAGAGATGAACTCCTTTCCGTTACCAGCCTCGGCAACAACCTCACCAATACCTTCGCTCTCTATCAGTAACCTTACGCCTTCACGGAATAAGGTATGATCGTCAACAATTACAATTTTGGGTAATTTATTCATAAGCTTAAACTAATAGGCTAAATAAAAAAAGGTACATCAACACGCACATCAACTCCCTCTCCAATAGCAGTTTGGTACATCAACGTTCCATTTAAAGACTGAACCCTACTCTCAATATTCATCAAGCCTAGCCCAGCAGGATGTTTCAATATGGTTTTCATATCAAAACCTACTCCGTTGTCCTTATAGCAAAGAGAGATTACTCGCTTTTCTTCAATGTGGCTGCAAATGATTATGACCTCGGAAGCTCTTGCGTGCTTAATTGTATTGTTTATGAGCTCAGTTACAATCCTATAAAGACTTATTTCAATTGTTTTATCGAGCCGAATATTAATATTAGAATCGTATTTAAATCTAATTTTATTTACTTCATTGATATCGTCGATAAACGATTGTAATGAGCTGAAGAAACCCTTCTCCCTCAGAAAAACGGGGCTTAGGTTATGCGACATATCCCTAACAGTATGGATGGCCTTATCAATATTTTGCAAACCCTTTTCGGTAATAATGCTAATCTTATCGGGATTGTTTGTTTCTGAAAGCCATTGGAAATAAAGCTTAATGGTTGCTAGAAGTGGCCCCAGGTTGTCATGAAGTTCACGAGAGTATCTATTGCGTTCGGACTCCTCAACTTCAATTGTATTTTGTATCAGTTTTCTTTCGGCCTCTTGTTCTATGGCAATTTTATGCAAAGCCATTTCAAGCGTAATTCTTAAGTCTCGCTCCTGAATGGGTTTAACAAGATAACCGTAAGGATTAGTTTTTTTAGCCCTCTCGATGGTTTCCTGGCTGGCATATGCAGTAATGTATATTACAGGTATTTTGTATTTCTCTTTAATATGTTCTGCTGCCTCAATGCCATCAACACTGCCATTAATTCTAATATCCATTAAAATAATATCTGGCAAACGCTTATCAAGAGCACAATAAGCCTCACTTGCACTTGCTGCTATTCCAATCACATTATAGCCAAGTTCTTCCAACCTAGTGGATATCTCCAAAGCAATTAAGCCCTCGTCCTCAACGATTAGGATACTTACATCTGTCATAATAAGCTAATCTTTAGGCAATGAAATCTCAACTTTTGTCCCGTTTTCGTTTTTGAAACTAACCTTGCCATTAAGCTGATTGGTTAGGGTTTTTACAATTTTAAATCCTAGTGAATTAGATTGCGATAATTCATCCCTATTTTTAATTCCTTTCCCGTTGTCTGAAACCGAAAGCACGAAATCATGAAGATTTGAAACAAAGCCAACCTGTATCTCAGCCTTGGAGAAATCATCGAAAGCATGCTTAAAAGCGTTACTTATAAGCTCGTTTATAATCAGGCCATAGTAAACGGCATTGCTTGTTTCTATAGTACATTCGGGATCGATAACCAGTTTTAGTGAAACGGAACTATTATAAGCCTCTTGTAGCTCAAAAACGATTCGTTTAATATATTGATAAATGTTTATGCTGCCAAAGTTTTTTGACTGGTATAATAATTCATGTAGTATAGCCATTGATTTTATCCTGTTAAGGCTATTGGAAAAAATTTCTTTGACACTATCATCCTTTATCTGGAGGGATTGAAGATAGATTAGGCTAGAAATAATCTGCAGGTTGTTCTTTACCCTATGGTGAATCTCATTTAGCAGCAACTCCTTCTCTTGCAATGATTTTTCAAGTTGCATCTCGGATCGTTTTCGCTTATTGATATCCTGAAGAACTCCAAACATAAAATCAGGCTCGTTCTTTGAATTTACTACAACACTAGCCATATTAAGCACCCAAATAACCGATCCATCCTTCTGCCTAATCCTAAACTCCAATCTAAAATCTTTTTTATTTTCAATCGATTCTGAAAGAGTTTTGGAGAAAAGAATATGGTCATCCTCATATATGTGATTAAAAAAAGATTTGCCAGTAGCAATAGAGTAACCAGGGTCATAACCGAGTATTTTAGACGCATTACCTGACCAAACCACATTGTCCTTCTTTATATCCCACTCCCAGGATGCTATATTACCTGCCACCTCAGCAAGTTTGAATCGATTATTCGATTGAACTAGTTTTTGTTCATATTCTTTGATATGTGTGATATCCTCAATAAATGTAATGGTCTCATTCTGCTTTTTGTTAACAGAAAGGCTTATTCTAACATCAAAGAAGGACCCATCCTTCCGCTTATGGATAGCATCGAATTTGGCAGATCCCTTATCGTAAAGCATTTTAATTGACTGTACCGGAATGTCTCTGGATTTATAACTTTCTAAATCCGATACTTGAAGTTGCAAAAGTTCGTCTCGGGAATAGCCGCTCATACGACAGTAGTTATCATTGGCCTCAATTAGCCAACCTTTCTTGTCAACAATCCAGAACCCATCGTTCGTGGTATTGAGGATGGCTTGAAATAATGTTGACTGGTACTGAATTTTTTGAATACTTTTTTGGCTTTCGGATAAATCTCGGATTACCGTTAGCAATGCTGGTTTCTCATTTAACACAACAAGGCTGGGTTGAACTTCTACAGGAAAGGTAGAACCATCTTTCCTAATATGGACTGTATCTATCAATAGGTTTTTACCTGCTAGAATAATAGGCAGATTATTGTGGAATGCTTGCACATATTCCGTGTGGATTATGTCCTCGGCGTTCATCTTAAGTAACTCTTCCCTTGAGAATCCGTGGTAATCTAAGGCTTTCTGATTGATATCAATAAAATTACCATTAATGTCGTGTAGTATAACGCCATAGCTAATCTTATCGAAAAGCACCCTATACTTATTCTCACTTTCTTTTAAAACTCGATTTTGTGCGAGGGCAAGCACATCTGTTCTTCTTAACATATAAAACAAGAAGGAGAATAAGGCAACAATAACTAATCCACTTAGAATAAGACTTGTGACCCCCCCCATCTTTAAATGGGCATTGAGATGTGTAATGCAAGAAAAGAAATAAATTCTACCAATTTGATTACCCAAAACATCCACAATCGGCACAATGGCCATTGCATACATTTCGTCGAAAATTTCTATCTGTGAAAGATTATCAGCATTGTCTTTATTTAAGTTAATGATATTCTTACTAATGATGTCAGCGATATTCGGCAAAGAGGTACTTGCAATTACACAATCAGCCAAAACATCCCAACTAACTACCTGATCCAAAGAACTTGCTCTTTTTTCCCATGCACCTTTTTCAATGTAATTCTTATCTAATGTTAAAACATATGTGATACCAGTTTTTTCATGGACCATGCTTGTAATCTCATCAACCGCTACGCCAAACTCAATAAAGCCAATAGCAACATTATTGTCAATCACCGGAGCTACTACCCTAAGTACTGGTAACTCCATAAGTCCTGGTTGAACTTCAAATCCCCAAAAGATGTCATTCGATACTTTTGCCTTTTGTGAGGTGACGCGATTTACTTTGCCGAAGCTGTCATGAGGTTGATGAACTCTCAGTATTCTGTTTAAATTACTATCTGAAAAGGTTAGGTGATTAATGCTAAATCTTGATTGAAGTTCTTGAAAGGTATTTTTCCAGTCTTTGTATAAAATGTCTTTGTTTTTCGATTTGATTGCATTTTTAACCCTCTCATCATCGGCAATCACAATAAGCATCATGCTTAAGTTTTCAACAACATCACCAACCTCCTCGCGGAATGCGTATTGTACCTTTTCGTTTTCTAATCTAATCTTATCACCTACTCTTTGCTTGAGCTGATGAAGAAAGATATAAACACCAATAGAAATTAATGAAAAAATAATGATGGCTATAGGGATCATTAATCTCCATAGGATTGGCTTTGGGGTAATGTCGCCATTAACTTGAACTGAACTCGGCATAATTTTTTCTCATCTTAAGCAAGATGTCAAATTTAAACAAAACAATGGAAATCATTAACAAAATGTGATGAAAGTGATTGTATTCAGTGTTGTGATGAGAGCAAAATAATCCTTGGGTTTAGGGTAAATAGCCTCTAAAGTATACAGTAGTCACCTCTGCTTCTTTTGATATATGGTTTACCAAAGGTTTTTAAGTTCTAATGACGAGCGATTATCAATTCTCATAGAATTGATCCGTTTAACTTCCTTTTCGCCTAGAAACTCTAAGGCACAGACACCTTCATATATTGCACTCGTAACTTTCAGAAACAATGTCTTTGCCTTAACCTGAACAACAAAACAAGTTTAAATGAATTTTCTTAGAAATGTGCTAGTATGTATTTAACGTGAGTTCAACAAAAGGAATAATCGTTTATCTCCCTTATAAATAAGCGAATAAGGTTAATAATTGTGATTATTGTTATTATTACTAAGGTTATTTGAGTTTACAATAAGGTTCCTTGTAGTTCATAAACCTTATTTTGTTTTTTAAAACCTTAGTAAAACAGAGCGAAGCCAAAGATATCCAACCTTATTACCTTATTTTGTAGAGTCTTATATCAACGCGTTACATCGAACTCACGTTATTTAGATTTGTGGCTTTTAAATCTTTACGCACAAAAACTTGTAATATTCTTGGTATTCCAAATTGTTATGACACACTACTTACATACAGGCATTTAGTAACAAATAAAAGTTTTTTTGCCATTGTATTAACAACTGCAATTAACCACATAGCAACTATTTAATTTATCATCTAACTATTAGCAACCACATGAAGAGAAAAACAACTATGGTTGAATGCGAGGGCAGTTAGAATGTTAACTAAAATCCAAAACCTCATACTCTTGCTCAAGGGTATTGATCACCAGTAGGCGATTGCGAAGCAATGTGCCCTTACCCGTGAGGATTTTTAGCACCTCGGCTACCTGAATTGAGGCAATAAGGGCAGGTGTAAAGGAGGGGTTGCCAACGTTCTGTTCAACTCCCTTATCTTGTTCTCCGCGGTACAACCTTTCCAGTATCTTGTCGCCTGGAAAAATGGTTGCTACCTGCCCATACCATCCTGCAATGGCTCCGAACACCACTGGTATTTCATTTGCTTCAGCAGATTTATGAAGCAGAGCTCGCGATGAGAAATTATCCAGGGCATCGCAAATAACGTCATAACCTTTTGTTATCTCCTCGGCGTTATTATCGTCTAAACACACTTGTAATGGCTCAATATTAGTATCAGGGTTTACCCTTTGAATGTGTTCTTTTGCTGCCAGTGCTTTTGATTTCCCAATATTGTCCATACGCGCTAGCAGCTGTCGGTTGAGGTTGGTCTCGTCAAAAACATCGCCATCAACCGCTGTGATATGGCCAATCCCTAGCCGAGCAAGCTGCTCAATAATGTGCCCTCCCAAACCGCCACACCCCACCACAAGAACCCTCTTGCTTCGCAGGGACATATTCTGCTCGCGGGTGAGCATATTCTCGTTCTTAATATACCTGTTTTCCATATCCCACTGTGCTTGGCATTTATAATAGTTGCAGATGTTGGCTAAACCACTGACGAAACAGGTCAAACAGGCTTTCACGGAGTTTGTCTATCAGCTCACAACTCCCCTCTTTTCTGTGATTATGGTTAGAATCAGTGTTTTTCTGCGTTCTATCTATAGCTACCCACCTCCAACCGGCGGGAAAATGCTTATGGTGTCACCATCATTAAGCTTATGATCGAACATTGCATCACGTCCATTAACAAAAAGAATGGCTACATCCTCATGTGGTATGTTAAGTTTTTTAATAATATCGAAAGGGGTAGCATCGCTGGCAACATCCATTATCTGCTCACGCTCACGCCCTTCGCGCAAAGTGGCAAATAGTTTCACTTTAATCTGCATATCAATTTAAGTATCAAGTTTTACTCTTTTGATGCAAGGTAACTACATACTGATGGCTATGTGCAAATTACAAATTTTCTGGCCCACAGGCAATCGGAGCAATTGGGTTCTTCGCCATTGCAGTCGAAGTCCACATCTTGAATAAGGCTACACCCCTCTACCAAATCGCAGTCGGGACAAGATGGGTAGTGGTTATTATATATTCTGTTCCGAAATCGGAGATAATCCTCGCTATTCCATATATCCAGAAGGGGAGTATCCAAAATATTTCCAAAAGTGTATTGTCTAAGCGTTTTAAAACGGCCAAACACCACCTCGCTACCCTGATGGCTGAATCGATAGCACGGCACCACCTCACCCCTGGAGGTGATATAGGTGGCATTACTAGAAATAAAGGCGCAGCGCCTCTCTGTTTTCAACTCGGCTTCGGGAAACTGCACACGCAAGCCCCGTTTAAACGAGTGGTTTCGAATTTTATGAAAAAGTTCCTTAAGCGGTTTGTTTTCATTCCGCTGGTAGAGGATTTCATCGGCCTGATCGAGATGCTGTGGCAAAAAGTGCGATATCACCAAATTGCGAATCTGCTTTTCTGCTAGCAAATCCATCAGCGGAAATATTTCGTTGATATTCTCCCGTGATGCCACAAATTGAACATCCACCCTTGGGGTTTCAAACTCGTTTTCTAGCTTCAATTGATTCAGGTAGTCAATTGAAGCGATCAAATCTTCGAACACCACACCCCTATCCTGCAACATCCGATCCTCCATCCCATCAATGGATATAACAATTAGGTCAATGGCTGCAACCAAATCCTTGGTTAGCTTCTCCTTGATAAGCGTACCATTTGTGGTTAGCAAAATTTCTTTTCCCCTAAAGCGTTTCACCATATCAGGAAAAAGCGGAGAGACTAGAGGCTCACCCATTCCTCCCAGCACAATAGTTTCAAGGGTGCTAACGCTTTCGATCTGCTCAAAAACCCTATCACCAAGACATTTGGTCATATTTGCTGGTGTTGTAACCCACTGGTGTCGAAAACAGATCGAGCAATCTAGGTTGCAAACGTCGGTTAGCTCAAGATAAACTTTTTTGAGGGGGTATTCCATACAATTATTTCATCAAATTCCCGGTATTAACTTTTCATAACAACTGAAACCCCCGTAAAAAGTAGGGGGTTTCAAGTCGTACAAGTCAGATTGATCTACGAAGGTACTCCCAGCGAATGGAGTTTATCTTTTGTGGGTATGCCTTTCTCGTCCCATCCCCTAGCCTTATAGTATAAAGGAAGCAATTCGGCTAATCCGCTTTTCATTCCCTTGGAGGGGCCATTTGATATTGCATCCTCAATCAATCGCTTGGGAAGTTTATCCTCCGATGGATCGATACCTGCTTTCAAGTTCCACACCCGTTCGAGGTTCCAAATCCTATCACCTGCCTCCAGAATATCGGCAGCTGAATGCTTCTTGCCAGTAACCGCCGAAAACATATCGGCATAATCATCGGCTGTAAGGGCAAATGAGGTGAAGAGGCACAAGCCACAGGAATCGATAAATGCGGTGAGGTCCTGGAAAATTTTCACCCACTCGGGTTTGCCTTTCAGCTCTGTTCTATCCAGTTTTTCGGGCAAGCCAAGTATTTCTGGGGAGATTAGGTATCCTCTCACATGGCATCCTCCGCGATTAGATGTAGCGTACTGCAAGCCTTGTCCTTGTATTCCGCGTGGGTCGTAGGCAGGCAGTTCCTGTTTCTTAACGCTCATGGAGAGTTCAGGATGACCATATGCATCGGCCAGACGGTATGAACCTTGTGCCATTAGACTGGCAAGTTTGCCGTCGTTACGCCCCATTTTTTTCACCCACTCAACCATTCCATCGGCATCGCCAAACTTGAGGCCAACACCATTTAGCTCCTCATCCTTGATATATCCCTTTTGATAAAGCTCCATAGCTGTGGCAATTGTTACGCCGGCAGAGATGGTATCGAGTCCCATTTCATTTGCCCAGAAATTTGCTTTAATGGCTGCCTTCAAATCCGAAATTCCGCAAGCGGCGCTGAAAGCCCATACGCTTTCATATTCAGGCCCTCCCGTTTCAATATCGTCGGCTTTTGTATAGCGTCCGCAGGCAATGGGGCATGCGAAGCAGGACTCACGCTTAATAAGGAATTTCTCGGCAAGGGTTTCGCCGCTCACCTCTTCGGCTTTTTCGAAATAGGACTCCTGAAAATTATTAACAGGGAACACCCCAGCCTCATTCACAATATTTACTAGCACATTTGTTCCATAAGTTGGAAGGCCAGCACCCGTTACCCCGTTGTCCTTAATTTGACCTCTACATTTTTTTACAACTTCTTTCAATGCCTCTGAATCGGCAACCTCCGGCTTAGACGACCCCTTAACAACGATTGCTTTAAGGTTCTTACTACCCACTACTGCACCTACGCCCGATCGACCAGCTGCACGATTTAAATCGTTCATCACCGCAGCCATTTTGGAAAGGTTCTCACCTGCAGGCCCAATGCAAAGCACTTTGGCTTTCTCGGGAGCGCTCTTCATTAGCTCCTTAGTAGTTTCAATGGTTGTTTTACCCCAAAGATTTGAAGCATCACGAAACTCAACCTTGTCATCCTCAATATGAATACTAGTTGGTTTAGCGGCTTTACCTTCGAGCACTATGGCATCGTAACCAGCAAATTTCATCTCGGCTCCCCAAAAACCTCCCGAGTTTGAGCTGGCTATGGTTCCCGTTAGTGGCGACTTGGTAACTACCATATACCTGCCAGCAGCAGGTGTTTGGGTTCCTGTCATAGGACCCGCTGCAATAATTACCTTGTTGTTTGGGTCAAAGGCATCGATATTTGGATCCACCTCATCGAAGAAGATTTTGGATCCAAGCCCACGCCCTCCGATGAATTTGACAGCCTCATCGAGGTTTAAGTCCTCAACCTTGTAACTCAAACCGGATAGGTTAATCCGCAATATTTTCCCTCTGTATCCATGCATAATCTATATGTTTTTGGTTAGTAATAGTATTATCCTACAACATAAGAATTGCAATACATAAGCCAAATTCCATATATCATTGAATTATTGAACTATAGCAGAAAAGAAAGATATCAATCAGAGGTTAACAAAAAAAAGCGTTTTGATTCTTTACAGTTTTTTTGTAAACTTGTGTACAGTATCTTTACAGTGCAAAGCACACGAACAGCAAAACCAAGCATAACGGGCATTCAAGTGAAGTGATTCATATTTAGAATGACTCTAAATATATAAAACAAAATATATGGTTAGCAAGGAGATAAAACAGAGAGAGATCATCAAGAAATCGCATCAACGGTGCGAGGAGTATGGTGTGAATAAAGAGCAGGTTTACCCTAGTATTATTCTTTCGGGGAAAGAGGTTTCGAGCCATCTTGCCCAAAACGATTATCTGCTCAGAGTAGCATCGCCCTTTATAGATATCCTGTATGATGCTGTAGCCAACTCGGGCTTCTTTATCCTACTAACCGACAATGAAGGTTGCATTCTCCGTTCGGTTGGCGACACAGGAATCATAAAAGAGTCTGAAAAGCTGAATATGGTTGTTGGAGCATATATGAATGAGAAAAGTATTGGCACCAATGCCATGGGAACAGCCATAAGCGAGAATCAGCCTATTCAGGTAACCGCATCGGAACATTTTATTTCGGCCTACCATCGCTGGACATGTTCAGCGGCACCAATACACAACTGCAAAGGAGAAATAATTGGAAGCCTAAACCTTACTGGCGAAAGCCATTTGGTACACCCCCATACCCTTGGCCTGGTTGTGGCCGCGGTACGAGCCATTAAAAATCAAATAATTGCAGACAACACTCTTGAAAAGCTCAACGAAACATTCTCCTATCTCGAGTCAATAGTTGAATCGGTATCGGCAGGCATAATTGCGCTAGACATTAATGGGAAGATTAAAACAACAAACAATCTGGCAGCCTCAATGCTTAGCTTAAAAAAGGAGAACTTTATTGAAGGTTCAGTTGAGAAAATACTGCCCCATTGGAAAAAGATCTTTGAGCGGTTTAAGTGTAGCGAATCCTATGCTGATGTGGAGACCTCTTTTTCTGTGAATGGTACAAAAGAGCGATACGACCTTAGCGCATATCCGATCCTTGACTCTAACCAAAAAGTAATTGGAATGGTGCTGGTGATTAAGGTGCTGCAAAAGATCTTTAATCTGGTTAATAAGTATTCAGGAATGCGAGCTCACTATACCTTCAAGGATATTATTGGCGATAGCCCAGAGTTTCGACAGGTAATTGATCATGCCACACAAATATCTGGATCGACATCAACCGTGCTATTGATGGGTGAGAGCGGTACAGGCAAAGAATTAATTGCTCAGAGCATACACAATGCCAGCCCAAGAAAAAACGCTGCATTTATAGCTGTGAACTGCGGTGCTATTCCCAAGAACCTGATTGAAAGCGAACTGTTTGGCTATGAAGAGGGTGCTTTCACCGGTTCAAAAAAGGGAGGGCACGCCGGCAAATTTGAGCTGGCAAACGGAGGGACAATATTCCTCGATGAGATAGGCGAAATGCCCCTGGATATGCAGGTTAATCTACTGCGGGTATTGCAGGAGGGATATGTTACCCGCATTGGGGGATCAAAGAACATCCCGGTAAACGTAAGGGTTATTGCGGCCACCAAAAAAAACCTGATTGAAGAGGTGAAGAAAGGAACTTTTCGTGAGGATCTTTTTTATCGTCTCAGCGTTATCCCATTGTTTATACCGCCCCTAAGAAAGCGGGGAGATGATAAAAACGCCCTATTTGAATACTTCCTAAAAGCTAAAGCCCAAAAACTAAATAAGCCCTTCCCACAAATAACCCCACAACTCAAAGAGCAAATTGAGGATTACGACTGGCCGGGAAACGTTAGAGAGCTTGAAAACTATGTTGAAAACATTGTAAATTTTAATGGTAAAAGCACCTACAAAATAATAAATCCCTCAAGCCTCAACAGCGTAGAGGCGAAACCAATACATTCCAATGGTTTTGACAACAATTATGATATTATAGCGAAAGATCCAAGCTACACACTAGATGAACTGGAGAAGCAAACTATAGTTAAGTATATCCGTTGTTATGAAGGAAACATCTCAAAAACAAGCCGTAAACTCGGTGTAAGCCGCACTACTCTATACTCAAAAATGAAGAAATATGACATAAAAACAAACTAATTCAACCTACACTCTACTGCATATTGCTAATTATCAATCATTAACAAACACATCCTTCGACACCAAGCATCTTGCTTTGAAATCGAGTTTTGATATTCAATCGAGAATGACACGATTGAGGTTTAGTTGCAGTTTTATACAAATGGTAACTCAACTTTCGCAAGCAAAATATTAACGCATATACACCAGAATTCCTGTACTTTAAATATGTTTCTTCCTGCCTACCTAAACGGCAGTGCAGGCAGGTGCGGATTTTGTGTCTTACTTCGACTAGCTCAGCACAAGTCTTTGTGTTTTTTGTGTAATAGTAAAAGAGTTATAGCACAACCGAGCGTTTTGTGCGAGCTTGCCTGTCTGCAAGTAGGCTCAACGAAGTTAAAGTTTCACGAAGGATTACACAGAGTTTCACAAAGTATTTGCTGAAATAATAATGTCATTCATTACTAAATATACACAAGTCTTAAAAATGAATATTTGACTATATATCAAGGAATTAAATCGTATACGAAAGTTGAGATGGTAAAACATATCCCAAGTTAACAGTTGCTCGAACCCAATAACAAGTAAACTTTTCATATCCCTACTCGGAATAGATATTAATGAGGCCTATAGGGTTGTATAGCCTATTTACAAACTAGGTTCTTTTTAAGGATTAAAGAAAATACCGAGCCTTGATTGGGTGTAGACTCAACCCATAACCTGCCCCCCAACAGCTCCGCATAGGACTTAGCGATGAAGAGTCCTATACCACTACCTCCAAACTGTCTGGAATCCGTGTCGTTCGCTTGCTGAAAGGGCTGGAAGATCTTCTCAATATTATTTTGCTCGATACCAATTCCGGTGTCGCTCACCTTTACTACAATCGCTCCTTCGCCCTCCGATATTTCGTAGTTGTCAATAATCTCAACAGAGATTGTACCTTTTGAGGTAAATTTAATGGCGTTATCTAAAAGTATCCTAAGGATAAGTTGAACCTTTACCTCGTCGTTACTAACAAAGATTTCGTTGCCCACACCAAATTGCAAAGCCAATTTTTTTCTATGAACCCTTTCCTCTACCTCGACTAACAAACTACTCAACAACTCGGTAATACTAAACGTCACTTGGTTTACAACCACCTGGTTACTGAAAATTACTGCACTCTCGAGAATATTGTGAATTGTTTTAAGTAGCTCATATCCTCCCTGTATTACCAAATCGGAGTAAGCAGATATCTTTCCATCGGTAGGAGAATGTTGCTTAATAAGGCTTGAAAATCCAATAATGCTATTAAGAGGTGTACGTATTTCATGGGAGATATTCTGAAGAAAGACATTTTTGACCCTATTGGCCTCCTTCTCTCTTCTAACAGCAACCTCCAAGGCATTGTTCTGTTGGAGTAGCTCAGCATTTAGCCTTTTGTTATCGCATCGAGTTTCGAAATGTTCCAGAGCGTTTTTCAGGGTAATCCTAAGCTCGTCGTAATTCCAAGGTTTCTGAATAAAACCATAAAAGCAGTTCATATTCATGGCCTTAATTACAACATCCATATCGGCCCATGCCGAAGTTATAATGAATATTAAATCGGGGAACTCATCCTTTATCCTATCGACGAATGAAATACCATCCTCATTTGGCATTTTGTAATCGACCAAAACCACCCCAATATCATTACTGGTTGATCTTAGCATTGTAAGTGCTTCCTGAGGGTTTTCGGCTGTTAAAATCTGGAATGTTCGGGAAAGACTCGCCTTAAAACCAGTAAGATTTTCCTTGTCGTCGTCTACATACAATACTTTTGACTTAAGCTCCATGATTCAGCAGGATTAGAGCAACAGAATAAATACAACTCGTAAATCGGATATACAACCATAAAAAACCCGCCCTAAATATCAGTTAGGCTATAAATAGGGCGGGTTTTTGCTAGGAGGATTTAAGTGAATTAGTAATTCTCGTAGTCGCTGTCGCGCTTATTGGTATCGAAACCTTTGAGGGCAACGCCTTTTTTCCCTAACGAACTAGTGGTTGCTGTCGATTTGGTATTACTCTCGGCTTTTGGTGCCGATTTTGGCGCACTTATACTTGAAGTTCGACCTGATTTACGAGAGCCATCTAGCCTAAAGAAGCCAATTAACTCCTTAAGCTGCTCGGCCTGACTGCTAAGCTCCTCGGAGCTAGTGGCCAACTCCTCACTTGAGGCAGCATTCTGTTGGGTAACAGTGTTTAGCTGCTGTATGGCGTTGTTAATCTGATCCGATCCTGAATTTTGCTCTATACTAGCAGCAGCAATTTCTTGAACCAGCTTAGCGGTTTTCTCAATCTCGGGAATTAGACTACCCATTAACTCCGATGCATCTTCGGTTACGTTTACACTTTTGGATGCTAAAGCCACAATCTCATCGGCAGCAATTTTACTGCGTTCGGCTAGTTTACGAACCTCGGCGGCCACTACGGCAAAACCTTTTCCGTGCTCACCTGCCCGTGCAGCCTCAACGGCGGCATTAAGTGCAAGAATATTGGTTTGAAAAGCAATATCGTTGATGATTCCGATTTTATCGGCAATATTTCTAATCGATTCTAAACTCTCTCTTGATGCGTTTCCGACCTTCTCAACACCCTGAGAAACATTGAGTGTGATTTTTTCGGTTTGCTGGGCATTATCGGTATTCTGCTGAATATTGGCAGCCATCTGCTCCATGGATGAGCTAACCTCCTCGGCCGCTGACGCCTGCTCGCTAGCACCCTGCGACATCTGCTGCGAAGCTGAGCTAACCTCAAATCCAGCCCCGGCAATACTGTCGGCACCCGATTGGATATTCTCCACAATATCCTTAAGCTTCTCCACCATATTTCTTAAAGCGTCGGCCAGTTCACCAACCTCATCCTTTTGGTACACATCAACCGTTGCGCTCAGGTCGCCCTCGGCAACCTTTTTGGCAAAGTCAACGCCTTTGCGTAACGCAACCACTACAGATTGCACAATGGTGCGAAGAACTAGTATCACCAAACCAACGGAGATAAGGGTTACCAGTAGAATGGCAATGCGTGTTTGGTTAAGTATTTTATTCATTTCGCTTTCGTAAAAACCAACCGAAACGAATGCATCTATAGGCTCGAAATACTTAACGTATTGCACCTTATTGTGACCTTCCCACATATACTCATCGCGCACAACTTGGCCTGTTTTATGCTTTAGCATAAACTGAAAAAACTCCTCGTCGCTTATGTTTTCACCAACGCTAGTTGGGTGTACTATAAGAGTACCATCCCCTCCAACTATGTATGGGTATCCAGTATCAAAAAACTTCTTACTATTGAATAGATTCGAGATATGGTTTAAATCTTTCTCAGGTACGCCAACATAGATCATCCCTTTAACCTCACCATCAATTCGAATTGGCTCGTAAGCAGTTTGATACCAATCGTTAACAACCCATGCACGCCCGGTATATGTTTGTCCCCGCTCTATTGCCTGAGCAACAGGGCTATCCATAGGAATAAATGTACCGAGGGCACGAGCACCATCATTTCCTCTCACGTTTGTAGAGATCCTTAGAAAGCCCTGCGGAATTTTTTGAAAGATGGTAGCAGTTGCCACGCCCATACTGCTAATGGCATCAACAATATCCACACTATTTTGTAGTTGCTGATCGCTAACATACCACTTATTTACGTTGACGGTTGTTTTTGCTCCGGTTGACTGGTTAGTGGCGCTAAAGGCTACAAACTCGTCTGGCGACTCAACAATTGTCCCCTGACGATATAAATAATTACTGGCAAGGTGCAGCGATACGGCTACCTTTTCCCTATTCCCTTGTAGTTCAACGTTAATAACTTCAACCAAATCGTTTACCTGCTCCATCATCCTATCATCGGTGGTAGTAATAATTTGGTTTTGTAGCGTTGAATTTACATAAATGCCAAACACAGCAAATGCTACAACCAAGAATCCACCCATAATAATGTTAAGGCGGGTTCCAATTTTTAAATCTTTTAGTCTCATATTTTCATCCTCCAGTTTTATTAGTTTGAGTACTTTATTCACTATCCGTACCAAACAAAGCAACTGACTGGTTGTGTTTACATTGAATCAGAATACTGGGAATAAAACGGGGATAGAGAAATACCTTATATCGGTTTTATACGATATCTCGTAGTTAAACGGGTCGCTCTATGCCCAACTTTTTCATTCGAGACTCCAGGGTGGTAGGGTTAATTTGCAGCAGCTGTGCCGCACCATTTTTGCCTCTAATTCTCCATCGGGTATGCTTAAGCACTCTTAATATATGCTGTTTTTCGTTATCATGAAGAGGGAGGATCTCTAGATCTGGCTGGGGTTGTCCCTTTGACGGATTAAACCAACTGCCCGTATCGAGTTTACTGCTTGTGCTAAGCACAAAGGCACGCTCAACAACATTGCTAAGCTCCCTAATATTGCCGGGCCAATGATACTCCATTAAACTATCAAAAACTTTTTTGGGTACGGAGGTAATCTTTTGCCCAAACTCTCTGTTAAGCGATGCAATAAAGTGCTCTACTATTAAAGGGATATCCTCTCTCCTATCGCGCAATGGAGGTATAGTAATTGGTAGAATGTTCAGCCGATAAAATAAATCGCTGCGGAAAGTTCCCTTTGCTACCTCTTGCTCCAGATTCCTATTTGTTGCAGCAATAAGCCTAAAATCGGTTTTAATAATTTTGTTACTGCCAATACGTTCGAACTCGCCCTCTTGAAGCACTCTTAGAAGCTTGGGCTGCATTGCCAAAGGCAACTCGCCAATCTCGTCGAGAAAAAGAGTTCCTTTATGAGCAATCTCGAACTTACCATACTTTAACTTATTTGCTCCAGTAAAGGCACCCCTCTCATAACCAAACAGTTCGCTCTCTATGAGGGTTTCGGGGATGGCTGCGCAGTTAATTTTCACAAGCAAATTGTCCTTGCGATTGCTGTGACTATGGATTGCCTTGGCAAAAAGTTCTTTACCTGTTCCTGTTTCGCCAAGCAGCAATATTGATGCGTTAGACTTTGCTGCCTGAACAGCTTGCTTTAGTACCGATTTTAAATTTTTACTCTTACCCACAATTTCGGAGGTCAAGTTCTGGTCGAGGAATTCATCCTTAAGCTGAATATTTTCCTCCTCAAGCTTTTCTTTAAGCGTATTTATTTCGTTGTAAGCAAGCTGCAACCTCCTGACCTGGCCAATCAAATCGTTTATTAACGTAATGTTTTTCTTCCTTAGCTCATATGCCTCAAAAGCGCTATCGAGTGTTTGTCGTAAATCCTGAATATTCCAGGGTTTGAGCAAATATCTAAAAATTCCCCCTTGGTTAAGGGCCTTGAGTATGGTTTCGTTATCGTCGTATGCAGTGAGAATAATAATTACTACCGATGGGAACTGTTGCTGCACCTTCTTTGCCAGCTCGAGTCCGGTTAAATTGGGCATTCGCTGGTCAGTTAAAAGAACTTTAACGTCCTGCTCCTTAATTATTGGGATGGCTAGGGTTGGATCGTCAAGGGTGATTACGGTAAACCATTTCTTGAGGGCTATCTCAAGAGTAAAAAGGTTATTGGGCTCATCGTCGACGTACAATAGTTTTCTCACACTCTTCTATCTTTTGGGCAAATATATAATAAACTCGGTACCTATCCCCTCCTGCGATTTAACTTTAATTTCACCATCATGGTCGGTTATTATTCCGTGTACTATGGAAAGCCCTAGTCCTGTTCCCACACCAACTGGTTTTGTGGTGAAAAAGGGGTCGAATATTCTCTGCTCCATTCCAGAGGGGATCCCTTTGCCTGTATCCTTAATACGAATCAGGTATTTATCGGTTTCTCTAATGTAACTAGTTTCAATAGCTATGGTTCCCTCCCCCTCAATGGCTTGAATAGAGTTAACCAATATGTTGAGAAAAACCTGACCTAATTTTCCAGGGTAGCAATATATCTCATCATTATCGCAAAGATTTGTGCTTATGGTTATACTATGCTTATACTTGTTGTAAAGAATGGTTAAAGCCGAATTGATCAACTCGCTGAGGCTTGCAACGGACTTGCTCTCATTATCGAGCCGTGCAAAGGTTCGTAATCCTTTCACTATCGACATTGTCCGATCGACACCCGTACGTATTGATTGTATTAGCAATGGGATTGTTTCCAAGCTGCCCTTCACATCGTACTGAACATCGATCTGGTTTAGCAAACCAATTTCATCTACGGGGTAAAGCTTCTTGTAGTGATTTGAGTACTCACGAATGGCTGCAATTATGTCGTTCACCTCCATCTCGAGCCCAAGCACGCCGCTGCTTATGAAATTTATGGGGTTGTTAATTTCGTGGGCTATACCCGATGTTAAAACACCCAACGAGGCCATTTTTTCAGAAAGAACCAGCTGTTTCTGAGCTTTCTGCAACTTATCGAGTGTATCCTGCAGCTGAGTTCTTTGGTAGTAAAGTTCCTCATTAATAGATGTTAACTCCTCGTTGGCCGCTTCCAACTCTTCGGTACGAGCTTTCACAAGATATTCCAGGTTCTCTTGATGCTTTTGAATTTCAACCTCAAGCTTTTTCCTATCGGTTATATCGGAGTGGGTACCAATAATTCGAACAACCTCTCCTTTGGCATTCCATTCAACTACTTTTCCTCGTCCCCTAATCCACATCCAGGTTTTATCCTTGCGCAAAAAACGAAACTCTACATCGAACCCTTCAGAGTCCTTATAAAGTCTCGATTCTATCTCGTTTATACAATATTCCAAATCATCGGGATGAACTCGTTTCTCCCACTCTTTGAGGTTATGGGGGAACTCATTGGGCAAATACCCTGCAATAGTGTAGTACCTCTTATCGAAATAAACATAGCCAGTTTTTAGATTCCAATCCCATACACCGTCGTTTACCGCCTGCAATGCCAAATCGTAACGTTCCTCGCTAGCTTCGAGCTTAAGCTGGGCCATTTTACTTTCGGTAACATCCCTTATCACTACCTGTACAAAACTATTATCCCCCTTTTCGATTGTTGCTGCTCGCCCTTGCCCATAAAGTATTGCGCCTGTAATGTTTACCCATTTCAGATCGAAAGCTTTGTTGAGTTCACCTTTTAAAGCATTTTGAAACAACTTTTGGTAAGTTGTAATATCCTCCTTTAGTATTGTGGGGATTGTTAGGAAGTTCGCACCTTCAAAAACCTCTCTGGAGTACCCTGACAAATCGAGGAAAGCCTTATTGACTGAAATAATTTTCCCGCTGAATGAGATGGTAAATATGCCATCGGGTGATAGTTCAACGATACTTCTATATTTCTCTTCACTAACCTTAAGAGCTTCGCGCGAGAGCAAAAGTTCCTCTTCATACTTCTTCCGCTCTGTAAAATCGCGAATTACTGCCACAAGGGCCTTTTTGCTATTCCAGATTATTGGACTAACGGATATTTGCACATCAACTAGCTGATTGGTTCCCGGCTGAAGAATCTCCCACACAAACACCCTGGTGTGCCCCTCAGCCACCTGGCTCCATATCGCAAAAATGTCGTTACGATTTAATTTTGGATTTGAAAAATCTAAAAGGTTCTTGCTATCAATCTCAGAGCCATTAACACCAAGCAATTTCTCCGCCCTTTTGTTCACCAGCAACAACTGTCCTTTAACGGTATGAATAACTATACTATCGCTAATACTCTCGATAATGGCGCTAAGGTTTTGCTGATTTGTTTCAAGCGCATTAACCTTAGCCTGCAGCTCGGGATAGTAGCTCTTTCTGATGGACGTATCGCCCAGACCAATGATTTTATTTCTATACTCTTCCCAACTCTTTTCCATATGTTATAGTGCTTCAGAGTAAATGGCAGCCAAATCGGCTTGGGTAGGAACTCTTGGATTAGTTGCATTACAAGGATCGTTAATGGCCTTACGAGATAATTCACGTACAAAATCGGGGCGCACCCCTTTAGTGCCCAAAGTTGAAACGATACCAATACTTTTGCTAAGGCGAGCAACATAATCAACGACTTGCTTTTTTAGAACAGATAATGGTTTTCCATCTACGTCAATCCCAAGTTTATTAGCAATAGCCTTATATTTTATTGTCGCCTCGTTAAAGTTGTACCCTACAACATGGGGTAGCAATATTGCATTACATTCACCATGTGGCAAATCGAGATATCCACCAAGGCTATGCGCCATGGAGTGAACACAACCTAAGCTAGCATTAGAGAAAGCCAAGCCCGCGTACAAGCTGGCCAGCATAATCCTTCCTCTTAGCTGGATATCTGTAGGCCTCTCAATTGAAGTTTGTAGGTTGGCATTTATTAACCCAATTGCCTCTAAAGCATATAAATCGGTAAATGCGGAGCTCGCATTGGAAACATAGGCTTCGAATGCGTGCGACAGGGCATCCATTCCTGTACAAGCGGTTAAGAATGGATCCATAGTGGTAAGCACAACTGGATCGACAAGCGCCACATCGGGAACGGTGGCCTTACTAATAATGGCCATTTTATACTTTTGATCATACCTGTTGATAATAGCAAACTGCGAAAGATCTGCAGCAGTACCAGCTGTGGTGGGGATACATATTAGAGGCGGCATTGGATAATTAATTTTATCAACCCCTTCAAACTTTTCAATTGATTTGTGGTTGGTTGAAACAATTCCAATGCCTTTTGCACAGTCCATAACACTTCCACCGCCTAAAGCCAAAATCAAGTTACAGCCCGAGCGCTGGTAAATATCAGCTCCTTCCATCACCTCAAAATCTCGGGGATTAGGTGAAACCGATGAGAAAACCTGATATTCGATACTATTCTGCAAAAGATTATCCTGAAGTTCCGAAAGCCATGGAGTAGCAGCTAAACCCGAATCGGTAACCAGAAATACCTTTTTCCCTCCAAGCTGTTTACAGAAATTACTAACCAGAAAGCGTGCATCAACACCAAAGATGTACTCGGGTGCTACAAATTTTCTGAGTTCAAGCTGTATATCGTCAGCTTGCAGCAAATTATTTTGATTTTTCGACATCATTCAAACCTTGAAATTAAAACTAAAGTTATAAAGAAAAACTTCACCAAATCAATTCTCAAAAGCCTTCCGTAATTAGTTCTTACATCAAATTGTTTCAAGTTACATTCTTTATCGAGGTAATGTGCTTTATTTTCGTCCTTTTTTATAATTTTGCGCTAACAAAAAAGCAAATCAGCATGAAGTTCATCGCCGAAATAAACGTAATGCCTTTAAAGGCCTTACTCGATCCACAAGGAAAAGCTGTTGGAATGGTTATGCAAAACACCGGTTACACCGAGGTGTCGAACGTTCGTATTGGCAAGCATATTACCCTGGAGATTGAAGCTGCAACCAAAGAAGATGCAATGGAACGGGTAAACGAAGCCTGCTCGAAGGTACTCTCCAACCCAATTATGGAAGGTTACGAGTACAAGATAACAGAAGCATAAAGCTATTCAGCAACCTCATCAGGAGATATCATATCGGCCTGCTTGCGCACTGATTCTTTGTGAACCAGCCGGAGCAGGTCTTTTACATATTTGGGCGAAAGGCCAAGTCTCTCGCCTACCTCAACCCGCATTTTTATCATCTCCTCCCATCGGCGCAGCTGTATGATCGCCATATTATTTTTGAGCTTATACTCCCCTATATGCTCTATTATCTCCATTCGTTGCGAAAGAAGCTCCAGTAGCTGCAAATCCAAGGAGTCGAT
The DNA here is from genome assembly GCA_002345825.1 of Bacteroidales bacterium UBA2295. Classification (GTDB taxonomy): domain Bacteria; phylum Bacteroidota; class Bacteroidia; order Bacteroidales; family Tenuifilaceae; genus Perlabentimonas. The sequence goes on from DDWD01000193.1 coordinate 31,849, forward strand.
CTTTTCGCGCATCGACTCAAGAATATCTATTGACTCTGGCGACGTGGGAGTAATCCTTTTGTAGGATAGCGATGTTAAAATATCACCAAGATTTTTAGGGGTTACCTGCTGCTTGGCATCGCTAAGAGCTTTTGATGGGTTTACATGGGTCTCAATCATAAGCCCATCCATCGAAAGGTTTAGGGCTTTCTGCGCCACATCGGGGATAAGTTCTGGCTTGCCCGAGATATGGCTAGGATCGCAAATAATGGGCAAGTCGGGCATTATCGACCTCAGGTCAATAGCAACCTCCCACTTGGGAACATTTCTGTACATCGATTTTTGAAAGGGGGAGAATCCTCGGTGAATACCACCTAGCTTGGTAACGCCCACCCTGGCAAAACGTTCAATCACACCAATCCACATCTCCAAATCGGGGTGAATTGGATTTTTTATCAGCACAGGTTTGTCTATTCCCGCCATGGCCGAGGCCAGTTCATCAACCGAGAATGGGTTTGATGAGGTACGCGCTCCTACCCAAAACATATCAACCCCAGCCTTTAGAGCCGCCTCCAGATGGTGAGGGGTGGCCACCTCAACAGCGAGCAGCAAGCCCGTTTCTTGCTTTGCCTCAGCAAGCCACTCCAGCGCAGGCTCGCCAGCCCCCTGAAAGGTTCCGGGCCGTGAACGGGGTTTCCACACCCCCGCCCTAAAAACATCAACCTTGCCCAATGCGGCTACGCCTCTAGCCGTTTGCAACACCTGCTCTCGGCTCTCGGCGCTACATGGTCCAGCAATAATCAGTGGTCCATTTAAGGTTTTGTTAAACCATTGGGTTATGGGGAGGATGCTCATTGTTGATTTTGTTTTTGCAAAGTTAGCTAATTGAGCAGTAAACGCAAGGTTGGGGTAATTGTTGAGCCAATGATAATAATTGTAACACTATAAGCTAGTATATTCATGGCAAAATAGATAGCAAATCTGCCATGAATTCTCGTATTTTTAGTCCCTATGTTTGTTTTAAATTAGCACTTTGATTTTCAGTTGCCACGGGCTTTACTTCGACAGGCTCAGCAACCAGCCCGTGGCAATTAGCAAAATGTTTTGTAGGAATAAAACTTAAACAGTTTCTTCTATGCACCTTTTCATTACTAAATTACAAACATATGGACTTAATCTTGTTGAAATTATTAAAGACCACAAGAGAACCTCATGGGCTATTCTATTTGGCATTATAATCATTGCCCTATTTTTTTGCATCAGCAAAACCAGCATTAACAATCCAACCAGCACGGCTCTTCTGGGAAAAGAAGGCTCGCTGCTTGCTGCATCAATTGCAGCCGACCAGCAGTACCGATTTCCTCATAACGACTCAATCCCTGTAAAATTTGCAAAATGCATTATTGAGTTTGAGGATAGGTATTTCTACCACCACCCTGGGATAAACCCTGTGTCAATAGTCCGCGCAGCATACAACAACATCAAGGCAAAACGATTTGTTCAGGGAGGGAGCACCATAACACAACAAGTGGTTAGGCTATCTCGTAACAACAGGCCTAGGACGCTTTGGGAAAAGTTGATTGAGGCGACCCTGGCCCTAAGGCTTGAGTTAGGAACGAGTAAGAAAGAGATTCTGGCAATGTATACCTCCAATGCCCCCTTCGGGGGCAACGTGGTAGGGCTCGATGCTGCTGCTTGGCGATATTTTGGCAGGTCGGCCAGCGAGCTAAGCTGGTCAGAATCGGCTGCTCTGGCCGTGCTGCCTAATGCCCCTGCCTTGGTGCACCCCGGACGCAACCCCGATGTGCTTATAGCAAAAAGGAACCTGCTACTCAATAAACTTTTACGCAAGGGAATCATCGACAGCTTAACGTACAGGCTTTCAATGCTTGAGCCCCCTCCAAGCGAGCCAATGTCACTGCCCCAACTAGCGCCACACCTTCTATCTAGGGCAAAAAAAGAGGAAATGCAGGGGCAAATTGTTAAAACAACCATAGACCCTAGGCTACAGCATAGAACCATTGAAATCATTAAGCACCATCACGAACGCCTATCGGCCAACCAGATACACAACGCAGCCGTACTAATAATCGATATCGACACCAACAGCCCCGTGGCGTACGTTGGCAACGTATCGAGCAGCATATCGGGCAATCATGTCGATATCATCACATCGCCCCGAAGCACGGGTAGCATACTCAAACCCTTTCTTTACGCCGCCATGCTTCACGATGGGATGATACTCCCCCGTACGCTTATTGCAGATATCCCCACTCAAATTGGTGGCTACTCGCCAAAAAACTTTAATCCGGGGTACGATGGTGCTGTTCCTGCATCGCGAGCTATTGCCCGATCGCTGAATGTTCCAGCAGTTCGAATGCTTCAGCAATACGGCGTGGAGCGTTTTCAGCATATTCTTCAGAAACTGGGGCTTACCACGCTAAGCCGATCGCCCAGCGAATATGGACTTTCGCTAATCCTTGGCGGTGCAGAAGCTACGCTTTGGGATTTAGCGGGAGTGTACGCCGGCATGGCCAGAGATCTAAAGAACTTTAGGTCATATCAAAGCAGATATGAAACCAACAATTACATCTCGCCACGATACCAGAGCAGAGACCAAGATGAAGGCAATCCGAATTTAGCGGAACATTCTTTACTTAGCGCTTCGTCAATTCACTTCACCTTTGAGGCCATGAAAGAGGTTGCCCGCCCCGATGAGCAAGCGGGTTGGCAATACTTCTCCTCGTCGCGATCGGTGGCGTGGAAAACCGGCACCAGCTATGGGCACAGGGATGCATGGGCCATTGGGCTTAACCCTAGGTATGTAGTTGCTGTGTGGGTTGGCAATGCCACCGGCGAGGGAAGGCCAAACCTAACCGGAGTTTCAGCCGCAGCACCCATATTGTTCGATGTGTTTGGGCTACTACCCACCTCGGGTTGGTTCGATAGTCCTATTGACGATATGGTTCGCGTGCCCATTTGCCGCCATAGCGGACATAGAGCCTCATCAATATGCTTGCCTGTTGATACGGTTTGGATCCCATCAAAAGGGTTAGAAACAGTCGCGTGCCCATACCATAGGCTGGTTCACCTAAATCCACAGAAAACACATAGGGTAACCGACAGGTGCATTAGCACCAACGATATGATTAGCGAATCATGGTTTGTGCTTCCGCCCGCCATGGAGTGGTACTACAAAAGCAAGAATTCGTTTTACAAACCCCTTCCACCCTACCTTGACAACTGCGGTCCCGAGGAGCAGCAAAACACCATGTCGTTGCTGTACCCGCGGATTGAAAATGCCAAAATATTTATCCCTCGGGATCTTGACGGCAAGCGCACCGAAGCAATTTTTGAAGTTGCACATAGCCGACAGGACGCTACCATCTTTTGGCACCTAAACGAAGAGTATGTTGGATCGACCCAACGTTTTCACAAACTGGCCCTAAACCCATCGCCGGGAGAGTACACCCTTACGCTAGTTGATGATGTGGGGAATTCGCATAGCGTTAGCTTTAGCATTGAGTAAAGTTACTGGTTGCGGGTTTGCAAGGTGCAAATTCAAAATGTACTTATTGGGGTTGGTAAATGTATATAAAATTCACTAACTTTAGGACTAAACGAATTGATGCACCATGGACAAGATCCCCAAAAGTGTTCGCGAGCTCAACATCCTTATCAAAATTAATCAGGATATTATAAGCACCTTGGTTTTCGAAGATGTTCTGCAGGCAATAAGCAATGGTATGTCGGAGTTGCTCAATATCGAGACCGCTGCGGTATATACCATTCAAAACGAAAAAGAGCTTCTGCTGGGCGCCACAACACCTCCGTTACCCCCGGGAGTTCCACTCGAAGTAAGGCTTGCCTCCATTGATGATCATCCATATATAAAAAGGGCTATACAGGATCACAAACCCATTATTGTTGACGACACCAAATCGGCTAAGTTTTCGGAAGCAGAACAAAATGTTGTAAAACTCCGCAATTTACGAAGTATGCTTTTCCTCCCCTTTATACTTAAGGGCGATGTACTTGGCGTGCTAATTCTGGGCACATGCAACAATACCAGAAAATATACCGAGCATGAAGTAAACTTAGGACAAACCATTGCCAACCATCTTGCGGTGGCGATTCAGAATGCCAAATTGCATGAGGATATAAAGATCCACAGGGACAACTTGGAGAAGATGGTTCACGAGAAGACCCAAGACCTGAAGACGGCCATTGAGGAACTTCAAGCTGCCAACGATGAGTTGTATAGCAAGAATGAAATTATCATTGATCAAAACTCCGAACTAAAAGATACACTCCAGCATCTTAAGGAAACACAAGCGCAACTGCTACAATCAGAGAAAATGGCCTCGTTGGGAACGCTAACTGCAGGTGTAGCCCATGAAATTAACAACCCCCTTAATTTTATCATGGGGGCATACCTTCGATTTGACAACTACTTTAGAAACAAACCTGACCCCAATTTCAAAGAATCCGAATTGCTTCTGCACAGCATAAAGGAAGGAGTTGATAGAATTTCAACCATAGTAAAAAGTTTAAACCATTTTAGTCACAACAGCAGTAAAATGGATGAGAGTTGCAACATTAACCACATCCTTGATAATTGCTTGATCATTTTAAACAACGAGATTTTCGACAGGATAAATGTTGAACAGAATTATACTGATGACCACATTCTTGTGAAGGGTAACGCAGCCAACCTTCACCACGCGCTGCTAAATATCCTCACTAACTCTATACAGGCAATTGAAGGAGAGGGAAGAATTAGCATTAAATCGGCATATAATTCTAAGTTTAACAAGACAATAATTGAAATTGAAGACACAGGAAAAGGAATTGAGCCCGAGATAATTGAAAAGGTTATGGAGCCGTTTTTCACCACCAAGGATCCGGGCAAAGGTGCCGGTTTAGGGCTCTCCATTTCGTACCGAATTATTGAAGAGCATCAAGGGAAAATTGTAATTACCTCGAAAGTTGGCAAGGGCACGCTTGTGCGCATTGAATTACCATCGGCAAGCTAAAAAATCAGCGTTTGTACCAAACAACTGTTAAAAGAAAATCCCCCAGACCAAAACCTGAGGGATTCACTATAACAATCAATCTAAGCTTTTAATTCCAAACGGGTATTCGTCCGGGTGTATAGGGTGCGTCTTTCGCATCCATCATCCTGCGGGCATTAACAATCTTCTCCTGAGCAATTATCCTAATGCGCTGAAGAACTGGCGGGAATTCATCTTTCAGAATATCGAACTGCATACGAGAGGTTCCGGTAATATCGGAAGTGCTGTTGAGCTGTGTGTAGATAATGTCGCGCAATCTTTGGTTAAGCGGCACAGCAGCAGGAGGTAACTCCTCGCGACTTGCTTTTGGCGAGTAGCCATTGAAAATATGCTCAATCTCACTCAGCTCCCTCTCTATTTCGGCTAGGAATGGCATTAGCTCGCCATGCGATGCCGGTAGGGTAAGGGCTGTTTGCCTCATGGCAGTTACTTCCGACTGTAAATCGCCAACAAGACGCTCGGCGCCAACCATTGCCTTCGATAGTTTTGAAACCTCGCGCTGGAATGCAACCATTTCCTCACGATTATTTGCAGGAAGAGTTGTGTTGTTTAGAGGATTAACATTGAATTTGGCTGGTTGGGCTAGTTGCTTCACCTCGCCGTTGTGAACCATAGCAACCTCAACAGAATACTCGCCGGGCATTACGTATATGCTACCCCGGCTCTGGGCAAGCGGATTAAATTTGTTGGGTTTCTGTGGCCAAGTGTTATCGTACGACAAGTCCCAGTTAAACCGTTGAATGCCTTTAGATGGCTTCTGTGTAAATGTTCTCACCACATCGCCCTCAAAATCGCGAATTGTAACAAGAAGGTAGGGTGCAATTTCACGCTTTTCGACCTCCAACTCATCTAGGCTAGGTTGTGGGATTGGTTTACCCTCCTTAAATAATTCCTTCTCCATTTCGTGACGAATGGTCTTTTTCATCTTGGGAACCTCCTTGAGAAATAGGGTAAATGTGGCTCCAAATTCGGGGTTGGGTGCTGTGTAGAATGTCGATCCTTGTCCGTATTTTTTTGATGTCTGTATGTATAGCAAAGCATCCTTTATATCGAACAGGTGGCTTTCTGCATTGGGTAAATCGGCAGTGAGCTCGCGTAGCGGTGCGTAGTTATCGAGCACGTAAAATCCACGGCCAAAAGTTCCCAAAACCAAGTCGCTCTCGCGTTGCTGAATAGCCAAATCGTAAACTGCAATTGAGGGAAGCCCCGCCTTAAGCTGCACCCAGCTCTCGCCACCATTTATGGTGAAAAACGCACCAAACTCAGTACCAACAAAAAGTAAATCCTCCTTAATAAAATCCTGCTCAATGGTATGCACCGAACCGTTTTCGGGCAAATTAGATGAGATGGATTTCCATGTTTTACCCTTGTCGGAACTCTTTATAACGTAAGGCTTAAAATCGTCGCGCTTTAGGTTGCGTAATGTAGCAAAAACCACATTCTCGTCGAACCTCGATGCAAAAACATCGCTCACATAGGTATAGTCAGGCACTCCTGGGAAAGATGAAACTTTACGCCAGGTTTTACCTGCATCCTCGGTAATCTGGATAACACCATCGTCGGTACCCACATAAATCAAATCTTCCTTAACAGGCGACTCGTCGAGCGAAACGATGGTGCCAAAAAGCGATGTGGAAACATCCTTCACCACAGCATCGGCACTCCAGTACTTACCCATAACGGGCCAGGTGTTTCGATCAATCTGTGCGGTAAGATCGTCGGAAATAACTTGCCAGGTGTTGCCTCTGTCGTCGCTACGGAAAACCTTGTTGGCTGCAAAGTACAAACGGGTGGGCGAATGAGGGCTAATAATTAGCGGCGAGTCCCAATTCCAGCGGTAAGTATCTTCGCCTTTGCGAGGTTGTGGCTTAATGCGGATTCGCTCACCGCTTTTCTTATCGTATCGAACCACGTTACCATACTGCGATTCGGAGTAAACAATATCGGGATTATTTGGCTCAACACGTGCCCAAAATCCATCGCCACCCACAGTAATAAACCACTCCTCGCTAGTTACACCTCCGCTCGATGTATTTTGCGAGGGGCCACCCTGGGTGTTGTTGTCCTGAGTTCCACCATAAATATTGTAGAAAGGCTCAGCATCGTCGGTTGTAACTCGGTAAAACTGGGTTACAGGTAAATTTGGGATAAAGTTCCAGTCGCCTTCATCAATATTGTAGGTTATGTATATACCACCATCGCCACCAATCATCACGTGCTGGTTGTCGTTGGGGTCAATCCATAGCGCATGGTCGTCAACGTGACGCTCCTTATGGCTAACTCTGGACCAAGTTTTACCACCATCGGTGGTTACGTGCGAGTAGGTCTCTACAGAATAAACCTTATCAAACTCAACTGGGTCGCAGAAAATCTCGTTGTAATACTGACCACTGGAAACATGATCGCTCATCTTAACCCATGATTCGCCTCGATTTGACGAACGGAAAAATCCGCCAGCATCGTTGGCTGCTTCAATTATGGCGTAAAGCACATCGGGGTTTTGGGGCGATATGGCAATACCCATTCCGCCCATATGCTCTCTGGGCAAACCATCGGTAAGCTTGCGCCAGGTTTTTCCGGCATCTTCCGATTTGTAAAGAGCCGTTTCGGGGCCACCACCAATTTTTGTAAAATGATGTCTGCGGCGCTGTTCCGACGAAGCGTAAAGGATATCGGGATTGCGAGGGTCGCAAATAATATTGTTGATACCAGTATTCTCGCTTACGTTAAGCACTTTCTCCCATGATTCGCCACCATCGGTGGTTTTGTAAAGACCGCGATCGCCACCGGGCCCCCAAGCGGAACCCTCAGCAGCAACATAAACCACATTGGAGTTACGAGGATCAATTAGAATCATACCAATCTGACGGCTATCTTTTAGCCCCATATTCTTCCATGATTTTCCGCCATTCACGGTTTTGTAAACGCCATTACCGTAGCCCAAAGCCCGCTGGTGGTTATTCTCACCCGTACCAGCCCACACCACATTGCTATTGTTGGGATCCATGGCCAAACATCCTATGGAGTAGGCTCCGTAATTATCGAAAACTGGCTTAAACGTTATGCCCTTGTTGGTAGTTTTCCAGATATGGCCACTGGCCACTGCCACATAAAACTCCGAATGATTATTGGGATTTACAGCAAAATCGCCAATGCGGCCCGAAGTAAAGGCAGGACCTATGCCCCTGAACTTTAATCCAGAAACCAAACTGCTGTTTATCAGCGTATCTTTAGTCTCTACTTTCGAATTTTTGTCGTTTCGCTTTTTAGCCTCCGCCAAGTTGGCCGAGAACATAAGCAGGATAAGCATAAATGAGATGCATACCCTTAAACTAATGTTGGTTTGCTTCATAACTGTTGGGTTAGGGTTATTAATTGGCATTATTTTGATGATAGTTAGACAATTTAGATAAAATAAGTTTAGCTGTGCCTTGCCATCCTAATGTAATCAACAAAAAAATTAGAACGATACCCGCACAGCACCCACTACATTTAGCCCAGCCCCTACCAATCCCGAGCTGTATGGGCGGTATCGCCTATCTGTAATATTCTCAACATCCACGTTAAGAGATATTGTTTTGCTTAACCTGTAGTGCCCTCCAAGGTTAAGCGTGTACCAACCCGGCGAGTAAGGATTTCCGTTTTCATCCTGAGCATAAATATGTGGTTTGCCACGTTCCTCCTGCGCTAGGTTTTTGTATGAAACCTCACCGCTGTAGTGTGCATAAAGCGATACCCTAAACTTTTTGTGGCGGTAGCTTAACCGCGAAATGCCAAACCAAGGAGCAGCATGCCTTAGCGGGCTAATGGAGCCATCGTCTAGTTCCTCGGCACCTTTCTGGTAGCTGAATCGCGATGTAAGCATGAAGCCACGGGGTAGCATAAGCTCAAAATCGGCCTGCACGCCCCAAACCTTTGCAAATGATGCATTTTGAATTGATTGCACCTGGCTGCGCACACCATCGTACATAATGCTATCTTGCCCATTTAGGGTGGCGTTGCGCCTAACCATGGCATTGTTGAGCAGGGTGTAAAATGCTAGAAAATCGACCTCAAGAATATTGTTGAACTTACGGGTTAGCCCAAACTCGGCATTGTAGGCATACTCGGAGTTAAGTTCCGGATTAGGTACAACCACCGAACCCGGTTCCGAGTCGAATATCTTGCCAATATCATCTACATTGGGTGCACGAAAACCCGTTGACAGCACTCCTTTAAATCGCCACTGCTCATCTGGATTGTATGTTAGCCCCAGCGATCCTGTTACTGCGCCCTTGCTAACCTTGGCCTCGGTGAACGGAAGCGGGTAGAAAGTATCGTCGAACTGGGCATCGATAAAGAATTGGGAATGCCTAACACCGGCATCCAAATCGAGGGTTTCCGATAGTTTAAGTTGATAGGTTATGTATGTAGCAAATGATGACCAACGAGCCTGCGGGTAGCGCGATGGTCCTGGAGTATCAATACCATTACTAATATTCGTATCAACTCCCGAGGAATTCACATAATTATCTACGGCCTCAGCGCCATAAAAGATTTTTTGTTTAGAATCAATATTGTTTTTCAAATCGATATTAAACGAGAATGCGTCAACCTTTTCCTTTCTACTCCTCAGAACAGAACCGTTAAAATCCCTATCGTTTCTGCTCTCCTGAAAATATTGATGAGCAAACTGTATAGTAAGCTGATCATAAATCATAGTTTTTCCGCTGCTGCTAACCTTTAAGTTGTTCATCATCCAAACCTGTGGACCATAGTACCACTGGGCGCTACGAGGCAATCCATTACGATATTGGATTAATCGATCGTACCTATCGAAATTGGAGGTGGAGGAATAGTAAAATCCGTAGTCGAAATCCCAATTGGAATTGGGTTTATACGAAACTTTCTGTAAAACATTGGTCTGCGAGTATCCCGTTGTGAGTTGAACTTTGGGATTAGGGTTTGGCAAAATCACATCGGCATTATCCTGACGAACAACATGCTCTGGGCGCAGATACTCGTTAGGACCAAACGAACCCATACGCAAATCGCCAAAGCTGGTATAGGAGAAACTGGTTGCAAAAGCCCACTTTTTCCAACCATAATTAACATCTACATGACCGGTTTTCTCTGTATTTGCCGTTGAGTAGCGTGCCGATGCGCTGCCACCAAAAATTATGCTATCTGTGCTTGAGTGCTTGGGTGAGAGCGTGTAGAAGCTCATCACCCCACCAATGGCATCGCTTCCGTAGATAACCGAGCCGGGGCCAAAAAGTACTTCTGCCCTATCGACAGCAAATGGGTCGATAGAAATAACGTTTTGCAGGTTGCCGCCACGAAAAATGGCGTTGTTCATCCGCACCCCGTCAACAGCAATTAGCAGGCGGTTGGTAGAAAAACCACGTATCATTGGGCTACCACCACCCTGCTGGCTTTTTTGCACAAACACATCGCCCGATATGGCAAGCAAGTCGGCAGCAGTTTGCGGGTTGTAAAAATCAATTTGTCCTTTTGATATTGGGGTAATTTTTAGTGGAATTTCTCGGGCAATTTGGCCCCATTTTGAAGCAGAAACAACCACCTGATCGATTGAGAAAAACGAAGTTGACATGGTCACTCGGAAATCAAACGCCTCAAGTTCATCAAAGCTAAAGTATTGCGTGGTGTAGCCAATAATCCTAATCTCGATAAGTGCAGCCCCCTTTAGCGCAGAGATATTGGCCTGCCCGTTTGAACTGGTTACCACCGAAAACCGAGGATTATCGCTGGTTACAGTAACCATACTGAGCGGCATAGCTGTTTCCTTATCAATTACCGTAAGGGTTTGTGCCGTGGCGCTAGAAAAAAATAGCGCTAAAAAAAAAGTTAAAACAATACGCATTACAAAAAACTATTTGTTACGCCGCATACGCTTTGGCCCATACCATAGCCAAAAACCGGTGATGGTGAAAAGCAGTAGGGCAATACCCATAATTAGGGTGTATATCAGCTTAAACATTCCGTGCGGAATTCCCAGATAGTAATCTACAATAGATCCATCATGCAACATCTCAATAAAATCGGACTTACGACGCTCAACGTGCAATACTTTTCCTGTTGCACCATCAATTTGAACGCCCCAAAACCCTTTGGCAAAGATAAACTTTACCGTTCCCTTTTCGGCCCGGACATCAACCCGGTCAATCTCTAGGGGCAGAAAGGTGGAGATTGAATCGCGAAAAGCAGTGCAAGCATTTGTATACAAACTATCGAGGGGGAGCCACTCCTGCAAATTGGTTGAAACCCCTGCATAGGTTTTATCTTGTATCAACTCGCCGCTATGCTTTTTTAAGCCTAGCAAAATGCCAGTTGCAGCCATAATAAAGAAAAAGACGAACAGAACGGAGGCAGTAATCCTGTGCAACTTACGGAAAGTGCGGATGGTAGAGGCTTGTTTAGACCGTCGGGGTTCGGATACCATATATATTGGCTAGATTTGAATGCTTGGATAAAAGTAGTAAATACGCTAAATAAAAGACTGATGAAACACAGCAGAGTTTAGCTCAATATTGAATTATCTTTTGGTTTAAAATTGGATTTGTATGCCAACATTATCTTCAATTATCAATACCTTTACTAGCCCAAAGCAGCAAAATCGATCAAAACACAAACCTACCAAAGATGAAAAATAAAGTAGCAATCCTCTCGCTAGTAGTAGCAATTCTATTTGGCTGTTCGCCACGCGAAAAGGCTTCCGACTCACCCATTGACTATAGTGGCTATGTTGCTGCTCATACCATGGGAAGCATATCAATAAAAGATGCCGTAGTTTTTACATTTGCTTCCAAAATTATCTCCTCCGAGGAAATTGGTAGCAAAGCCGATTCTAAATTAATGAGGATTAGGCCATCGGTTAAAGGATCTTTGGTTTGGAAAGATGAACGCACCATAGAGTTTAGGCCCGAGGATACCTTTAAGGGCGATACCGAGTATGAAGTATCAGTGGCCCTAAACAGGGTAATCGAAAATATTCCGAAAGAAAAAAGAACCTACACATTCAGCCTGAGAACCATTAAGCAAGCGATGGAAGTTCGGATCAATGGGCTTGAGTTCTATGGCGACGAGACACGCAAGGATCGACGAATTAGCGGCACTGTGCTAACCGCCGATTATGTTGATACAAAATCGATTACTGAAACTGTTACCGCCAAGCAATCTGGCAATGATCTCGAAATCACTTGGGTGTCAACTGCCGATGGGCGCACACACAACTTTTGGATTGAGGGTGTTGAGCAAAATAACGAAACTGAGAAAGTGCTGATTAACTCAACTGGCGTACCTATTAGCGTACACCAAATTGGTTTCGAGGCTGTAGAGGTTCCCCCTAAGGGGGTATTCAGAGTGCTCTCGCACAACGTGGTGCAATCGCCCGAACAGTATGTCGAGATTCGATTCTCGGAACCAGTTGATCCATCTCAAAACCTCCAAGGGCTAATTAATGCAAATGGAATTGCCGAAAGCAGAATTATTACCGATGGTAATTTGGTAAGGGTTTATCCAACAACCCGCGTTTCAGGCAATTTCAACTTCGAAATATCGCCTGGCATTCGTAATATCGATGGGCAAAGGCTAAATCAGCAAACGGCAATTACTGTCTCGCTACAAAAAATTAAACCCCAAATTAAGATAGTGGGAAATGGCGTTATTCTCCCCTCCTCTGGTGGTCTCGTCTTCCCTTTCCGAGCGGTTAACCTAAAAGCTGTTGATGTAAGCATTTTCAAGGTTTATGAAGAAAATATTGCTCAATTTTTACAAGCCAGCAATCTTGATGGCTCCAATGAGCTGGGCAGGGTTGGTAGGCTTCTGCTCAAAAAAACTGTTATGCTGGACCAAACCGGACAAACCGACTTCACAAAATGGAACACCTATAACATCGACCTATCGGAACTAATCAAAACAGAACCCGGAGCCATATATCGGGTAACGCTAAGCATAAGGCTTGAGCATTCAACCTATATTTGTAATGGGGACGACAAAGAAAAGCCAATCACTATGATTGATGAGCGGTACGACTCCAACGATGACATTCCACGAACGTATTACTACTACGACGATATTGATTACGACCTGTACGACTGGCGCGAGCGCGATAACCCTTGCCACACATCTTACTACCAACGCAAATCGGTGCACCGCAATGTGCTAGCCTCCGACCTAGGAATAATTGCAAAGGCCGGAACCGATGGTGAATGGCTAGTTGCAGTTACTGACCTCAACTCGGCTCAGCCAATTAGCGGAGTAAACATCGAATTGCTCAACTTCCAGCAACAAGTTATTGCCTCGGCCTCAACCGACAACAATGGCTTTGCCACATTTAACCTCACCGAGCAGCAGGTACCTTTCCTAGCCATAGCTAAAAGTGGCGATCAGCGAGGATATCTTAAACTCGACCAAGGTTCAAACCTATCGTTCAGCGCATTCGATGTTTCGGGGGCTGCAATTCAAAAAGGGCTCAAGGGATTTATGTACGGAGAGCGAGGTGTTTGGCGCCCGGGCGACACACTTTTTGTTTCATTTATCCTCGAGGATAAGGGCAAAACATTGCCAGCGAATCACCCCGTATCGTTCGAACTTATAAACTCCCGTGGTCAGCTAATCCATCGTAAGGTGGCCANNCAACACCTCTGTAAGCGGAATGTACTCATTCCCTGTGCCCACCAGTAACGATGCCCCAACAGGCAACTACAATGCTCGTGTTCAGGTAGGTGGTGTTACCTTCAACCAAACGTTTAAGGTGGAGGCCATTATGCCCAACAGGCTTAAAATCAATATTGATTTCGACAACCAAGAATTACATTACGGAAGGGTTAGCCCCGCCACAATTTCCTCGGCATGGCTACATGGAGCGCCTGCCCGTAACCTTAAAGTACAAATAGATGCAACCCTATCGCAAGCAACAACTACTTTCGAGGGGTTCAAGGGATTTTCTTTTGACGACCCCGCCCGCTCGTTCTATGCCGAAGAACAAACTGTATTCGAAGGTAGGCTAGATGAGCAAGGAGAGATCAGCTTCTCCCCTGATATAAACGTAAAATCAACGGCCCCCGGCAAGCTAAATGCCCATTTCACTGCCAGAGTTTTTGAAGAGGGAGGTGCTTTTAGCATCGACAGGTTCACTATGCCCTACTATCCCTACCGCAACTTTGTGGGCATAAAGATGCCTGATAGCCAAAACCGACGAAACACATATATGACCGACACCACCCAACGAGTAGAGGTAGTTATGGTAACATCGGAGGGTAAACCATTATCAAACAAAGCGGTAAATATTGAGGTATACAAAATTGATTGGCGATGGTGGTGGGAGCGCAGCAACGAGAATTTATCGCAATACATATCCAATTCACACCACCGAACACTGCAGCGGGGTATAGTTAAAACTGATGCAAATGGCAAAGCCACCTACGACCTTAGAATCAACCATCCTGAATGGGGACGCTTTCTTATACGTGCTGTGGATAGCGAGGGTGGTCATGCCGCAGGTACCATTGCCTACTTCGATTGGCCAGGTTGGGTTTCGCGCGATAGGAAAACTACACCCGAGGCCGCATCGATGCTTGTTCTTGCTACCGATAAAGAGAAATACGATGTAGGAGATAAGGCAACGGTTACCATACCAAGTCCAGCGGGAGGAAAAATCTTCCTAACCATTGAGAATGGGGTAAAAGTGTTGCAATCGAATTGGATTGATGCAAAGCCAGGCGAAACTCAGTACTCGTTTACCACTTCAGCCTCTATGGCACCAAATGTTTTTATAAGCGCTATGCTGGTTCAACCCCACGGGCAAACAGCAAACGATTTGCCCATACGGATGTATGGCATTGCAAACATTGGCGTTGAAAACCCGCAAACACATCTTACGCCAGTAATATCAATGCCCGATGTGATTGAACCCGAGCAAAAGGTAACTATCTCCGTTACAGAAAAAGATGGAAACCCTATGGCCTTTACACTTGCCTTAGTCGACGATGGACTGCTTGACCTCACTCGATTCCGGACTCCAAATCCATGGGGAAACTTTTACGCCCGCGAGGCACTGGGTGTTCGCACTTGGGACTTGTACGACCTTGTGCTTGGCGCCTCTGCAGGACAAATGCAGCGCATTATCGCTATAGGTGGCGACGGAGAATCATCATCAGAAGGCGATAAAACGGCCAACAGGTTTAAACCCGTTGTTAAGTACTTTGGCCCATGCCAAGTGGATAAGGGGGGACGTGAAAAGATAACTTTTACTATGCCTAACTATGTTGGTTCCGTTAGGGTTATGGCAGTTGCAGCAAAGGATGGGGCCTATGGCTCAGCTGAAAAAACCGTTCCGGTTCGCAAACCCCTCATGGTTCTAGCAACCCTCCCAAGGGTACTTGGCCCTGAGGAGGAGGTAATGCTCCCGGTAACAATTTTTGCTATGGATCCTAGCGTTAAAAAGGTATCGGTAAGGGTTGAATCCAACGACCGCCTAACTTTAGATGGCCAAAATCAGCAAACTATTAATTTTGATAAAATTGGCGACCAAGTGGTTCGTTTCAAGATGAGAGCAGCCTCTAGACTTGGCGTGGCTAAAATAAAAGTTACGGCAGAGAGTGGCAAGGAAAAGGCATCGCACGAGATTGAACTTGATGTCCGCAACCCCAATGCCCCTATGACCCATATACAGGATACCGTGCTAAACGCCAACCAAATTTGGAGTGTACAGTACAAGGCATTTGGGATGGAGGGAACCAATACAGCCCTTGTTGAGCTGAGCACCCTGCCGCCTATAAACCTTGGCAACAGGCTAAAATATCTACTCGGATATCCGCATGGCTGCCTTGAGCAAACTGTATCAAAAGCCTTTCCCCAGCTATTCATTAGCAAGCTAGCCGATGTTGATGACAAGGTGAAGCGAAGCGCCGAGGAAAATGTTCGCAACGCACTCGACAGAATGCGAAGTTTCCGCACTGCCGATGGAGGGCTATCGCTATGGCCAGGCGGCTCATACGCCGATGAGTGGGGTACTGCCTATGCTGGTCATTTTATGCTAGAAGCACAAAGGCTTGGGTACTCAATACCTAGCGGTATCCTCGATGGGTTGAAACGCAGTACTAAGCGTACCGCACAGAACTGGTCGCCCGTAAACAGAGATAGATATCGCAACAACGATCTAATGCAGGCATACCGGCTATATGTTTTGGCGCTGGCCAAAGCACCCGAGATGGGTGCAATGAATCGCCTACGCGAATCGGCCGACCTTTCAGTATCGGCCAAATGGAGACTTGCGGCTGCATATTCACTCGCAGGGAATCCTGAGGCAGCAAAATCGCTTATTCAGGGTGCTCCAACAACTATAGAGAACTACCGGGAACAATATTACACCTATGGCTCCGACATTAGGGATAGAGCTATGATTGTTGAAACCCTTATCCTACTTAATGATTTTGATAAGGCAATGCCTCTACTTCAGCAGCTATCGAACAGGCTTAGTTCAACCATGTGGATGAGCACACAGGAGTTATCTTTCAGTCTGCTTGCATTCTCAAAATTTGCCGAGGCCAACAAAACTTCCGAGGGAGTTGATGCCAATATCGCCATTCATAACCAGAGCAGCAAAAGGCACAGCACCAACATGTCGATACTACAACACGCGTTTGAGCCTGTTCAGCGAGGCACAGCAAAAGTTGAGGTGAAAAATAATGGCGAGGGAATGCTGTATGCAAGGCTAATTACCCACGGCATACCAGTGGGTGGCGAGGAGATTGCCCAGAGCAACAACCTGCAGGTTGATATTAGCTATCACCATATGGGTGGCCAAAAAATTGGACCAGAGAGTTTAACCCAGGGCACCGATTTCTATGCCGATATTAGGGTTTACAATCCAGGGACCAAGGGTAATTTGGAGCAACTAATTCTGGCTTACGTAGTGCCATCGGGATGGGAAATTCGCACCAGCCGGCTCGATGAGGGGCAGTCTGCACAGCCATCGTCGCCATTTGAATATCAAGATATTAGGGACGATAGGGTTTACACCTACTTTAGCTTGCCACAAGGACAAGCAAAGAATTTTAGGATTATGCTAAATGCAGCATACCAAGGCAAATACTATATGCCGGGCATATCGTGCGAGGCAATGTACGACAATACAATTAATGCAAGGCAAAAGGGGAACTGGGTAGAGGTAGTGTTACCATAGGTAAAAATTATAAATCAATTGGAGTAAATCGTTTTTTTTAATGCATTGGACAAAAAAGCAGGTTTCCATACTGGCCATTGTGGCCATCACATCGTTTATGGGAACGTTCCTTATATCATCAATAAACATTGCGTTACCAGCCATTGAGAAATCGCTGGGGCTAAACGCCATCAGCTTAAGCTGGGTGGTTACATCGTTTCTGCTTGCCACGGCCATGTTCTTACTGCCCGTGGGGCGTTGGGGCGACCTTACAGGAATCCGAAGGCTTTTTAAATGGGGGGTAGTAATTTTCACCGTATCATCGTTGCTATGCGGTTTGGCCAATTCTGGGGGTTGGCTTATTGCGCTTCGATTTATCCAAGGGATAGGTGCAGCATTCACCAGCACAACTGGCCCGGCAATTTTGGTATCGACCTTTCCTCCTCAGCATCGAGGACGAGTGCTCGG
>DDWD01000006.1 GCA_002345825.1 Bacteroidales bacterium UBA2295
CTCTAGCAAAATCATCAAAATATTACCCTCCAGCATTTAATATGCTTTTAATCAAGTCCAGCTATCACAAAACATCAACATTAGAGGGGTTCAAGGTACACTGGTTGTTTAAATAAAAAGAAAAGGAAGCCTTTGCAGACTCCCCCTTCTCATCACAACCACTTTTTACTAATAACCGAAAAGTCCCAGATATTTCGGCTTAAGCATACACAACAATTTTTTTCACTTTATTTGATCTGCTAAAAATATCTTGCGAAACCCCTTTTGGAATTCTTTTTAATGCCAAACGCTTTGGAGTACCCGTTTCGTTTTGCCAATGTACCTCAATGGCACTTTCACCATCTTTTTTCAGAATAATAGGCGTTCCACACAGGGTTAATTTTAAATATTTTTCCGATGCATCAACAAAATCCTGCTCAGAAAGTAGGGTTGTTTGTATGCGAATCTCGCCCTGATCGATGATTAGCCCCAACTCGTTGAATCGGCTCAGGAAATCCTCCTTCACCTGCCCCGTTAGTCCGGGTTGCTGCGCCCCCATCATAGATGGGGTATGCGAATATGGGTCGGTTGGGAAGGCTCCGTAAACCTTAGGATTTTTGTGGGCACCTATACCCTCTTTCACCTTGTAGTAGTAATCGATTAGTTTTTTGAGTTCTTCATGCTCTGCATTCTGTTCTGCCAAATCAATAATATTCTCACCTAGAGCTAGTAGCAGTTTGGAAACCAAATGCCAATAGATGGATCCTAACCCCTCGTACTTGTAAAACGATCCTGAGCGACCCGTAAAATATTGATGTTGAAAGATGGATTCATATATATCACAAATAATTTTCTCTTCGGATTTTACCAATGAGCGATCGATCTCTTTAGGTAGTTCATTCAATGCGTTTTGCAAAAGATCCACATTTTTAAACGATGCATTGAAATGATAATTCCCTTCAACATCCATTTGGATTACCTGAGTATTACCAATATCTAACAGTTTTTTTAAAAGTTTAGAACTTTCAACCTGCTGTGCAGGTATAATGTTTTTTTCTAAAAAGTTGGGTAATTGCTTAAACGGATACAGTATAAAACTCTTTTGATCCTCGCGCCACAGCTCACTACGGAATAATGAGTTCATAAGATTAACAGAATCCTGCAAGTTGAGCATACCCGATCCTAGGACTGTTGCCTGTCCCTCGAGCATAAGCTGTAGCTGGTGTACTTTAATGGAATCGTTGGTAAAAGATATTAGATTGTACGAATGGTATAACCCATCGGGGCGCTTGTTCTTGGCTATACTCTGATCGATAAACGATAATACCAGATTAAAGAAATTTAGTATCTCCTCGGAAGTTATCATCATGGTGCTGCCGTCAAAACCACGATACACCTTAGCTCTGTAGTCGGCTCCCGATTGCCCCAACTTATCAACCAGCGCTTTGCGGGTTTTATCGGAAAATCCGTTTGGCAAAACTTCAACCTCACCCTTAAATGCGCCAAAGATGGAGGAGAAAAACTCGTAAACCTCAGCTGATAGTTTAAAGCCTTCCTTGGACTCGTCACCAATAATGCCAATAAAAAAGTTCACGTATCTGCGAAGCTGGTATAGCGTAACCATAGAGGTTCCATTGCCTACCAGAGCATTGTTAGCGTCGTTCCACTCGGGTCGCTGGGTGTTTAGCCAGATGCCCGCTTCGGGCACAAAATTGCTGAGCTTGGTTAGCAAACTTACCATGATCTTCTCCACAAACGAAACCCTAACAATAGCCTCGTCATTGGATGCAACCAGCTTACCATCTGCACCAATTTCTGCACTCCGCCTAACAAGATCCTTGTGCAAATTCCAATTGAACATAATGGTATCCTGAGGATTCTTTAAAATATCTTTATAGCCCTTAATGCGGTAGGGTACGTTGGCATAAACAAAAAAAGGCTCTTTAAACTTTTTTAAAAGCTGGTTTGGATAGAATTTCTCATGCAGCTCGAGCAGCCTTAAAAGATATATTATTTGATGATCGCCCCAGTACCCAATGTAGGCCCAAGGGTTATCTGGCTCAGGCACTTCCCAATCGAAACCCTCGCGGGTTACGCGATATGGATTGTACCCATCGGCGGTAGATGCGTTTAGGAATCGGCAAATCATACCGGGCAAATACTCGGGGAACGATAAGGCCAAAGCCTCCCAGTTCTGAAAAATATCGCGCCAGTTGCCTTGGTAGCTTAGCGACGGACTACCATCGTCGTTTTTTAGATTGATATCGAAGAAGTTCCATGGACGACTAGGATCGCCATGTCGACGGCTGAAGCTGATGGGCAGATACTCAAGGGTAATGCGCATCAAATCTTTATCGTTTAAATGCTTTGCAGTGGCTATTAGCTCATCGAGCCGGATAGTTTCTTTTAGCTTGGCAAAATGATGCTTAAACTTTTCGTACACCTTGCGGTTAGTAAGCTCTAAATGCTTTAGGAAATCGCTGGGGTTCAGGCTGTAGCCATTCTCGAAGATTCCACCCCGCATTACGTTAAACATGGTGTTGGCAAAATGCCTGCGATCGTTAAGTTTATCGCCGCTTTCCTGAATTCCATCGGCCATTCCAACCAAGTGCTTCAGCTTGTCGGAACTATTTTGTACACTCTTCTCGATGAACTTTTTCATATCCTTTTCATCGGATATCAGCCTTTTTAAAGCGATAATATCTGTGCTGTCCTTGGCCACATCGGCAATTAGGTACCAGATTTTGCTCTCTTTGGGCTTAAGCACAATCTGTTCATAAACAAAGAGTGAGGTTTTTTGTCCGAATACATTGGTTTCGCTGTTGAAACTTACTCCAAAACGAATTTTTTTGAGCTGCTTGGCGCTAAGCAAAACGTTTTTAGGGGCAAGTCCACTAATCCAAACAATATTGGCTCTAAGCGCCTCACTTGGCTCCGCACGGTCAACCGGTATGGACGACATTCGGTATAGCGCTAAATTTGCATCATCGTGCCACTCCGCCACCTTGTAACCGTCCATAAGAGTGCTCATTAGGCTCTGAGTATCGCGGGTAATTCCAAAGGGAATAATATTTTGCAATCCATCGGTAATATCCAGCTCAATGCTTTTCCCCGACTCGTTTATCAAGTCGCATCGGCGTATCCAGCCCAAATTATCGCTGCTCATCCAGCGGTAGCGAAACCTAAGCTTGAGGTCGTTGTTAATTTCCTCGAATATTATTTTATCGCCAGCCGTATTTTTATACAAATTTCGGCTCACATCGTAAAGGCCACCGTATAGATTTGAGAAGGGTTCCCAAACCTGTATCTTTGTAGGTTCGTAGATTCGGACAATGGTTTTTGGCCCAGTAATTTCGGCCGATTCGTGTATTTTATCGTCGGTATAGTAAGGGAAAAGGGCGTTGTTGTAGTTCTGCCTTCCGGCAGTTAGGCTCCCGCTACTGGACATAAACATCCACAGATCGCAGCTGCTCACAATGCTCATAAAGAACGGATCCATTGAGTCGAAGTTCTTTATACAGTACATCGATTCGCCCTCGATCTCCGTGAGGAAACCGCTAACATCCTTCTCAAAATCTTTGAATTTCGCACCAGAAATGCAAGCCTTTAACTCACTCATAAATATCGTTTTATAAGATTATACTACTAAATTCGTGGAGATATACTGTAATTAAGTTATGATTAGGTTCGAAGTCCGAAGACCGAAGACCGAAGACCGAAGACCGAAGTCGGAAGTCGCCTGCCTCGGGAGACTGCCGTACTTTGGCAGGATAACGAGGGAAGTCCGAAGATGAAAGGCAGAATTGTCCTTGTTTTCGTCTTTGGGCTTCGACCCAATTTTTCTCAACCTAAGCAAATCTTTCACAAATATTGAAGTAGTAACATTTAAATTTATCAAATCACAGCCTCATCAACAGGTACAAACTATTTAGAAGTTTTATAATAAAAACTCTTTTTTACCATATCACCCGGATTGCCCCCGATAAGCAGTTCAAAATCGCCCTCCTCGGCAATCCACTTATTGTTTTGCCCAACAAACTTTAGATCGTTAAAGCTAACGGTAAAGCTGACCTTGGCACTCTGCCCGGGATTAAGGTTAACCTTCTCAAAACTAATCAGTTTTCTATCGTCGGGAGTAATGGAAGCCACCACATCGCGTATGTATAGCTGAACCACCTCTTTGCCAGCATACTCACCAGTATTGGTAACCGTAACCTCACCCTGTACACTCTGATTAGTATTAATTGTATCGGCTGTTAAGGTAAAATTGCTATAACCAAAGGTAGTGTAGCTTAATCCATAGCCAAATTCCCACTGCGGGTTAAAACCGTTCATACCAAAGTTATCGTCCAGTTTATCGCTGCCCTTATGCTGATATGTTTGTATTGTATTTGTATATCGGGGGTATGTATAGGGCAGTTTCCCGCTTGGATTTTCATCGCCAGAGATAAGCTGAGCCAAAGCCTCACCCCCTTCATGTCCCGGCCAGTAGGCCATTAGAATAGCATCTGCAAGGGGTTCAATCTCCCTTACTACTCTTGGACGCCCCTGTAACATTACCAAAACAATTGGTTTGCCTGCCTTATGCAGATGTTTAACAAGCTCTTGCTGATTTGCTGACAAATCGAGGCTGTGGATATCGGAAAACTTCTCGGTGGTTGGTTTTTCGCCTAGGCATACAAATACAACATCGGATTTTGAGGCTTTGGCCAAAATCGAGCCTTTATCAATGATATCACCCGTAAAATCGGTTCCCAACTCGTACTGCACATTTCCATCTCCGAACTTTGCCTGCATGGCCTGCAGAAAAGTTTTCTTTCCCTTATCGTCGTATTTTGGGTCGTCGCCCTTAAAGGTTCGGCTCCAAGGGCCGTTGAGCGATGTTAGGGAGTTGGCTGTGGGGCCAGTAACCAATACTTTGATTCCATCGTTAGGTTTTAGCGGCAGTACTTTGCCCTCGTTCTTCAGCAGGGTGATGGCTTCCAAAGCAGCCAATCGACTTAAGTTGGCAAACGAATCGGATGCAAATTTTGGGAAACTAGTTGGATTGTGATATGATTTTTCGAATAGCCCCAGCTTAAACTTAACAAACAGAATTCTGCGAACCGCATCGTCGATACGACTCATGTGAATCTCGCCCGACTGCACCAAATCAACAACATCCATAGCGAAGCTAGCATCGTAGGGAACCATACACATATCGGCGCCAGCCAGAACGGCCAGCTTGGTAGCCTCGCGCATATCCTTAGCCACGAAATGATTCTCGACCAACCGAGCAATATCGCCCCAATCGGTTATTACAAATCCTTTAAGCCCCAACTCGCCCTTTAGCACATCGGTAATTAGATATTTGTCGATATGCCCCGGCACACCATTCACTGCACCAGAATTAAGCATTACCGTTAACGCACCTTTATCTATTGCATCACGAAAAGGTTTGAGGTAATACTGCCTTAGGTAATGCTCTGGGATTAATGCTGGCGAACGATCTTTTCCGCTTACAGGTGTTCCGTAGCCAATGAAATGCTTTAGGCAAACGGCAACGCTTGTAGAGTCGGAGATGGATCTACCCTGTGACCCCTGAACATATGCAGCACCCATTACCCTGTTGATATAGGTGTCCTCGCCAAAAGTTTCGAATATTCGACCCCAAAGAGGTTGCATACTTACGTCGAGAACAGGTGCATAGTTCATAAGTATTGATGAGGCTCGCAGCTCATAAGCTGTTACCTCACCCGTAATGCGGGCGAACTCGGGATTCCACGTTGCTGCCAAGGCAATTTGATGAGGGAATATTGTTGAGCCAGCGGTGTAGGTTGCCCCATGCACACCATCGATACCAATTAGGACTGGGATATGATGATGTGAATGCGTTTGAACAAAATCCTGTATCGATTTTACCAGTCGGTGCCACTCCTCCTTGGTAGGTGGATATACCCCTTTATTCTGAACCGACCCCACACCGTGAGTAATGAGCAGACTGCGTATTTTGGCTGTGTCGAGCAAAAGCGTATCGGCTTGTGTCCAAAACTCACCCTGCGTAAGTGCAGTTAAACCAATATTGGTCATCTGACCAGCCTTCTCCTCAAGCGTAAGAAGTTTTAATAGGCTATCGGCTTTGGCAAAGTAAACCGCATCGGGATCACTTGCACCACGCTGGTTACAGCCCATCAATAAAACTGCAGCAACAATTGGAAATAGTATACGAATCCTCATCATTAAAAAGAAATAAGTAGCTGTTCAAGAACTATCTAACACTCTATATTTCTGTTGCCACGGGCTATGGCAACGCAGGCTCAGCAACTAGCCCGTGGTAATTATTAGAGTAGAATTAAAGTTTAAAAACTTAAACGGCCTTTAAAATTACTCTACATAGAACGGAATATTTACCGTTCCTACATTGTTGTTATTATCCATAATATAGATAAACAGGCGATAAGCACCCTTTTCCGATGGGGTTTTGAATTTCACCTCCGAGGTAGATGCCGATAAGATTAACCCCTCAATGGTTTGGGGACGCTCCTCAAAATCGCCACCATCGCTTAATTCTGTGGGTTCGGGCATAATCTCGGCCCTAGCCTTAAATTTGGCCAAATCGGAATGCTTAACCTCAACCAGTGAAGAATACTCGGTGTTTGAGTTCAACTTCACATTATCAAATCGGCCACCTTTGCCTCTAATAATTGCATTGACTACACGAGGAGCCATATGCTCGGGTTGCTTGCCAGTCCACATTTGCTCCATAACATTTATGGCTTCGGTTTTTTCGCCAGCCTCGGTAAACAGGCCGTACCAGGTAGGTGTACGCTCCTGCTTTTGTCCCCAAAGGAATACATACGATCCCAAACAATTTACATCGTCGCCCAGAATAGCCTTTTCGTAACGAAGTTTTATGGCATCGGCTTTTTCTGACGATGTTTGCTCAATGGGCGATCCCCACTCGGTAGAGGGCATCTCCCAATGTCCAGTAGCACCCCATTCGGTTACTAGGTAAGGCCCCTCGTAACCAGCCTCCTCAATTCGTTGAGCAAGGTTGATAATATCGCCATACATTTGAATGGAGATAAAATCGATGTTTGTACAATGCTCGCGGATGTAATCAACCTCATCTTTTCCAATACCTGCCAGCATAGTTGTTACCACATGGTTGCCATCAACCTCCTTTATCATTTTGGCTATATCGTCAACGGCATTCCAAACCTTTTTGTTGGTGTAGCGGAGGTTTAGCTCATTACCAATGCCCCATCCAAGCAATGCAGGGTGATCCTTTAACTCGATAACATCCTTTTTAATTGATTCAAACTGCTTGGCAACGGCTTCCTCATCGTCGTAATCGAAACCATGGCGTTCCTTGGCAACATCTAGCCCCATCATCACCATTAGACCGTTCTTCCAAGCTTCATCCAACACCTCTTTGCCAGTGTTTTTGCGGTTATTCACCCGCCATGTGCGGATAGAATTCCCACCGTGATCATCAACTAAGTGGCAAGCTCCGTGTTCACATCCGGCGCCCTTAACGAAAAATTCCTCTCCATTTACAAATAGTCGATACCTCTCATCAACCTTATTCATTTCAACCTTCGATGGTCCCTGAGTCATAGGGTCGACCTTTTTATTGCTCTCGTTGTTGCAAGCAAGCATACCCATAGCGACAATAAGCACCAATAGAATTTTAGTTTTCATAGCGATATTTATTTAATAAGATTAGCTTCTAACTCCTCAAGCGATTTACCCTTGGTTTCGGGTACAAATCGCCATACAAATATTAGCGTGAGAAGGCCAAAAAGCGAGTAGATAAAATAGGTTGCACTAGAGCCCATATACTCGAGCTGGGCAGGGAAAACCGTTGCAACGGAAAAACTGACAATTGAATTCCAAAAGCCCATGATAGATATGGCCAACCCTCTCAGCTTGTTTGGGAATATCTCAGAAAGTAATGTCCACATAACTGGCCCCATAGAGATGGCAAACGATGCCACGAACATGATTAAACCAATGAGAACCCATACAGGATTAATACTGATGGAGTGTTTAAGGATTATCTCCTTAAAGCTATTGTAGGTATCGACACCAACGGTTTGCTTCACCAGGTTGAAAAACGAAACCTCACTTTTAAATGCATTCCCCTTTAGCTGGCTTAACTTCTCGATATTCACTAGGTGATGCTCAGCGGCAGCCATCTGTTCTACCTCAAGGGTTAGCTCGCTCATGGACTTACTATCGATTGTATACTTGGCGTTGTTGAAAGAGAAACCCACAATGGCAAGAGATATACATATACCTGCTGCACCAATGTAAAGTAACGGTTTTCGTCCTAGCCTATCAATAAGGAACATTGCTACTACAGTCATCACCACATTGGTAACTCCAAGTATTGCAGCCTGCATAAAGGCGGCATCCTTGCCACCACCAGCCATCTCGAAAATCATAGGGGCATAATAGAAAATGGCGTTAATCCCGGTTATCTGCTGGAAGAATGCTATACCAAATCCAATAATAAGAACCAACTTCATCCTTTTCGAAAACACATCAGCCCACCGAGCCTTTTCCTTATTTATCTCGTTATGGAGGCTTTGGTTTATCTCATTTTGCTCGATTACCGATTGCTCCTTGCCATGGATTTTCACAAGCACTCCCTGTGCTTCAGTATCCTGCCCCTTCTGGATAAGCCACCTGGGGCTTCGAGGAACAAAGAATAGTAGCAAGAAGTATAGAATTGCAGGTACAGCCTCAACACCCAGCATGATCCTCCACTTAAAATCGGGATCGGCAATGGTTTGCTGGAAATAGTAGTTAGAGAAGTAAGCAATGGAAATACCCAGCACAATATTCAGCTGGTTAAATGTTACAAGCGTCCCCCTAAGCTTACGGGGAGCTATTTCGGCAATATACATTGGAGCAATAAGAATTGCCATTCCAACGCCAAGGCCACCCAAAACGCGGGCAATAATAAAGCTAACTATATCAAAAGAGAAAGCTGTAAAAATGGCGCTGGCAACAAACAGTAGCGCTGTAAACATTAGTACACGACGCCGACCAAACCTATCGGCTAAACCACCAGCAACAATATTTCCCAGGATTGCTCCGAGAATAAGTGAACTAACGGAGAAACCAATTAGCATTGATCCTGAATTCAGGCCAAAGGTTTCGCGGTAAAATGGAGTAGCTCCCGATATCACGGCACTATCGAATCCGAGCAAAAAACCACCCAGTGCCACAACTAGGGAAACAAAGATGGTATAGGTTTTCTTATTCATTATAATATATTTTAAGAACTATTTTGAACTAGTTAATGATTTCAAAGCTAAGTTTGGTACCGTTTTGGGAGCTATTCCCCACCCAAATATGGTATTGTCCAGGCTCAACCACATACTCCATAGCGGGATTGTGAAAGCCCAAATCATTTGTGTTTATTGCTATTGATACTTCAATCGTATCACCGGGGGCAAGAAGCACCTTTTGAAAAGCACGCAATTCTTTTACAGGTCGAGTGCGGCTACCAACTAGCTGATGGGTGTATACCTGCACCACCTCTGCAGCCTCAAAATTGCCATTGTTTGTTACCTGCGCAGAAACAATCAGTTTATCGCCAACACTAAGTTTGCTATCCTTAATATTCACCTCGGATATTTGGAACGATGAGTAGCTTAGCCCAAAGCCAAACGGATACATAGGCTCAAAACCATAGTCGAGATAATGCGATGTGTTTCCAATGGATAGTTGGGGTGCCTCAACGGGAATATCGTTAATCCGTTCCCAGGTTTGGTTTGTTGCTGGTTTGCCCGTACGCTTATGGCTGTAGTATATGGGGATTTGACCTACATGGCGAGGGAATGTTACGGGCAACTTGCCCGATGGAGAAACCACACCAAATAACAGATTGGCAAGTGCTGGACCTGCCATAGTTCCCGGGTGCCAAGCATACAGTATTGCATCGAGCATAGGCTCAATCTTCTCGAAAGTAACCGGTCGGCCAGCCAAAAAAGTAGCCACCATAGGTTTCCCTACAGAGGCTACTAATTTAACCAACTCCATTTGCGCTCCTTGCAAATCAATATTTGCCAAGCTATGCGATTCCCCTGACAGTATTGACTCCTCACCTAAAAAAAGCAGAACCAGATCGGCTCTCCTCACATCGTTTAAAATTTGTTGCTTACCTAAAATATTTTGCGATCGACTAGTCTCTAGGCCTCGATGATAAAGTATTTTAACACCCTTTTCGTTGGCCATTGCTCTTAATGATTGTAAAGGTGTAACTGCATCCTCTTTCCGGCCATCGAAAATCCAAGTTCCCAGCTGATCGTGGGGAGCATCGGCCAGCGGGCCTATAACAGCAATCGTTTTTACATCATTAGAAATGGGCAGAACGCTACTACAGTTTTTAAGCAATACAGCGCTCTCCTGCGCCATCCTTTTGGCAATAGCTAAGTGGTTTGGATTGAGTAATTCGGGAAACTCCTCCGTATGAGCGTATGGATTATCAAAAAGTCCCAGTTGGAACTTGAGGCGAAGTATTCGTTTTACAGCATCGTCAATATCCTTTTGGGCTATTTGCCCCTCGGCTATAAGTTCCTTTAAATGAGTTTCGTAGGCTGTGCTTGCCATCTCCATATCTACAGTGGCCTGCATTGCTTTTGCAGCCGATTGCTTTAAGTTTTGGGTATAGCCATGCACCTTCATTTGGGTTACCGACTCCCAATCGCTAACCACAACACCCTGAAAATTCCACTTTTTGCGGAGTAAATCGCTTAGCAAAGGAACGTGGCCGGTTGCAGGAATTCCGTTAATCTCGTTAAAGGCAGTCATGGTTGTTGCTGCACCTGCCTCGAATGTTTTTAAAAAGGGAGGTAGAACAATATCGTACAAATCACTCTCGGAAATATTGGCCGTGTTATAATCGCGCCCCCCTTCGGCCCATCCATATGCGGCAAAATGCTTGGGGCAGGCTGCTATTGATGTTGGGCTGCAAAGGCTATCGCCCTGAAAACCTCGAACTACGGCTGCCCCAAACTCACCATTGAGTAATGGATCCTCGCCAAATCCCTCGGCAATTCTTCCCCAGCGGGGATCGCGGGTTACGTCAATCATTGGAGCAAAACTCCAGCGTACCCCCTGCGAAGCGGCCTCAGTAGCGGCCACACGAGCTCCCTCCTGAACCAAATCGATATTCCACGATGCTGCCTGAGCCAATGGGATTGGTAAGATTGTTCTGAAACCGTGAATAACATCTCGGGCAATTAGCAATGGTATTCCCAATCGGCTCTGCTCAACGGCTAATTGCTGAATCCGTAATACCTCATTGGGGTTAACCTCGTTAAGAACTGAACCTATTCCTCCTGCCCTTATCATCTCGTCAAGGTTAGGATGATCTCCGTTCTTTTGCACAAGTTGTCCAATCTTTTCGTCAAGGGTCATCTGTGCAAGCAACTTATCAACCTGATTATCTATACTATCGGTATCATTTACTAGGTTGCAAGAGGCTTGAGAAAAGACAAGTATAGCTAATAATAAAATCTTAGTGATTTTATTCATCGATTCAGCAATTAGTTAAAATGAACTGTAAACAAAGGGTTACCAATGCAGCTGCATAAGGCAACCCTTTGTTAGAAAAGTACTAAAGTCTAGTAGCCATCGTTTTGTACTAGCGTATTACCGGAAAGGTCAATCTCGGTTTGAGGGATTGGTAAAAATCCTTTAGTAGCCGAATTGAAGGTGACCTCAAATAGTTGCTGATCGCCCTCGTAATTTGGCCCTCTTTCCGAGTGAGTTAGCTCAGCACTAGCCACGGCTAATCCTTGGCGTAACAGGTCGTAGTACCTAAGCCCCTCAAGCGATAGTTCAAGTCGTCGCTCTTTCAGGATATTCTCTGGAGTAGCAGGCACACTAGTTAAACCAACCCTTATACGCACACGGTCGAGGTAATTCTGCGCATTGGCACTCCCTAGTTCTGCTGCCATAAGCAGCACATCGGAAAAGCGAATTACCCTGTGGTTACATGTACGGTTAAGTTCAAACTGGCCATCGGAACCCCAATGCTCGGCATCGGAAGAGTATTTTTTGGAAAAATACCCGGTGTGCTGGTAACCAACACCCAACTTACCATCGAGTTCTTCCTGTGTTAGAACGGTAAACTCAAATCGGGGATCACCTGTTAAATCGTCAACTAGTTTTTGGTTTACAGTACAAAAACTCCAGCCTCTGTTCCACTTCTGCGATCCGGTTACCCTTGGACCATTCATTTGAGCCGATAAGTTACCGTGTCCACCACGAACATAGTTCCAATCCCACCATGGAGGGGTATCGCCATAGGAGATTTCGAATACTGATTCAATTCCAAATTCGCCAGCGAGCTTAAAGTTATCCTCATAGTTCTCGAATAAGTCATGGCCACTGCGAGAAATTAAATCCTCGAGGTAGGCCAACACTTCGGTTTGCCCTATGGTTGTACCAGCGGCATCAAAATCGGCATTGTAAACCCCATTGTAAAACAGGTAAACCCTTGCCAGCAAAGCCTGTGCAGCCCACTTAGAAATTCGACCCGCTTCGGCACTTGAAACTGTTTCGGGCAAATCGTCAATAGCTTCAACCAAATCGAGGGCAATTTGATCGTAAACCTCCTTGGGGGTATTCTGCTCCTGCTTATACTCCGACGGGCCTTTTATTGTGGAAGTAAGCAATGGGATATTCTCGAAATACCTTACCTGTTCAAAGTAAAAGTAAGCCCTTAGGAATTTTGCCTCGGCAATGGTTCTCGCCTTAAATTCGTCTGATGCATCAATACCATCGATAATCTCGAGGTAAAGATTTGCTCTGTATATACCTACATAATTCTTTATCCAAATAGAATGGACAATTTTACTGGTAACAGGTATGTTAAACGTATTGAACTCGTTCTCGTCCAATCCGTCGTTCGCATCGGCACCACCAGCGTAGGCATCGTCCGATAGGATATCGGACATAGTAATAATTGGTGCCCACGATACCCCAGGTGACGACTGGTAGGTTAGCACATCGTAAATGGCAACTAATGCCTGCTTCGCCTGATCCTCGGTTTGATAAAAGTTTGACGACACTTCCTGATCGAGCGGCTTGAGATCGAGAAAATCTTCACAACCCGTTAGAAGCAGAGCGACAAGTAATGCTTTTGCTGTATTAAAAATATAGTTCTTCATACTTTGCTTGCATTAAAGATTAGAAAGTCATGGTTGTTCCAAAGCGAATGGTTCTGGCTTGAGGGTATATACCTCTATCAATGCCAATGTCGAATGAACTCATAGCGCCTATTTCAGGATCGGCTCCGGTGTACTTGGTAAAAGTAAATAGGTTCTCAACCGACACATAAAACCTCATATTCCTAGATTTGATTCGGGTAAGAGCAATTTCGGGCAGGTTGTAACCCAGCTGTAAGTTCTTAACCTTAACGAACGAACCATCCTCTATGTAAAGATCGGATACCCTATAGTTGTTGTTGACATCTATCCAGGTATAACGAGGTGTGGTATTGGATGGATTTTCAGGTGTCCAACGATCTAGAATGGCTGTTGAACGGTTGGTATAGCGCAGGTCTTGACGTTGCGCTCCGTTGAACACGTCGTTCCCGAACGATCCAACAAGGAGAACTGATAGGTCGAAATTTTTGTAATCAACCGAG
>DDWD01000158.1 GCA_002345825.1 Bacteroidales bacterium UBA2295
GAAAAATTTCAGGTCTTTAAATGTATTATCCAAATTTTATTGAAAACGGTATTTGTTGCTTCAAACTTTTTATCAATCAGATATTTTTCTAATTTTGATTATGTCGCAACTATGTAATTGAGAGATTTTTTAATCTAAACTTATTAATTATGAAATTCCGTTTAACCTTTATGTTGTTGTGCATATGCGGACTGTCTTTTGCCCAGAATGAGCCTTTTGGCTATTTGCAAAAGCTCGAAATTAATAGCGAGGAAGGGATTTACATAAAGTACAATACCCAGTTTACTGAGGTTTTCAATCAATCAATTAGCGAACTGTCCGATTCTGATCCGTTGCGAAAAAATTACAGCTATGAGTTTAACGATATTAAGCTACTGAAAACAAGACTGCAAACTGATTCATCAACAGAATATTTTGTTGTATTTAGTTATGGTCCATCGTTTGACCCTGTTTTTATGTTTTATCGTGACGATAATTTGTCAGAACCAGCATTTAGTATTTATGCGCTTAAGCTATACATTACAGGGTCGGCCATATATTCTGCCGGGCATACCAATAACTATTTTAATATGCGCCGAAAATTTGTGGTGCAGCAGAATAAACTAGTTGAGGTTGAGCAACCTTTCTACTACGTTGGGCTTAAAACCAAAACCTTAAAACCCATTAAGCTTAGCGATAATAATGGAAAGGTTGTAGCCACTCTTACCAAAGATTATAATATTGAGGTGCTTATGTACGATGCTGAGCAAAAGAAGTTTTTAGTATCAACAGAATTTGGACTAACTGGTTGGGTTTTCCTCAAAGATGTTGGAACAATGCCATATACTATAGATAAATTGTTTTATAACGGCGATTAGCTTAGGCAGTTTGCACAAATATGATGGGTAAAATATTCAATAAACTTTTGGGCTGTATAGCTTTTTTAATTTTGCTCCATGGAGCAAATGCACAGCCTATACCTGCTGATGTGCAAGTTTCGGAGAATTTGAAATTGCACGTAAACTATTTATGTTCACCTCAATTGATGGGGCGTAGCACCCTTACTGGCCATGATATTTTAGCCACACAGTATGTCGACTCGCTTTTTAGTTCCTACCACTTTAGCGGGTTGCCAAATTTTGAAAACCTTACCTATACCCAGCCATTTTCGATATACAACACCATCTCGGAGCAGCAGTACCTAGTTGTTAACGATAGCACTTATCTATTCCCCGACGATTTCGCATACCTTGGCAAAAGACCAACAGCCAGTCAGAAGATTGAATTGTATTTTGGTGGCATGCTCAATAACCCTAGCATTGATGGTGTCGATTTGAAAGGGAAGGGGTTGTTGCTTTTCACCGATAACTTAAGACTCGCCTCTGTGCAAGTTCAGCCGCTTGCTGAGGCTAATGAATGTGCTATGGTCTTGCTGGCTAACCCTAGCGATATTTTTCAGTTTTATAAGATATCCCAAAATATTGGGGTTGTTAAGCCATTCGAGAATTTTCGAATAGGGCAAAATGTGGAATCGCCTATGAGGACATTCATGCCAAGCGCAAGAGGAAACGTTCCGGTTCTGTTCATATCTAACGCAATGGCTGGTAGTATTCTGGGGCAACCGGCCAAAGATATTTTTGAAAATATTGAAAACCATGAGATTTTTGAGTCTCCACAAATTAAAACCAGTATTGAGTATAAATTGGTTGCCGATGTCGATATTATAGAAACCCAAAATGTGGTGGGCTACATCCCGGCAATGCAAAACACTCAGCAAAGCGTTGTGGTTGGTGCACATCTCGATCATCTTGAACCCAGGGGTGGTAAGTGGTATCCCGGTGCCGACGATAATGCATCGGGAACATCGGTAATGCTTGAGGTGGCTCGTCTTATTGCTGCCGATTATCAAAGTGGTTACAGACCGGTTCGTAATATTGTGTTTGCCAGCTTTACAGCCGAGGAGATTGGATTATTGGGCTCTCAGTTTTACACGCTAAATCCACTTTTTTCTGTCGATAGTACCGTTGCTTTTATCAATATCGATATGGTGGGACGGCTATCAGCCAATGAGCAGAAAGGTTTGCATTTGCATGTCAATGGCAAGAATAGGATGAATGATTTTGCACAAATTCTTAATGAAATTAATATCGATTCTATGCTATTTGTCGACTCGAAAACGCTTGCCGGGTCGTCGGTTTACTCATTATCCGATCATTATCACTACGATAGATTGGGACTCCCTTCATACATTCTAACTACGGGTATGCATACCGATTACCATAAACCTACCGATACCCCCGATAAGCTTTCGTACCAAGGTATGGGTAGGCTTGTTAAGCTAATTTACAATACCGTTAGGTATTTTGCCGATACAGATAATCCATTTCAATCGGCAGAGTAGCTAGAAGTACAAATCCCGTTCGCCCTGCTTTATTCTCTCTATTCGTTGTCGTATTTCAAAAGGATTGCCTTGGTTGTTTAGGTTTTCAAGAGTTTTGTCTATCAGTTTCCATCCTTTTTGCTGAACCTCTGGGGTTGCGTAGTCAACCAAGTATTCGCTTAGGGTTAAAACCGCATTGGGAGTGCAGTATCGTTTAATAAAACCTGGCACAGAAAATTCCATAAAGTGCTCTCCTGTTCGGCCTAAGCGATAACAAGCTGTGCAAAACGAGGGTAGGTTTTCATGATCAATGAGTTCTTCAATAACCTCGCTAAGTGAGCGATTATCGTTAATCATAAACTGCTCGCGGTTAAGATTTTGCTCCTCGTTTTTTGAGTTTGAGTACGAGCCTAGCTCCAGCTTGGTGCCGCCATCAATTTGCGAAACGCCAAACTGAATTACCTCGCGCCTTACGGCAACCGATTCGCGTGCGGTAAGTATCATACCGGTGTAGGGCACGGCCAGGCGAAGTATGGCAACCAGCTTTACAAAATCGTTGTCGTTAACTTCATACTCCTTTGGAGTATTGACCGATGCGGCATCTTTTATGCGGGGGAACGAAATGGTATGTGGACCCACGTTGTAGCATGCCTCAAGGTGATTGGTGTGGCGAACTAGCGAAAGCACCTCGTAGCGCCAGTCGTATAGGCCAAATAGTGCTCCAATCCCAACATCGTCTAGACCTACTTCCTGTGCACGGTCGAGGCTGGTGAGTCGCCAATTAAAATCGCGCTTTTTGCCACTAAGATGATATTGTGCATAGGCCTCGGGGTGGTAAGTTTCCTGAAAAACCTGATAAGTACCAATTCCCGCTTCCTTAACGGTTCTAAAACCTTCTATATCCAATGGGGCAGCATTAATATTAACCCTGCGGATTTCGCCATTCCCCTTTTTAATGCCGTAAACCAACTTTACGTTGTTGGCAATAAATTCGGGTGAGTACTCTTTATGCTCGCCATAAACCAGAATTAGGCGTTTCTGTCCGTTATCTTCAAGTGCTTCAACCTCCTTAATAATTTCATCATCATTTAGTGTAACCCGTTGGGCATCTTTGTTCGATGCTCTAAATCCGCAGTAAGAGCAGTTGTTTGTGCACTTGTTGCCAATGTATAGTGGAGCGAAAAGAACTATACGGTTTCCGTAAACTTTCTTTTTTAAATCGCGGGCTGCGTTAGGTATTTCCTCAACCAGTTTGGGGTCGGTAGTGTTCACCAGAACAGCAGTTTCTTCTAACGAAAGCCTTTTTTTGTTGTACGCCTTGGCAATAACCTCACGCACCCGCTCTGGGGTCGATTCGGTGTTGTAAATGTAGTTCCAAATCTCGGCAGGGTCAATGAAGGGTTTCATTGGCTCGTCGGGAATTAAGTACTTTTCTGGGGTGAATTTCATATCAAACTAAATTTTGTGGTTTTAAAAAGATAAACTTGCTCTAAGGTAAAAGTTACGGCCAGGTTCAATGCTAATTGCCCCGCGATTGGTCGAAAGGTGATTGGTGTAGCTTGCATTGGTTAGGTTGTCGATACCTGCAAATAGTTGTAGTTGCATTAGGCCCAGATTAATTCTGCGCGAGCTGGCGGCCATATCAATGCGGTAGTAACCATCGGTTTGGGTTTCGCCCTCGGCAATTTTATCCTGCTTGCTGGCTCCAAAAATGCTAGCCTCAATATTGCCAATTTTTATGATATTGTAACGTATTCCAAATCGTCCGCTAAGGGGGGGGATTTGTGGCAAGTTGGTTTCCGCCTCAACATCTTTTCCTCTTACATATGCTCCCGACCCAAATAATGCCATATTCTTGGTAGCTTTGTATTGTAGCTTAATGTCGGCTCCGTATAACATTGCCTTGCTAACATTGGCATTAACTAATGCGGGTAGCGTATCAACAATCCCTTCCGATGGTCCAGTGGTAATGGTGTAAATATACTCGCCTGGCGTTTCAACAATCATATTGTTTATCCAGTTCGAGAATACACCCACCTGTGCAGTAAAATTTTGTTTCCAAATTCTTAAGCCCAAATCGGTGGCGTAGCCATTTTCCGATTTTAGCGACGGATCGCCAATGCGAACCATATTGCCAAGGTCAATAAATTTGAAACTCTCCTCCAACGATGGTGCTCTGAATGAGCGGGCTAGGTTGGCCGAAAGGTCAATGTCGGATGTTGTGCTGAAAAGCGCTCCAGCATTGGCACTCCATGAAAACAGATTTTGTTCGCCAGCCTCAAAAGTAATTCGTTGGTTAGGAGGTGTATCGTTACGTGTTCCGTTCATTATTAGGTAGTCGATATCGAAATTCTGATCGTTGGTGGTTTTTATGCCATCGGCTCTACCACCTAGAATTAGAGTTAGCCTATCGTTAAGCAATCGGCTTTCGTTCTGCACAAAAATGCCAGCTGTGGCAAATGTTGAATTTGGGGTAGGGGTTTCGCCTCTAACCAGGTTGTTAGTAGCCATTAAATTGCCACCGGCGTTAAACACTTCAATGGTAATGTACTTTTCTCTTTCGGTGTTAAGTTCACGCGCCCACGCATCTATCCCTGCAATTAGGGTGTTGTTATCGCCAAAATTCCATATGGATTGTAACTGCAAACCGTTGGTGCGGTGCTCGCCGGTTGGGGTAAAGTATTGTGGTGTAATGCGTTGTGTGCCTGTGGGGATAGTAACCTCGTTAACCGTATTGGGGTAAAGTAATACGTCGCGCAGAATGTACTGATTAAAGTAGCTTAGCTTTAACGACGACAGGGAACTTGAAATATCAGTAATTTCGTAGCTGGATGCAAAAAGCTGGCGACCAATATCGCTGTAGGTGGCTGTGGCCGGGCCTGGAAAAGCTGCACCGCCAGGAATGCCAACATCGGTGCCCCAGTAGCGCTGGAACTGTGCTTTAAAAAGATGATTTTTTAATGGCTTTACGCCAACCTTAGCCGATAGGTTATTGGCAGTAAACTGGCTATTGGCCAGTTCGCCTTGGGGCGTTGTAATATTTTGCGCATCGGTGTATGTGCCGCTTAGCTTTAGGTACCATTTCTCGGCACCCGTTTTAACGTTGGCGTAACCTGTGTAGCTGCTGTTGGCAGTGGCAAATCCGCCAATAATATTTCCCTTAGCGTAAGGTTGCGAGGCAAAATATCCATCTTTAGTAATAATATTTACAATTCCGCCCATAGCGCCCGTTCCGTAAAGCACCGATTGTGCCCCTTTAACCACCTCAACGCGCTCAATGTCGTTAACATCTATCATCGATAGCGATGCAGTGAGGTCGTTGGCTGTTTCAACCCTAAATCCATCAACAAGGGTTACAAGCCTGTTTTCGCTAAATCCTCTGATATTCACGTTGGTTGCCCAAACTCCGTCGCCACCTAGGGCAATGCCGGGCTCGTTGGCCAGCACGTTTGAAAGAGTAAACGATGCTTGCTGTTGATAATCGTACTTACCTACCACCGCTAGCGGCGTGGGCATCTCCTTAACGCTACGATTTATCCTAAAGCTCGAAACCACCACCTCGCCAAGCGAAAAGGGTAGGGGTGAAATGGAAAATGATGTTTCGGTGTTGTTTTTTATGCTGATATTCACTTGCTTAGGGGCATAGCCTATAATACTTAGGTTAACCCTATAGCTATTGCCGGGTATATTTAGCGAGAAGTTACCTTTTGCGTTGGTAGTGGTAAAGTAGTTGTCTCCTTCGTTAGTTGATGATAAAACCTGAACGGCAACGCCTTCTATACCTTGCAGGGTAATTGAATCGACAACTTGGCCGCTAAAATTATACGTTTGCCCTTTACCTGTTGAGGGAAGAGCCATAATGCCCAGTAGGGCAATAAACCAAAATTTATTCATGCTGTGTGTTCTTTAAAAGTACCGATTTAACCTGTATGCCCATTAGCCGGCCTAGCTGTCCGGTAAGTGAGCCAATTTGGTCGGTGGTACCTTCAAGAACAAGAGAAATTACGCTTTGCCCAGTGCTGCGGGGCAGCCCTTGGCGTCCAAGAATAATTTGGGAATGTTTAGAGATGATATCGTTGAGATGCTGTATACTCTCACGATTCTCAATAAGGATAAGTGCTGTTCCTACTCTCTTTTCCATCAGAATACCTCCGGATTAGATTTTTTTTATTAACCTGCTGTACCTTGATTCAGAATAATATCCTAGTCTCAGTAAGGAGCAGTTTTTCTGTTAATTCAATAACAAAGGTATGGCTATTTATTAAATTAGCAAAATGTTTACTGGCATAATTTGGTGATATAACTTACCTGTTGAGGATGTTGCAGATGGGGAGCAGGCAGTAACCCAACGGGCAAAACCCCTTCGGGGTTACAATATCAACCCACACCAGTCGGTTAGCAGGTTGATTGGCTAAACACCTTGTTGTAACCAGTTGTTTTTATTTTAGTAGTGTTTCAATTTCTTGTTTTAACTTCGGAAGGTGTCTTACAATTGTTCCCCAAATAATCTCATTGTCTATCCTATCATAACCGTGAATTACTCGATTTCTCATATCGATAATTTGCTTTTTGCTAGAAATGTCAGTTGAAGAATCAATTTTTTCAATACGATTCATTGCTTCACCAATAATTTCAAATTCTCTTTCTACAGCTCTTCGAAGCATTTTGTCAGCAATATAGATATTGAAATCTCTTTTTTCTCCAAGATAATTCTCAATCGATTCAATTGATTCTTTTTATGTCGAAAAGAAATTTTCTAATCTCAAGCTTCATATATTGGAGTCTTAGTTTGATTAATTGATTCAATAAAATATGGATTTCCCAAAGATTTGTCTGTAACTAAGTCAACAGGGCGCTTGAATATATTCTCAAATTTTTCAACTAATTCAAAGTATGTGTCGGCATAATCTCCGTAATCCATTGGTTTCAATGATATTAATAAATCAATGTCGCTGTTTTCATTGAAATTTTCTGTGCATACAGAACCAAATGCATATAAAGATTTCACATTGTATTTTAAACACAATGCCTTTAAGTTTACAATATTGTCTATCAATATTCTATGCATAATAAATTATTTGTCCTTACAAAAATAGTCTTTTTATGATTGATATGAAAGCCATCTCTTTTACAATTGGTTACAACTTAGCAATGGAATGCTGCTTATGCATCTTTACTGGTAACCAAAAAAGTTGCTACATTTACTTAGTTTTGTAGCAATAAACTTTTTGCAATGAAAAATCGCCTGGTAATACTCTTTTTGTTTATCACCATACTGTTTGGCTGTAATAATCAACCTAAGTCTAAACAAATTATTACTATTGCTACCCTAAAAGGCCCATCGGCAATGGGGATGATTAAGCTTATTGATAGCTTAAACCAGACTGTAGATAAAAGCATAAGGGTAGAGATTTTGAACGAGCCCATACAGGTACGTAAGATGGTGATTGATGGAACTGCCGATTTTGCCATTCTTCCCACCACAATGGCTGCTATTTTATTCAATAGAGGTGTCGACTATAAGCTTTCAGCCATTCCCGTTTGGGGCACTTTGTACCTATTTGGCACCGATACCACCATAACCAATTGGGAAATGCTAAGAGGTAAAACCATAAACCTTATGGCAAAAGGGATGACCCCCGATGTGCTGTTCAAGAATCTACTAATTAAAAATGGTGTAAATCCTAATACCGACGTTAGGCTCGATTACCGGTTCCCAACGCATATCGATTTGGCCAACGCTGTGGCTGCTGGGCAGGCAACGTTGGGTGTTATATCCGAACCGCTGGTTAGCTTGGTTATGGAGCGTAATAGTAACGTTAAAGCCATTTTCGATTTGAACGCCGAGTGGCAAAAGGTTATGGATATGCCCATAGCACAAACAGCATTTTTGGTTAAAGGCCAGTTGATCAAAACGGACAAGGAGCTAGTTGATAAGATTTTGAAAAGTTACGAGTATTCCACCCAGTGGGTAAACCAGAACCCCGATTGCGCTGTTGAGCTAATTGTTAAGTACGATATTTTGCCATCTGTTGAAGTGGCAAGGAATTCCATTCCACGATCGAATCTGCATTTTGTAAGGGCAAGCAGCATTCAAAGAGAGATTGAATTGTACTTGAATGTGTTT
Source organism: Bacteroidales bacterium UBA2295 (assembly GCA_002345825.1). GTDB lineage: Bacteria > Bacteroidota > Bacteroidia > Bacteroidales > Tenuifilaceae > Perlabentimonas. The sequence continues at coordinate 8,487 of DDWD01000158.1, forward strand.
TACCAAATGAACCCCGATATTGTGGGAGGGAGGTTACCCGATGAAAATTTCTATCAGTAGAACCCAATGGATTAGCATTGCTGCAGTTGCTTTTATGCTTCTGCTGTGGAAGGGTTTGGCGCTATACTTCGATTCCGATTTTATTCTGCCCCACCCCGAGGATACCCTGGTAAAAACACTTAGCTTATTTGGCGAAAGCCAGTTTTTGCTTGTGGTGGGAGCGACTATTCTAAGGGGTGTTATTGGATTTGCCATTTCGTTGATATTCGGCGTGGGTTTGGGAATAGTAGCTGGTTTAAGCAACGATTTTAACGCCTTTCTAAAACCAATTCTGGTTGTGCTAAGGTCAACCCCAGTTATCGCCATAATTCTTTTGGCGCTTATATGGCTCAATGCCAATTCAGTTCCAATATTTATTGCCATTCTTACCATGTTCCCATTTATTTGCACTAATACAATTGATGGGATTAGGAGTGTTGATAAGTCGCTGGTTGAAATGGCTCAGGTTTACCGAATTGGTAAACTGCGAATTGTATGCGAGGTTTATATTCCAGCCATTATGCCTTTTATTATTAGCGGGGCATCTAGCGCCATGGGTATTGGTTGGCGCGCCATTATTATTGGCGAGGTGCTTAGCCAGCCACGGTATGGTATTGGAACAGTAATGCACTCGGCGCAAACCTTTTTGAATGTTGATGCGGTGATTGCCTGGACTATTATAGCTGTGCTGCTAAGCTACATTTTTGAGCGCATTATCAGGTTAACGGAGAAACGAATAGTGGTTTGGAGGGCTAAGCAATGAGTTTGCATATCAAAAAATTACATAAAAGCTACGACGACCTTTTGCTGTTCAGCAATTTTAATCTCGATATTGCCGAGGGGGAAATAACCTGTATCCTCGGCCCTTCGGGCGGAGGGAAAACCACCCTGCTAAATATTATTGCGGGTTTGGTAGAACCCAATGGTGGTAACTTGGTTGGGTTTAATGGTAAGGTTTTATCGTACATTTTTCAGGATCCCCGACTTTTGCCTTGGAAAACAGTACAGGAGAATATCGAGTTTGTACTGCATGACACCTTTGATCAAAACCAAAGGCAGGCCGTTGCCAGCAGGTTTATCAAGCTAGTTGAACTCAACGAGTTTGCTAAGTATTACCCATGGCAGCTTAGCGGCGGAATGCGCCAGCGGGTGGCCATTGCACGAGCTTTTGCATACCCTTCGGATTTAATTTTGATGGATGAGCCGCTAAAGGGCTTGGATGTGAAGCTGAAGCTGAATTTGCTGAAAGCATTTACCCGCATTTGGCAAACCGATAAGCGTACCGTAATTTTTGTTACTCACGATGTGGAAGAGGCCCTAATGCTTGGGCATAATATCGTGGTTTTTAACCAAATCCCAATAGAGGTTGTTGCTCATAAAAAAATTGTAGATTCGTTATCCAGCAGAGATTTATCAGCACCAAAGTTTATTGAGATCAAAAATGAACTCCTAAGGGTACTTAATCATTAGAACCTGTAAACTAGCCCAATTTCGGAAAATACCATCAATTTAAATTCATCTGGTATACTGCTAAGTCTTGAATTATGCCAATTAATTTGATATAAGACTTTTGGCTCAATGCTAATGTTTTTGCTTAAATCAAAGGAGTAACCTATCCCTGCTCCCAAACCAAAAATGGTTTTGTGCGCGCTATCTATCGTGGTGTATTCACTATCGGGTACCTGAGCGTAGTTAATGGTGTGTACACCAAGATTTACTTGTACCTGACCAAACAGATTAGAGTTAAAGTATTTGCGGAAAAGTGGCGAAATGGTATTGGTTGAAGTGCTAGAGTTAGAGTAGTACTGGCTTGAGTATTTAGAGCTGGAATACTGGTGCGAAATGCTTGCCCCAATCATAAAGTACTCTGATACGAAGTAGCCAAAAGTGACACTTCCATTGGTAACAAGCAAGGTGGTTTTTCCATAAGAATCAAATCCCCTAACATGGTAAGTATCCGTAATTGAGAAACCTATGCTGCCTGAAACTAGGAACTTATTATGTTGCGATTTGGAAGTAATTGGGAGGAATGCAAAAAGCAATGTAAGTGCAATCAAAGTTTTACGTACCATAAATGAAATGGCATATCAGAGTTTTTTAACGTAACCCTACCTATTTATCAATATTTTTTACAAAGTAGGCCACCTTTTCCATTGAGGTTATCATATCGTACTCTTCTAAAAAAACATCATCGGGCACTAAAAGTGGAGTAGTGGTGAAGTTTAAAATACCTTTAATACCCGATATCACCAGTAGCTCTGTGATGGAAACGGCAGTATCGGGGGGAGAGGTAATGATGGCGATACTTATTCTGTTTTGTTTTATAATAGTGTCCAAATCTCTGATATGGTAACACTTTACTCCCGAAATTACACGATTGGTTTTATTCTCATCCACATCAAAGGTAGCAACCACGTTAAGTTTTGCCCTCTTGCCTGTAAAATAAGTTGTTACAGCACGCCCAAGGTTTCCCATACCAATAACGGCCACATTTAACCCTTCGGGATGATCAATAAGTTTGCCAATAACCTCAATAAGTTCGTGAGCATCGTAGCCCCGTTTTTTCAAACTAGAGTAACCGATAAGCATTAAATCACGACGAACCTGAACAGCTGTAATGTTATGTAGGCTAGCCAGTTCGTGCGAATAGATATGGGTTTTGCCGTTGGTCAGACATTCAAGCAGAGTACGCCTATACTCGCTCAAGCGTTCTACGGTTTTTTCGGGTAGTTTCATTGGGGATGTGTTATATTTTTTGGCATTCTAATTACTAAACAAAAGTATAAAAAAATGCATCAAATGTAATCTCGAATTTGATTATTCATACGAATTACAGCTTAGGCTATAGTTGTATTTTGGTTAACTTGCGATTAAATATTTTCTTGGTTTGGTAAGTTTACTGTGAAACTTGTTCCTTGCCCAAGAGTACTTTCAACATCAATAGTACCTTGGTATAGATTAACAATCCGTTTAACAATACTTAAGCCCAACCCGCTTCCGCCAACCTCTTTGGTTTGCGAGGTCCTAATGCGTGAAAATTCCTTGAAAAGTTTTGGGAAATCTTCCTCAGCAATACCTAAACCTGTATCGGAGATTTTAAGGGTAATTCCCTTCTCATGGCTCTCAGCTGTACACACTACTTTGCCTCCAGCCTTGTTGTATTTTACCGCATTAGATATTAGGTTATTTATGATGATTTCGATCTCTTCTGGATCGGCAGTGAAAGGGACAGGTTCTGTTGATTCGACTACGACTTCAATATCTTGTTGAATAGCCAATGGCAAGATGGTATTGATGGCCGATTTTGCTACCAGCAGAACGTCAAGTTCTCTGGGTGATCGTTGTACTGCTCCTGATTCAATGCGGGTAAGGTCAAGCAGATCCATTATCATCGCTCGCATCGACTTAACTCGAGCCAGTGATTGGTCAATCATCTTATCGTAGCTCTCGATACTTGGTCCAGCTTCGCGATCATGCATAAGCTTTAGGTATCCTTCAATAACATTTAGAGGACTTTTTAACTCGTGCGAGAGTAGGGTAAGGAACTGAAAACGTACCTGTTTACCCTCTTTGCGCAGCTTACGGGTCATCCTTCGCAGAAACAGATGCTTAGTGGCATTTTCCATTGAGGCTTTCAGTTCCTGTGGTGTAAAGGGTTTGGGTACAAAATCGTACGCTCCCACATTGGTGGCTTTTACTGCCAGATCTAGCGATGCGTATGAGGTAATCATTATCACCAGCGAGTTCAGATGATGCGTGTTGATATACTCCAGCACCTCAACACCCTGAATCCCTGGTAGCTTATTGTCGAGAAGAATTATATCGGGTGGGGTATTTTTTATTATTTCAAGCGCATCCTCACCTGTGGCGGCCTCTGTCATATTGAATTGAATATCGGTTTCCATAAAGGGATAGCTAACAGTGAAGTTTCGCAGAATTCTTGTTATCCCCGACCGAATGCCAAATTCATCATCAACCACAAGTACTTCTAGGGTTTCCATGCTATAGTTTTAGTAATTTGTTGATTTCGCTTTGTAGCTGTTCAGTACGGATGCCCTTTTCAAGGTACAGATCGGCTTTAATCCAATCGCGCTCATCCTTGGAGCCAATTCCAAACGAGAATCCAGTTTCGGTTGATACGGAAGTTGCCAAAATTATTGGTACATCGGGGTGCTTCTTTTTCATCTTGTAACACAGTATGAACCCACTATCCTCATTTTCTAGCATGAGGTCGAAAATGGCCAAATCGGGTTTAAGCATCGAGATTAATTTCTCGGCCTCTTTCTGGCTTTCAGCCATAACAACTTTAAATCCAAATCGCTCTAGCTGTAACTTCATTTGGAATAGGTAATCGACATCGTCATCAACTAAAAGGATTGTTTTTTGATTCTTCATCATGTATGTTTTTATTCCAGCAATTATCAACTATTCATTTGTAGGATCAAGATCTTTCGGTATTGTAACAGAAAAGGTAGTTCCGGTTGGCCCCTTGCTATGGTCGGTGTTCGAATCGACCTCAATTTTTCCCTTATGCATTTTTACAATACCGTAAATTGTTGCCAAGCCCAGCCCGGTTCCTTTTCCAATGCCCTTGGTAGTAAAAAACGGGGTGAAGAGCTTGTCGCGATTTTCAGTAGGGATACCCACACCCGAATCCTTAACTTTAATTACAATATCGTTTGGCGTTTCAGAAACATCAACCTCTAGTTTTCCTCCTTTAGGCATAGCTTCAACAGCATTTTTAAAAAGGTTCGAGAGCATTTGTATCATCTGCTCGTAGTCGAGCATTGCCCTTATGGTCTCCTTATTACAGGTAATTTCTGTTCTCACGTTATTGGGGATAATAACAGACATGAAGCTGTCTTCAACTAGCTTTCTCATCTCAATATCCTCAATCTTAATTTGGTTTTTACGGGCAAAGTTAAGTAAGCCGCTAACAATTTTTTTGCAGCGTTTGGCTTGGGTCGATATCAGGCTCAGGTCAGATTTTAGTGGGCTCTCCTCATTTAACTCATCGAGAAGAATGTTGCTGTACATCAAGATGATCCCTAGCGGATTGTTGAGTTCATGCGCAATACCTGCCGATAATTGTCCCATGTGGGCTAGCTTTTCGGAATGTTTCAGCGCTTGCTGCACCTGAGCAAGCTTTTTGTTGGTAACGGCTAGATCTTCAATAGACTCATGCAGCTCTTCGATTGTGTAAGGCAAGCACATCTCCACCTCGGCCAAGCCCTCAACTATAGCAATTGCGTGCTCTAAACAGGTGTCGTAACCGCAGGTTCCACAGTTTAAATGATCGCGGGGTGTAAATTTTCCCATAGATGCCAATACTCGATTTACATCATCCTCGGCGGGTAAATTCAGCCGTTTATCGTTGGGTGTAAACGATGTGGACAGATCAATGTGTTTATACTCATCGATATGTTGTTGCCACTTAGATATTTGTTCGGGCGAAATTTTTTGTTGTACGTAATCGCTTACGTAGTTTCTCCGCTTGAAACGTTTGCCTTCGGGGCTCATACCTGGGCCCATGATGCATCCCTTACAGCAGAGCAATTCAAGGTAGTGGTTACTGATGTGTCCCTCCTCAAATTCCTTTATTGCCTCCTGAAAGCTTTTACGTCCATCGGCAACAATAACGTTGCTGTCGAGCACATCATCATGTAGGTTAATGGTTTGGGTCAATCCGCGCGTTACTGCAAAAATTGCTCCCTTACCTGCCTTGGGAGCATCAAAATCCGAACGGGTTACTGTCGATGGTGAGATGCCTAGGCTATCGAACATTGCTCTTAGCTCCCTAAATGTTAGCCCTACGTCAACCTCGTCCGATTCGTCTTTTTTGGCTATGCATGGCCCAATAAAAACAATTTTTGCATCAATGTTGATATGCCGTACAACCCTGGCCATTGCAACCATTGGCGATACAATGGGCATAAGGTTTTTTGTGAGTTCGGGATGATGATACCTAATGTAATTCACAATTGCTGGGCAATCCGACGATATTTTACCCTCCCTGTTACTATCGAGCAAACCCTTATACTTATTTGCCACTAAGTCGGCTCCAAACCCCACCTCATAAACGCCCTGAAAGCCCAGGGCACGGATCATACCAACAAAAACTTGAGGATCGGAAATGTCGGTAAATTCAGCCGGGAAACTTGGTGCTACTATTGCTGCAACGTTGGTGTGCGATAGCAAAAGGCTTTTCACATCTTGCCTGGTTTGCAGAAAGACCTTAGCGTCTTGGCTGCATACCTTGATACAGTTTCCGCATCCAATGCATCGGTCAGATATCACTTCGGCCTGTCCGTTATATATTCTAATGGCCTTGGCCGGACATTCCCTAACGCACGTATAGCACATACGGCAGAGTTCCTTTACCGTGTATACTAAATGTTTATGTTCTTTGGATATTGCCATTGAACTGGAATGTCAAGTCTGTTATTAAATCGTATAAGATATCGGTTTGAATTAGATTAGAACATCCCTTTTGCTGTAAGTAACGTGTAAGAGTTTGCTAATTCTGTCGCCCGCCTCGGTATTCAAGTAGTTGTTGTACAGCTCTTTAATTGATGGGTTGTTGTGTGCGCATTTTAAACTTTCAGATTCATCGATATCGTAAATGGTTTTTGCCCTTGCCTTTACATACTTATCGGTACCTCTGAGTGGCTGACCACCCCCATTGATACAGCCACCGGGGCAGGCCATAATTTCGATATAGTCGGCATTACATTCCCCGTTCTGAATGGATTCGAGAAGAGGACGAATCTCAGACATTCCGTTTGCCACCACAACCTTCAATTTCTCGTTACCCATCTTTTGAGTAAATTCTTTTATTCCATTTACCGAGCGAAGTTCGCTGAGCTTAACTTGGTTAAGTTCCTTTCCAGTTTTCATATGATATAGCGTGCTCTCTAAACCTTCCGTAATGCCACCCGAGTTGGCAAAAAGTTTTCCTGAGGTGCTTCGGGTTCCAAATGGATTGTCGGGATGCTGAGGCTCTATGCTTTCAATGTCAATTCCGAAAAGGCGAATGAGCTTTACAAGTTCGCGGGTAGTGAGCACAATATCAACATCGGAAACGCCACGGGTGCTCATCTCAGGGCGCTGGGCTTCAAATTTTTTTGCTACACACGGAACTATTGATACGGAGTAAAGCTGGTTTGGTGCGATTCCCTGTAAGGCTGTAAAGTAACTCTTAAGTAGTGCGCCCATCATTTGTTGAGGCGACTTGCTAGTGGATATAAGGGGTAGCAAGTCGGGGTAAAATTGTTCGGCAAACTTTATCCAGGCTGGGCAGCAGCTCGATATTAATGGTTGTTTTTCGTTATTCGATTTTTGCTCATTAAGCATGTTGGCTGTTTCAATAATATGCAGGTCGGCAGCAAACGAGGTGTCAAACACATAGTCGAATCCAATGGTTTTCAGAACAGCAAATAGAATTCCATTCAGATCTTTTCCGGGTTTTAGGTTAAACTCTTCGGCAAGTGATACGCTAACAGCCGGGGCAACTTGAACTGCCACCTTTTTATCTTTGTTACTAAGTAGATCTTGAATGTCGGCTACATGCGAATGCTCATGCAGGGCACCGGTGGGGCAAACCATGATACATTGGCCACAGTTGATACAACTCGATGAGTTGATATCGCTATTCATGGTAGTACCTATGAATGTGTGTCGTCCCCGATTAAGATGCTCAAGCGTGGCAACCGATTGTATCTCGTCGCAAATTCTAACACACCTGCCGCAAAGTATACACTTTGCCGGATCGCGAATAATACTTGGGCTTGATAGGTCGAGCTTGTGTCTCTGTTTTCGTGCTGGTATGCGTCGTTCTCGAATATTTAGTTCTACGGCAAGATCCTGAAGTTCACAGGTACCATTGCGCTCGCAGTATAAACAATCATCGGGGTGACTGCTAAGCAACAGCTCTACAAGTATTTTGCGCGCTTTTAGTACCTTAGGTGAATGGGTTTTAATTTTCATGCCAGGCTCAACGGGATATGAGCAAGCAGTAACCAAATTACTTATTCCCTCAACTTCGACTACACATATACGACATGCTCCAGTTGGCGAAAGCCCCTTGATATTGCACAGCGTTGGCACCCTAATACCGTTTCGGGTAAGCGATTCAAGAATTGTATCCCCTTTTCGGGCTTCTATTGTTTTACTGTTTACTTCAATTTCCATATTTGTAACGTAATAAAGACTCTTTAGCAATAAAATCTACTTGAAAAAAACGGCAGAAAACTTGCACACCTCTTCACAAATACCACAACCTATGCATTTGTCCTCAACAACAAAGTATGGCGACCTTGGAGTACCAATAATAGCATTGGTAGGGCATTTTTTTGCACAGGCAACGCATCCTGTACATTTTTCTACATCTATGTAATAGGTTCTAAGATTGTGACATACGTTGGATCGGCACTTCCTATCGAAAATGTGTTCTTCAAACTCGTCGCGGAATTTTTTTAGAGCAGAAAGCACTGGGTTGGGAGCGGTTTGACCCAGTCCGCAAAGCGATGTATCGCGCATAACCTCAGCTAGCGATTCGAGCTGGATAACCCCTTTAAACCTTTCCAGAGTGCTATGCTGGTCATCTTTGTTAGGGCGTTTGGTTATACTATCAAGTATTGCACACATTCGTTGCGAACCCTCGCGGCATGGAATACATTTACCGCAGCTTTCGTTTTGCACAAACTGCATAAAGTATTTTACCATATCCACCATGCATACAGTATCGTCGTATATGGTAATTCCGCCCGACCCCATAGACACGCCAATTTGCTTAAGCGGTTCAAAATCAATTGGGGTGTTAAGTTCCTCAGGAGTTGCTGCACCTCCGGAAGGTCCTCCAATTTGAACAGCCTTAAGAGTTCTTCCTTGCTGTACCCCTCCGGCTAGTTCAACCACCTTGGCTATGGATGTGCCCATGGGGACCTCTATTAAGCAAGTTTGGTTTACTTTGCCTGAAACTGAGAAAAGTTTGGTTCCCTTCGATTTTTCAGTTCCTATGGTATTGTACCATTCGGAACCTTTTTCAACAATTAAGGGGATATTGGCAAGCGTTTCAATATTATTTACAATGGTTGGCTTACCGTGAAGTCCTTTGGTAGCGGGGAATGGTGGTTTAAGCGTTGGCATACCACGCTTGCCTTCAAGGCTTTGAATAAGAGCTGTTTCCTCGCCACACACATATGCTCCAGGCCCTTTTTTTACAGATATGTCAAGACTATATCCGCTATCCATGATGTTGTAACCTAGCAAGCCTGCACTGTAGGCTTGTTCAATTGCTGTTTCGAGTCGTTGTACTGTAAATTCGTATCGTTTACGGGTGTATATGTATGCTTTGCTGGCTCCAATGGCATAGGCTGCAATGGCCATGCCCTCAATTATGAGATGAGGATCGCTTTCAATTAACATTCTGTCCATAAAGGCACCCGGATCACTCTCGTCGGCATTGCAAATCAAGTATTTTTGGTTTGCTGCCGTTTCAAGTGCGGTTCTCCATTTTTTACCCGTTGGGTACCCACCGCCGCCTCGTCCTCGGAGTCCACTCGATTCAACAACTTTGCAGACATCCTCATGGGTATGCGTTCGCAATATATTGGCAAATGTTTTATATCTATCAAATGCAAAAGCATCAATAATGCTAAGGGCATTTATTTTACCGCAGTTTGCCAGTAGGTTCCTTTGCTGTGAGCTGAAAAATGAGAGTTCATCAAAAAGCGGAACGTTTGCCCAAGGTTGATGTATGGGATTTCTATATTGGGCAAGGATATTCTCGGGAGGTAAAAAATTGTTTAGCACTCCATCTAATATATGAGATACCAAATCGGGAGTTACCTCTTGGAAAGAAACCCTGCATTTTCCCGGAATCTGTACATCCATAATGGGCTCAACACTGCATAGCCCAATGCTTCCAACCTCAATTAGTTCAATATCAAAGTCGGCATCAGATATGTATTGTTCAATTGCATCGCGTACCTCAATTGCCCCTGCAACAATGGATGAACTGGTTATGCCCAAGTACACAATGGGTCTCGAAATGTTGTTTCTGCGGAGAATCGAGAGCTTATCGTTTATATACTTTGAATCTTCAACTGGTTGTGAGCCAATTATATTTTCTACACAGAATTTGATGCTGTCGGTTGTTACCTTTTCCATTGAATTATGTAGTTCTTTAATGCTTTAATATTCTTACAAATAGTGGGTTACTCATTCTCACTGAATTCTTCGAGGAGCATCTCCAATCGTTCTTCAGTAAGCTTTCCGTAAAATTTTCCGTTGATTGAGATAACGGGTGATTGAGCACATGCACCCACGCAGCTTACAACCTCGAGGCTAAATTTACCGTCACGGGAGGTTTGCCCTGGCTTAATTTTCAGCGACTTTTCAATGGCCTCCAGCAATGTAACCGATCCCATCATATGGCATGATGTGCCATGGCATACTTTGATGTGGTTAATTCCCCTTGGTTGGTATCGGAACTGATTGTAGAAGGTGGCAAGGCCATAAATTTTGCTTGTTGCTACATTTAAATGTTTCCCTACAGCCAGCAATGCTTCCTCTGAAAGATAGCCCATTTCATCCTGAATGTCTTGAAGAATTGGAATCAGGCTATCTCGCGAGCTAAGGCTGTATTTGTCGAGCAATTCTTTTAACTTTTTTTCCATAATAGGGTGTTTAGCAACACTTATTCCGATATTTTTTGACTAATTGTTTTATAAATAACAGTTGTATTGTTTTGATTGATAGTGATATGCAATGAATACGAACCAATAATCCAGCTTTCAATTTAGCAATACTTGTTCTATTCCGCAATACGATAATGCTATTTTAAATCATTCTAACTTAGCGTTATTAGACAAAAAAACGATATTCTTTACAATATAAATTCATGTTTGTCAGTATCTTGTTGTGAAAAATGCTTTACATTGATGTGAATGGGGTTGTAAAACACCGCATTGCCTAATTTATTTTACTGTTTTTATCGTTACCTTTGCTGTTAATGTAATAACGATTCAAGGTTGATATGAGTGAGAAAGTTGACGTAGTAATTTGTCTTGGCAGTTCCTGCTTTGCTAGAGGAAATAAAGGCTTGCTTAAAACCATATCCCAATACATTAAGGATAACGGTATTCACGAACGCATTAATTTCCATGGTGGTCATTGCTTTGGAAATTGTGCCGATGGGCCAATTCTTAAAGTGAACGGAACGGTTTATACAGCTGTAGATGACCAAAAGGCCATTGATATTCTGACCGCCACTTTCGAAATTTAATCTTACAGCTATTATGTCTCAACTTTTCAATATTAGTGAGTCCAAGTGTATTAACTGTTTTGCATGTGTGAGGGTTTGCCCAGTTAAGGCTATTGAGGTGAAAGCCGAGCGGAATTATGCTGTTATTTTACCCGAACGATGCATTGGGTGTGGTAGCTGTATCAATATTTGCCCGGTTAGCGCAATTACCTACAAGTCGTCCAAGGATGAGGTAAAAACTCTACTTAAGGAGGGTGGAAAGTTGGCTGCCATTGTTGCCCCATCCATATCTGGCGAATTCGTTGATATTACTGATTATCGCAAGTTTGTGCAGATGATCAAATCGCTTGGGTTTAACTACGTGTGCGAGGTTACCTTTGGAGTTGACTTGGTGGCTCGGGAGTACAAAAAACTTTTCGATGATTTCAAGGGGAAATACTTTCTCACCTCTGTGTGCCCTGTGGTTGTTTCGTTAGTTGAAAAATTTTATCCAGAACTGGTAAACAACCTTGCGCCCATAGTATCGCCTATGATAGCCACCGCCAAAGTTATTCATCGCGAGTATGGTGAGGATACCAAGGTGGTTTACATCGGTCCATGTATTCAGAGCAAAGAGGAGGCGCATTTATATTCGGGCGATGGTAAGGTTGATTCTGTTCTAACTTTTACCGAGCTGCGTGAGCTATTTGATGAGTACGAGATAAAGGAAAGCAAACTGGAGTATAGTGAGTTCGATAATCCCATTGGTTATAAAGGCTCGCTATTACCCATTGCCAATGGCCTATTGCAGGCTGTTGATGTAGATGAGAATCTTTTATCCGGTGATGTTATAACAACCGAGGGCCCTACTAATATTATGGATGCGGTGAAGGAGTTCGAGAGCAGCGCCGAAATAATTAGCCGACACTTTAATCTATTTTACTGCGATGGCTGCCTTATGGGACCTGGTATGTCGCGGGGTGGACAAAAATTCATTCGCCGTACTATGGTTGTAAATTATGCCAACAAAAGGCTTAAAACATTCGATAAGAAAATTTTTGAAGATAGTATTGCCAAACATTCCAACCATGACTTTACCTGTGTTTTCAAACCCGACGATCAGCGAGTTCCGCCACCTTCCGAAGAAACTGTGCACGAAATTCTAAAGGTGATTGGTAAAGAATCGTTGGGAAAGGATTCAGGATGCGAGGCTTGTGGATACTCCAGCTGTAGAGACTTTGCTGTTGCTGTGTCATCGGGATTAGCGCATACCGATATGTGCCTGAACTACTCGCTATCTAATCGGCATGAGTACATCAAAACCCTGCGGGCGACCAACGATAAGCTGGCCAAAACCCAGCAGGCTCTTCGCGAATCGGAAAAGGTGGCCAGAGCAGAGCAGGATGCAGCCCGCGATGCCTCCGAGACAATTACAACCATGATGAAGAAGTTGCCTTCGGCATTGGTGATCGTGGATAAAAAGCTGAGGGTAGTTCAAAGTAACCAAAGTTTCATCGATTTGCTTGGCGACGATGCCATTGAAATTAACGAGATAGTTCCAGGGCTTGTTGGTGCCGATCTTAAATCACTCATTCCATACAATATCTATAATCTTTTCTCGTATGTGCTTCAGAACAACGAGGATATAAAGAATAGAGATATCCACTACAAGGATATTTTGCTCAACATCTCAGTATTTACTATAAAAAAGAACAGCATTGTGGGAGCCGTAATCCGCGATATGTATGCTCCCGAGGTGCGTAAAGAAGAGGTGGTAAAGCGCATAACCGAGGCCATTGATATCAACCTGGCCATGGTTCAAAAAATTGGGTTTCTACTGGGTGAAGGGGCTGCCGAAACAGAGCAGATGCTCAACTCCATTATCAATACATACAAGGAAGGGAATAGGAGCGACAGCAAGTAGGAACTAGTTGAAAGATAAACCGATCAAAATATCAATTATAATATGCCCAACAACTTTTTCATAGAGGTTAATTGCCAGCAAAAGAACCACGATGGTGAGCGTATTTGTGGTGATGTTTTTCTGAGCGAAAGAGTTCTGGGCGAGGATCGTACCATAGTGGTCCTGAGCGATGGTATGGGGCATGGAGTAAAAGCTAACGTGTTGGCAACCCTCACAGCCAAAATGGCCCTTAGCTTCACCAAGGAGCATAAGGAGATTCATAAGATTGCCGAGATAATTATGAATACCCTACCCGTATGCTCTGTTAGGCAAATGAGTTACTCAACCTTTACAATTGTTGATATTGAGCATAACGGCGAGACCCGCATACTTGAGTATGATAACCCCGAGTGTGTAATCATGAGGGGCAACGAGAGGTTTGAACCCGGATGGCAGTGCGTTATTCTGCAAAGCGAGGTGAATGCAGGTAAGGAGCTTCGTTATTGTTCGTTTACCCCCCAAAAGGAGGATAGAATAATTATTTGGGGTGATGGCATTACCCAGTCGGGTATGGGTAGCGAGGATTACCCCTTTGGCTGGGGATTGGAAAATGCCCAGAATTTTGTGAGCCGATTAGTTAAGAATGAGTCCAGCATCTCTGCCCGTAAGCTTAGCAACAAGTTGGTAAATATGGCTTGTTCTAATGATGCCTACCACCCAAAAGATGATGTAAGCGCTGCTACAATATACTTCAGACAACCGCGCAAACTCCTGATTTGTTCAGGACCTCCCTTCGATAAGGAGAATGATGGCAAGCTGGCAAAAAAATTTAACGAGTTTGATGGCAAGAAGGTAATTTGCGGAGCCACAACCGGTGATATTATCTCGCGTGAGCTGAACCTCGAGATTGAAGATAGCTTCGAATTCACCGATCCCGATTTACCACCCATTTCATCTATGGAAGGAGCCGATTTGGTAACCGAAGGAATCCTAACCCTAAGCAAGGCTACCGAACTGCTTTCCAAATTCTCCGAGACCTCTGTTCCCGGTAAGGGGCCTGCCGACCTGATCATTACCCTTATTCTTGAGAGCGATGAGATCCATTTCATTGTGGGAACAGGAATTAATGTGGCGCACCAGGACCCTAGTTTACCCGTGGAGTTGGAAATCCGCAGAACTGTTGTAAAGCGGATGGCTCAAATTCTGCAAGACAAGTTCCTTAAGGAGGTAAAGCTAACCTTCCTGTAGCTATTCTAATTCATTATCGGATTGCACCACAGCTACTCTTTGAGCTAATTGGCGATTTATCTGTTTAGGTTTTATGTATCAATAGATGATTTTTTGTACCTTACATCAAAAATAAATCACAAAAACACAATACTATGAGTAGCTTAACAACAACCTACATGGGGTTAACGCTTAAAAATCCCATTATTGCGGCCAGTTCGGGGCTAACCAATTCTATCGAAAACATAAAAGCGATAGAGGCCAATGGTGCTGGTGCCGTTGTGCTAAAATCACTTTTCGAAGAGGAGATCATCATGGAGACCAAGGACAATATGAACAAGATGCAGGCCTCAGGTTTTATCTACCCCGAAACCCTCGATTATTTCGATTTTGACGACATGGAGGATCCTGTTGCAAACTTCCTCAAGCTGATTAGTGATGCCAAAAAATCGGTGAGCATTCCCATTATTGCTAGCGTTAACTGTGTAACTGCCGATAAGTGGCCCGACTTTGCCAAGCGCATTCAGGATGCTGGTGCCGATGCCATTGAGCTAAATATTTTTGCCCTACCGTCAGATTTTCACAGAACTGCCGAGCAAAACGAGCAACTTTACTTCGATATCATTAGTCGGGTTACGAGTATTGTTAAAATTCCCGTAAGTGTAAAGATTAGTCCATACAACGCCTCGTTGGGCAGTTTTATAAAGCGACTTGGCGAAACGCCAATTAAATCAATAGTATTATTCAATCGATTTTACAATCCCGATTTCGACATTTATACCCTTGATTACACGGCGGGTACAGTTTTCAGCACACCCGCAGAATTTGCAATGCCGCTTCGTTGGATAGCCATTATGGCTGATCGCACCGAATGCGATTTGGCTGCATCAACAGGAGTGCATGATGGGAATACTGTGGTTAAAGCGCTCCTTGCGGGAGCTAGTGCAACTCAAATTGCATCTACTTTATATAAAAATGGATTTGAGCATATTCAGCTTATGATTAGGCAAATTGAGGATTGGATGAAAGAGAAGGGATACAAGAGTATTGCTGACTTTAAGGGCAAGTTGAGTCAAGAAAAGGGTCATGACCCCGCCGCTTTTGAGCGGGTGCAATTCATGAAGCACTTCAAGGATTTAAAAAGATAATCGCCAAATTTTTTCGTTTAGCTTATCGTTTCTACCT
>DDWD01000010.1 GCA_002345825.1 Bacteroidales bacterium UBA2295
TCAATGGTAATTGTAGTTGCCTTTATGCCGTGCACTGCACTGCCATAGGTTTTAACCAGCATTTGGTGCTATGAGTTTGGGTTTTACAACAATCAAATCCGCTTCGTACCAAATGTAGTAAAAATTACGCTTATGCAAATAAAAAGAGCAGCCATTTGGCTGCTCAATAGGTAGATATTGATAGATTGCTTTACAAAGCTGCTGAAATGCTTTGTGCAAGTTCTACAAACTCATCATTAGTAAGTTTAACCCTTGGTTTCGAAAAACTTATATCGGTTTCTTGATTAAGGGGTACAAGGTGGATATGGGCGTGCGGAACCTCTAGCCCCAACACAGCAACACCTATTCGCTTGCAGGGCACAACCTTCTCGATAGCCAGAGCCACACGCTTGGCAAAGATCATCATATCGGCAAGCGTTTTGTCGTCAACATCAAAGATATAGTCAACCTCCTGTTTGGGTATCACCAGCACATGGCCTTTGGCCAAGGGGTTAATATCAAGAAAGGCCAAGTAGCGATCGTCTTCTGCAACTTTGTACGAGGGTATTTCGCCCGCTGCTATTTTTGAGAATATGGATGCCATAGGACAAATATTAAATTTATCTTGAGATATCAACGATTTCAAAGGTTACCACTCCCGAGGGGATGCTCACCTCAACCTTCTCTCCCTTTTTCTTACCAAGCAAAGCTTTGGCTATTGGAGTACCAACCGATAAGCGACCCTCCTTAATATTTGCTTCACTTTCGGGGACTAGGGTGTACTCCATAATGGCGCTGGTAGCCAAATTCTTAATTTTAATCTTATTCAGAATCTGAACCTTGTCGGTATCAATTTTCGACTCATCAATAACCCTAGCCTTGGCAATAGCATCCTCGAGCCGGGCAATGCGCATCTCAAGCATACCCTGTGCCTCTTTGGCAGCATCATACTCAGCATTTTCGGACAGATCTCCCTTATCGCGGGCCTCTGCAATCATTTGAGAGATGGCTGGTCGCTCAACTGTTCGTAGGTGCTCAAGCTCTTTCTGCAGCTTTTGCAACCCGTCCTTGGTTAAATAGGTTACATTCGACATAGCATAAAAACATTATTGATAAGTATGATAAATAAAAAAGAATTCCGAGAAATCGGAACTCTTTTTCCGTTGCAAAGATACGGAATTTTTGATAATAAAAACAATACTAGCTATTTACTCCTAGCGAAAAATACTTGGGAGTTATTACCTCAGAGTATACTATGGCTGTGGCTCCATCAAAATCGTTCATAATATCGTTTTGACTATCGATATAGGCTTTTTCTTCTTCCTCCTCTTCGGTTAAAGCATTACCAATTGCTGAGCTTGCAATGCTATCCTCATCGAAATCGAAAACATTCTTCTCATGCTGAAAATCGACAAACTCTTTTGCCTTCTCCTGCATCTGCTTTTGGTAACTGGTGAGCTCTGGTTCTGGCTCTGGCTGAACAACTAATTCCAGCTCATTTATCTCTTCGCCAGAGATTTCTTCTTTATGCTTATCATAAACAGGGGACGCTGGTTGCTCACCAAACAGTATTTCAAACGGATTGGCAGCTACGCTTTCTTCATCATCTTGCTCATATCCAAGCTCATCGTCTTGGCTTTGAAACTGATTGCTACTGCTAGGCTTGGGTGCAGACGCACTAGTTTGAGCCTTCTTTTTCTTTTGAGCCACAGCATTTACCACGGCCAATACAATGGCAATCACTATGTATATTATACTATCAAAATCCATCTCTATCTGCGTTTATTCTTTTTCCAAAACATTAATCTATCCCAAAATGTTTTTTTAGAGGCATAGCGTTGTTTTGTAAACTTCTGGTTCTCCTTCATTCGAGCCTTCACATCGGGGTGCTGCTTGTCGATATGCTGCTCAACTGCTTTACTATGCGCTTTGGCTGCTCTTCTTTTCTCTTTCTCCTGAGGCCTGCGAGCCTTTCGCTCCAACCTAGCAGTTTTCCTATCAGCCCTTCGGGCTAGCCTCTCTCGCTGCCTAACCTCTTTCTTAAAGTTCCTATTCGTCCCCCAGAGGTTACCCTCAACTCCCGATGGCAAAGTTTTTCTGTTACATGAGCCTAGGGATACAATTAGCAGGACGAGAATTACAAATATACGAAATGTCCTAATACTTTTGATGCTATTCATTGGGTTAAATTTCTCATTTTAATCGGCAATAATAAACGCAATTGTATCTTTGCAGAAATACATTAAGATATGAGATTAGCAAAATTAAAACTTTTAGGTATTGTTATGGCATCACTAACGCCCTTTTTTTCGTGCGTTGAGGAAGAACCAAAAATCATTCCTGATGTGTATGTTAATTTAAAAATATATCTTGAATACCCCCAATTCACTGACCTGCAAGTTACAGGCAACGCCATAATTTACCCAAACGAAGGTTATAACGACAACGGAGTAATTATTTTCAGGCTCTCTCCCGAGGAGTTTTTGGCTTTTGACGCAACCTGTCCACAACACATTGAAGAGAACACAGCAATAGCTATTGATAGTGACGAGTTTGCTACCGGCAAATGTCCCCACTGCAATACAACCTACTCGTTTTTAAACTATGGTCAGGCATCGAGCGGTTACCCGTTAAAAAGATACAAAACAACGTACAGTGGTGGATACGTTTACATAACGAACTAGACCTTTGCACATTTTTTTGTTCTTGGAAACCTGACAAATAGTAATTTTTAAAAGCAAAAAGAATAAACAAAATTTATCCCATCTTGTATTATTTAACAAATTAAACTAGGTTTGTGTCTTGTCTTTATATGTATTGATGAAGCATTAAAAAGTAAGTAGTATTGATGAACAAGGTTAAGCTAAATGTGCTGGGGATATCATACAGCCAAACTCAGTCGGGAGCATACGCTCTAGTACTCAGTGAGGAGAACGGAAAACGCCGAATACCCATTATTATTGGGGGATTCGAAGCGCAAGCCATAGCCATACAACTTGAAGGCTTAACCCCGCCACGCCCTCTCACGCATGACCTTTTCCTAAACTTCGCAAAATCGTTTGGAATAGAGATACTCGATGTGCAAATATACAAGCTGGAGGAAGGCGTTTTCTTTTCGAAACTCCGCTGCGATAATGGGAAAAAAGAGGTCTTTATAGATTCCAGAACCTCCGACTCCATAGCCCTAGCGCTCCGATTTGGATGCCCAATATACACAACCGAAGACATCATTGAGAAAGCGGGCATTGTGCTTGATGTTGACGAAGGCGTATCGGAAACTACGCCCCCCCCCGAGGAAACCCCAAAGAGCGATAGCGAATCTGAAGCTCTTAAGCACCTCACGGTAGCTGAACTCAACATGCTGCTGGAGGATGCCATATCGAAAGAGGATTACGAAAGGGCATCGCACATTCGTGATGAAATTAACAAACGCTCCTAATTAATAATTCCGAAATAAAATGATAAAGAAAATTCTATTTGGTCTTTCTATTGGCATTGTGCTAACCGGAATGATAGTAGTAGCTTCAGAAAAGCAAGACGATAACATCCTTCCTCAAGACACTATTAACACCGAGGTGGTTTCCGAAAGTGAAGCTGTTGAAACAGCAGCAGATGAAACCCCGCAACCAACCAACCAAATCCTTATGGAAAAAAAGGCATTCTCCTTTAGCTTCACTTCGCTCCTAAGGGGCTTGCTGGGTATGCTGGTTATTGTTGGTATTGCATTTCTTTTTAGCTCGAACCGAAAAGCTATATCGTGGCGTGTGGTGGGCATAGGGCTTGGTATACAAGTGTTGCTTGCCTTTGCCATACTACAATTCCCCCCGGTTCAAATGTTTTTTGATTTTGCCGGAAAGTTTTTTGTTAAGATTCTCGATTTCTCCAAAGCTGGAACGGAATTTTTATTCCCCGGTTTCCTGGATGTAAACACTTTTGGTTTCGTTTTCGCCTTTCAGGTACTACCAACCATCATCTTTTTCTCGGCACTTACCAGCCTACTTTTCTACCTAGGTGTAATCCAAAAGGTAGTTTGGGCTCTAGCCTGGGTAATGACTAAAGCTATGAGGCTATCGGGAGCCGAGAGTTTATCGGTAGCTGGTAATATTTTCTTAGGTCAAACCGAATCGCCACTTATGATTAAAGCATACCTTGAAAAGATGACCAACTCGGAAATATTACTGGTAATGACCGGGGGAATGGCTACCCTTGCAGGGGGTGTACTAGCTGCATACATCAGCTTTCTTGGTGGCGACGACCCTGTGCAACGATTGGTTTTTGCAAAGCACTTGTTGGCTGCCTCCATTATGGCTGCTCCTGGTGCGGTTGTCATTTCAAAAATTCTTGTTCCACAGGATCAGAAAATTAATACCGATGTTGAAGTTCCAAAAGAAAAAATCGGGAATAACGTGCTCGATGCCATATCAAACGGGACCAGCGAGGGTCTTAAACTAGCCGTTAATGTAGCGGCCATGCTACTGGTTTTTATAGCCTTTATCGCCATGTTCAACTTTATTGTACAAAAAATTGGCGACTGGACCAACCTCAACGATTCCATTGCTGCATTTACCAAAGGCCAGTACAACTCGCTATCGCTTGAGTTTATCCTTGGATACACATTTGCTCCCGTGATGTGGCTAATTGGCGTTGCCAAAGAGGATGTCACCCTACTAGGCCGTTTGCTTGGCGAAAAGCTAATTATGACTGAATTTATAGGATACGTTAGCCTAGCCGAACTTAAAGCAGCAGGTGCTTTTGCCAGCGAAAAATCAATTATTATGGCCACCTATATGCTTTGTGGTTTTGCCAACTTTGCCTCCATTGGCATACAAATTGGTGGAATTGGATCGCTAGCCCCTGGCAAGCGGGTTTTACTGTCGCGCTACGGAATGAGAGCCCTACTTGGCGGCACACTGGCCTCGCTAATATCGGCAACCATTGTGGGAGTTATTCTGGGATAATTTTTCAAAACTAGCAGTTGAGGTACACTAATACAGTGTACCAACTAACTCAACATTGTATGAAAAAAATTTTCTATTCACTGCTGATATTTACAGCCGGCCTATTTACATCGCATTCTTCAATGGCTCAGTTTGAGCAGATGAAGGATAAATTCGATGACGTTCTCCTTGAGATTGAAGAGGATATCTTCACCCTCCGTTTTGCTGACGCCATTACTGGCGAAGCTGTGTCCAATGCCACCATTCTGGTTGAGAATGTTGGTGAGTTCACCACCGATGAAGAGGGGAAAATAACATTTCCGCGGCAACCCGACGGTATGCTACGTGTACTATTTAAAAAGGACAAGTACATATCAGCCGTTTTTAATGTGGAGGTGATAGTTGAAACCATATTTTTCAATCGGTTTTCAGTTTCACCCATCATGAATATCGATCAGTTTCGGGTGGTGCTCGATTGGGATCAGAAACCCAACGACTTGGATGCTCACTTTGTGAAAACAAACCAGTACCACATAAGCTACCGTAACACACGTGTGCTAGCCGACGGCTCAGGAATGCTCGACAGGGACGATATGGATGGCTTTGGCCCCGAAACCATTACCGTTGAGCGTATTGATTCTGATGGAGAATATGCTTTCTCCGTTCATAATTACTCTCAACATATCAATTCGTCTTCGTTACCCCTTTCAAAATCAAAAGCAACAGTTAGGGTTTATGGCAGCAACAGGCTGCTAAAAACCTATCAGGTCCCCATAAACCATAATGATAAAACCTGGAATGTTTTTAGGATAGAAAATGGTCAGATAATCGATTTGTAGCCTACAGGTAAGTAAGGGCGGTAAATTAAAAAGGGCAAGGCGCAACCAAAGTTGCACCCTGCCCTTTTCTATTATCGACTTAATTCTAATGGGGATTACTTGTACATTGAGTGTTGCAACTCCTTTATCTTATCATCGGTGATATAGTCGTCGTACTCCATAATCTTGTCGATTGTACCTTTTGGCGTAATCTCGATAATACGGTTGGCAACGGTTTGAATAAACTCGTGGTCATGCGAGGCCATTAGAACATTGCCTTTAAAACGCGTTAGCGTATTGTTAAAAGCCTGTATCGACTCCAAATCGAGATGGTTTGTGGGTGTATCAACTACCAACACATTGGCGTTAATAAGCATCATACGGGCAATCATACAGCGTTGCTTTTCACCACCCGACAGAACTGTACAATCTTTGTAAATCTCCTCGCCCGAGAAGAGCATTTTGCCCAAGTAGCCGCGCAGGAACATCTCGCTGGTATCGTGCGAGAACTGTCCCAGCCAGTCTACTAGCCTCAACTTCTTGCTAAAAAATTTTGAGTTATCGAGGGGCAAGTACGAGTTGGTAATGGTTTGTCCCCACTCGTAGGTTCCTGAGTCGGCTTTTGAAACTCCGTTTATGATATCGAACAAGGCGGTCATCCTACGATGATCGCGTGACAGGAATACTATTTTCTCGTCCTTTTCAACCGTAAAGCTTAAATTCTTGAAAAGCAATTCACCGTTTATGCTTTTGGTCAAGTTTTTTACCTCAAGAATTTTATTCCCCGGATCGCGTTCGGGGGTAAAAATAATACCCGGATACTTACGACTCGAGGGTTCAATCTCCTCAAAATTGAGCTTTTCAATCATCTTCTTGCGGCTTGTAGTCTGCTTCGATTTGGCCACGTTTGCGCTAAAGCGCTGTATAAATTCGAGCAGCTCGGCCTTTTTCTCCTCGGCCTTTTTGTTCTGCTGTTGCTGCTGGCGTAGTGCTAGCTGGCTCGACTCGTACCAGAAGCTGTAGTTGCCGGCAAACTGCTTAACCTTACCAAAGTCTATATCGACAGTGTGCGTACAAACCGAATCTAAAAAGTGCCTATCGTGCGAAACCACCAGAACGGTATTCTCAAAATTCGACAGGTAATTCTCGAGCCAACGCACGGTTTCAAGATCCAGGTCGTTGGTGGGCTCATCGAGCAAAAGATTATCGGGTTTACCAAAAAGTGCCTGTGCCAGCAGAACGCGTACCTTCTCCTTTCCGCTCAAATCCTTCATCAACCTAAAGTGCTGATCCTCCTTAATTCCCAAACCGCTAAGCAGTGCAGCTGCATCGCTTTCGGCATTCCATCCATCCATTTCGGCGAATTTATTCTCTAACTCGGCGGCCTTAATCCCATCCTGATCATTAAAATCGGGTTTGGCATAAATAGCATCCTTCTGCTGCATGATTTCCCAAAGAATGCTATGTCCCATAAGCACGGTATTAAGCACGGTATGCTCATCGTACGCAAAGTGATCCTGTTTAAGCACCGAAAGCCTCTCGCCCGGGCCAAGGCTTATTGATCCGCGGGTTGAGTCTAAATCGCCAGCAATAAGACGAAGAAGGGTTGACTTGCCTGCCCCATTTGCCCCAATAATGCCATAGCAATTGCCCGGCAAAAATTTTAAATCTACATCCTGAAAAAGAAATTTCTTGCCAAATTGGATGCCTAAATTTGAAACTGTAATCATAAATTATGGTGATATTATTTTTTACTCAACTTTCGCATACAGTTTAATTCCTTGATATATAGTCAATTAATTATTTTTATGACTTGTATGTGCTTAGTAATGAATAACATAATTGTTTATACAAATACTTTGTGAAACTC
>DDWD01000094.1 GCA_002345825.1 Bacteroidales bacterium UBA2295
CATAAATATTAGGTACACAGGATGTAAATGCATAGTACGATACAAGGGTACCAATGGATTGAGCCGGAATTGTAGCTGTTCCTGTGTTACCGGAAAATGCAACCTCCATTACGTTGGGGAATTGACCATTCGTAGTGTAAAAGATATACACTTTCTCGTCGGTTAGTGCCGAACTTGCAGTAACTGTAATAACGGCATCGTCAACATTTGAAATTATTGACGGCTCGCTTATGTTAGTGATAGTTACGGGTTCTGCCGAGGTTTCAAAAATATAACCTTCGGAGTTTGCGCCATCAACAGCCTTAAATATAAAAGTATAAAACTTTCCTTCGGTTAAACTGGTTTTAGCATTATCGTCCCCATAAAATGTCCACGTTTGAAGGTTGTTGAGATAAGCTTCTGGTTCCGATAACTGCATACTCCATTGACTGCCCGACCAGTCCATTGTGGAAACATACTTCCATTCATGCTTACCTGTAAAGGTGGCCTGATGTAAATGGGTGTAGGAACTTGTTCCTGATCCATCAATATTGCGGGCAGTCATTTCATAGGCTGTTCCCCACTCCGGGTCGGCAGTAACGTTCCCTCTTAAATACATCTGGGAATACCCAGACATAGTAAAGGTCATCATTAAAACTAAGGCTAAAAAGCTACTTCGAGCCATGTGTTTAAGTGTAAAAGTGTTTTCCATTTTCCAATTTTTAGTTAGTAATCGTTTATCTATTCCGAGCTTATACTTGTTTTTATTGCAATTTCACTTCGTCCAAAAAGATATTATTTCGGTATTAAAATTTATTTGTTTGTTTTTGTCAATTTTTCAAGTTTGCTGCTGGGTCTTGCTCCAGTGAACGCCAATATTCATTATGTAGCTAATCATTTCTCTTTATTTTGATTGACGCATTGATATGCACATTTAACCTTCTTGAAAAATCATTATATGAGATAATTCCATCAATTCTGTCGATAAATTGCCCATTAAAAAAAAGCAGATAAGCAGTTCGGTTTAAAACATAGAATTGCTCTACAACAAAAGGGTATTTGAGCATATCAATTCTAAAATGCCTTAAACTTACTGGCATATTGTTTATTAGTTTACTTATTACCGATTGCATTACTAGTAATTGTCCATTATTTCCATTCACACACTCCACAATTGAAAATTCATCGTATTTTAATGTGATGTGATCAAAATCTTTATCTGTGAGATATTCAACTTCTGTCATTACTATTATATCTGATTTTCTAAGCCTCCTATTTCAATAAAAGTGCCAACGAGCGTTGTTCGCACATAATGTGATAATTACATTACTTTTTACTTCTGTTAAAATTAAGAAGCGAGGATATATCAACAATTCAATAGATCAACTGTCGATATATCGACAATTTTAATAAAATGGAAAGGTGAAGAGAGAAGAGAACTTCAGCCAAAAAGGTAATTTTGTAAAAATTGATCTATAGATAATTTCTTTAACCTGAATCTGGTGAACGTAAATAATTACCATAGATACAGTTATAGGTGAACACACAAATTGATACATATATGTTAGGGCCAGCACCTAGTACTAAAAAGGAGACCTAGCAAATAATTTTTCATTATGCATTTTAAAGGCATTTTTATTCTAATTGAACATATTGTTTTGATAGTGTTGAAATATCGTCAATGGAAATTTAATAGAAATTGCTAGAAACTTTAGCAGTAAATTATTAACAAAATTTTGTATTTAGGTTTAGATTCAGATGAATGTGATGATCTAATTTAAATGATTCTGCATTAAAATTACCATACCAACCATTTGCACATTGCCCATTCCCTAAGTTTTACTAATTTTGACACTTTGAAAATTGTTATAAAATGGTATCGCTCAGTCAGGTAACAGTTACTTTTGGAGGTTTTGATCTTTTTAAGGATATAAGTTTTTTGGTTAGCCCCAAGGAACGGGTTGGACTTGTGGGAAAAAATGGAGCAGGCAAAACTACTCTACTCAAGCTAATTGTGGGTCAAATGACACCTTCGGGTGGATTGGTAAGTGTACCCCGCGATATTACCATAGGTTACCTACCCCAGCAGATGGATGTGGCCAATACGCGAAGCGTTCTGGATGAAACAATGACGGCATTTAGCGATACGCTGAAGTTGGAGAAAGATATTGCCAAAATAACGAAGGCTATAGAACAGCGCACCGACTTCGAATCGGACGATTACGCTAAACTAATTAATGAATTAACCGAAAAGAGTGAACGGTTCTCGTTGCTTGGCGGGGAAAGCCTTGAAGCGCAAGCCGAGGTCACTTTGCAAGGTTTGGGTTTTAAAAGGTCCGATTTTGTTCGCCCCACCAAAGAGTTTAGCGGAGGTTGGCGAATGCGAATAGAACTGGCCAAGATTCTGCTTCGCAGGCCCGAGGTTTTACTGCTCGACGAACCCACCAACCACCTCGATATTGAATCGATACAGTGGCTCGAGGATTACCTGAAAACATTCCCAGGAGCTCTCCTGCTTATCTCGCACGACCGTGCATTCCTCGATAATGTTACCGAGCGCACCATAGAACTATCGTTGGGAAGAGCATACGACTACAGAGTTCCCTACTCAAAATACGTTGTGCTGCGCGAGGAACGTCGCGAGCAGCAGCTGGCCGCATATAAAAATCAACAAAAACAGATTGAGGAAACCAAGGATTTTATAGAGCGATTCCGCTACAAGGCCACAAAGGCCAATCAGGTGCAATCGCGCGTGAAGATGCTTGAAAAGATCGATGTTATCGAGGTTGAAGAGGAAGATAATACCTCGGTAAACATCAGATTCCCTGAAGCTCCCCGCTCGGGCGATTTAGTGGTTAAGGTTGATGAGGTGGGTAAAAGCTACGGCGAACACCTAGTTTTTGACAATGC
>DDWD01000061.1 GCA_002345825.1 Bacteroidales bacterium UBA2295
GTCGCCCTTAAATGTGAACGCAATGGTTTTACCATCTGGCGAAATGGCAGAATATCTTATCCATTGCTCGCTTTCCTGAGCCATAGTCGCAGCCGATAAGCATAAAGCCATTCCAAGTAGGTGAATTTTTTTAAACATTTTTTTCATTTCGAGTTCGATTAACATTTATGGAATCATTTTTTATGTGATTTTGACAACACAAATGGCAAAAGGATTAGTACAGGATTTTACCAGAGTTTAATCTCTTATTTAAATCAGTATTTGCCACAGGATGGTAAAAACGGCTAACAAATATATGAGAATTTTTATCTTTGCCGAAAATTTAACTTTTATCATTATGGAAATTGATATTCTTGAGTGGGTAGGATATTTGGCATCAGTAGTAATTGCCATATCGATGGCAATGAGTTCGTTGGTTAAGTTTAGGGTTATTAACTTGATAGGTGCAGGCTTGTTTTCCGTTTATGGTTTTTTAATTGGCTCGATACCTGTTGGGGTTATGAATGGTTTTATTGTTTTGGTGGATGCTTATTACCTTTACCAGTTTTATGCAAAGGAAGAGGTATTTGACGTTATTGAAGCCAAGCCCGACGGCAATTATCTGGTTCGATTCATCTCGTTTTACAAGGAGGATATCTTAAAGTATTTCCCTGGTTTTGAATATTGCCCCGATGATAGCGATGTGAATTTCTTTGTGCTTCGCAATATGTCTATAGCAGGACTATTCCTAGCCAAAAGGCTTGACAATGGCGTGCTAAAGGTTGAATTGGACTATGCCATTCCGGAAATGCGCGATTTTAAAAGCGGTAGGTTTGTTTACAATAACTTAAAACCGCGATTTGTTGAGCTGGGATTTAGAAAGTTAGTGGCCGAGAAATCGAGTGTCAAGCACAATCAGTATCTCAATCGGCTAGGCTTTAAGGAGGTGGAGGCAGGATTGCTAGAGAAGAATCTGGGGTAGATAAAAAACCATTACACCCTATATTTTTGTGAGATAAATATTTGTGTAAGCAATTATTTATTAAATTTGCAACCGCAATAAGCCCAGATGGCGGAACCGAGGGACGAGCTCCCGCCATCGTAAGCAAAAGGTCTTAGATGGAAAGTAAGGCCATAGGTTCTGTGAAGTGCCCCAAGTTTAAGTTTTGCCCAGATGGCGGAACCGAGGGACGAGCTCCCGCCATCGTAAGCAAAAGGTCTTAGATAGAAAGTAAGGCCATAGGTTCTGTGAAGTGCCCCAAGTTTAAGTTTTGCCCAGATGGCGGAATTGGTAGACGCGCTAGTTTCAGGGACTAGTATCAGCAATGATGTGCAGGTTCGAGTCCTGTTCTGGGCACAAAGCCTAAGATGATAGAAATGTTCCCCAGGTGGTGAAACCTGTCAAACAGGGTGACAGGCAGGTTGGTAGACACTCCAGCTTGAGGGGTAATTGTGTAGGTAATAAATGTTCTTTCAGTAATAAATAAAAGTGCTCTGCCCAGGTGGTGAAATTGGTAGACACGCCAGCTTGAGGGGCTGGTGCCCGTTAGGGTGTGCAAGTTCGAGTCTTGTCCTGGGCACTTTTTAAAATCGTAACCCGCTGTGAACTATTTGTTTGCAGCGGGTTGTTTTTTTATAGGGGTCAGGTTGGGGGTCAAATTTGTAGTTGGTTGCTGGTGTGCTCATGCGGGGTAGGTAGATTTTAATCCCGAACGGGTATAAAATTCATACATAACAACGTTTTTATACCCGAAAAGGTATAATGCAATAAAAAAACACTATATTTATACCCGAAAAGGTATAGTTATGCTACTAGGTGAATTTGTAAAGCAAAGGCGAGCTGCCACAGGGCTTACCCAGCAGGCTCTGGCCGAAAAGGCCGGAGTGGGTTTACGCTTTGTCCGTGAAATGGAGCAGGGCAAGGAGACGTTACGGCTCGATAAGGTGAATCAGGTGCTCCGGTTGTTTGGACATCGGGTGGGAGCAGTTCCCATTCCACGCAAAACGCTGTTAGATGAGGAAAGCAGAGATTAGAATACACGGGCTAAAGGCTGGTTGGCTAATCCAGGATGAGAATGGGTACACCTTTGCCTACGATGGCGAGTACCTTAGCTCGTCTAATGTTGTTGCGGTAAGCCTTACCCTTCCCTTGCAAGAGCAACCATTTATTAGCAAAGTGCTTTTCCCTTTTTTCGATGGATTGATCCCTGAGGGATGGCTGCTGGATATAGCGGAGAACAACTGGAAATTGAATCCTAGGGATAGGATGGGGCTGCTACTAGCCTGCTGTAAAGATTGCATCGGTGCTGTTAGCGTTCACCCCGTAACGGAGGAGGAGCATAATGAGTAGATGTTTATACTGCTACGAGTTGCTAAATGAGGGCGAAACCGATTTTCACTCGGGTTGCTGTCGGAAAATCTTTGGGCAATCCATGCCGCCTGAGCTTCAGTATACCGAGACCGAGCTAAAGGAACTAGGGCTTAAAGTGGTTCAGAGTCAGGTGACGGTAACCGGGGTTCAGCCAAAGCTGTCGTTGCACCTCGAGAAACCGAAAAGCAAGGGCAATCCCAAACGATTTACCATTGTGGGGTTATGGGGTGAGTACATTTTAAAACCACCCACATCAACCTATCCCCAGCTACCCCAGGTGGAGAGCCTAACTATGCATCTGGCTAATTTGGCGGGTATAGCCGTTGTGCCCCACACGTTGATCAGGATGCAGGGAGGTAGTCTTGCCTACTTAACCCGAAGGGTCGATCGGGCAAAGCAGCGCAAGATCCATATGGAGGATATGTGTCAGCTTACCGAGCGGCTTACGGAGGATAAGTACCACGGTTCCTACGAGCAGGTAGGGAAGGCCATACTCCGGTTCTCTGCTAACCCGGTGCTCGACCTAGTGAATTTTGCCGAAGTGCTAATCTTTTCGTTCCTAACCGGAAATGCCGATATGCACCTGAAAAACTTCTCGTTACTTCATAGGCAAGGTTTTGGCCCTGTGCTTTGCCCTGCTTACGATTTGGTTTCAACCGTACTGGTAAACCCTGCTGATGACGAGGATTTAGCCCTAACGCTCAACGGCAAGAAGAAAAAACTCAAGCGTAACGATTTTGTGAGCTCCTTTTCAACGTTAAATCTTGACGAGAAGCAGCAGCTTAATATCTTCCGTAAAATGGATAAGGCAAGAGCTAAATGGATGGATTTTATCGATATGAGCTTCCTGTCCAATGAGTATAGAATAGCATATAAGGAGTTGATCGCTGACCGATTCCTTAGGTTGGAACAGTAACCTAACGTTCGGGATTACGCTCTGCAATTCGTTTCGTTAACTCTTGGAGGAATTTTGCAGACTCGTTCCCATTGGTGTAAAAGGTAAACCTTACATTTCTATTCTTTGTATCCACATCAACATGGTAAAGGGCGTATTCGTTATGCTGTGTGAAGGAGAGTCCGAAGCCCTCGTTCTCAATTAGATTTAGTAGCTTACGTTCCTTCTCTCTATGCGATGCCGCCCCTTCAAAGTCCTGATTTTTGACACACTGTAGCTTCAGGTTTCTCGCATCAAGGCACTGATTCAACAATTTTTTCAGCTTGACGTAGCTTTTTGTCGAGAATGTGTTATGGCTAATAAAATCGACCTCAAGGGTTACTCCCTTTCGTATCATCTCTTCTGTAAATCCATAGATAAACTCATTGTAATCAAAGTCCCAGAGCAAATCGGGTGGAATTTCTTTGGCCTCAAAGCTCCAAAGTAAATCGGCAAGAATAAAGTTGTATTTCGCTTCCATTTTTTGCCTTAAAGGTACAGTGTGGTTGCGTCAAACAGTGTCGTTTGGATGGATGTGTTTTTTTAGGTAAGTAGAAATTGTTTTAGGTAGCTTTTTAGGTAAGATTGTCCTAGGTGCATTTTAAAACCGTAACCCGCTGTGAACTATTTGTTTGCAGCGGGTTGCTTGTTTATGGGGTGGTTGGTGCAGTATGTTAGGAGTTTTGATTACTCAGCTTTTATTCGGTTTTAACTGGGGCTAAAATAATGACAATTCAAATGTTGTTACTGTAGATATATTTGCAGTAAGGTATTTTGCAGTGAAGGTCAAAATCTTGCTTAGACAATCGGCGCTAAAACAAAAATTTCAGAGTTTAGATAAAGAAAAAAGCCACCCTGAGGGGTGGCCTAATTAAAAGGTTGTTTATTTGTTTTGCTAGTCTATTCCCTGCACATTAAGGGCGTTTAGGACATCTATCCCGCTTTACTTCGGCTGAAATGTTTAAGGATAGTGCCTTTATCAAATTACCCTAAATGCCTCTTTTCGTTAAGAGTCATTGTTCGAACTGTGATAACGAATAGATTTTTAATGTGAGTATTTCTAGTTAACAAATGTAATTGCTTTTCCAGTGTTTCCGGCTCTACCAGTACGACCAATTCTGTGGATGTAGCTATCCATATTTTTTGGTTGTTGATAGTTTATAACGTGTGAAACATGGGATATGTCAAGCCCCCTAGCCGCCACATCGGTGGCTACCAGAACCTGAATGCTTTTATCCTTGAAAGAGTTTAAGGCCTTAATCCTGTAGTTCTGGGATTTATTTCCGTGAATTTCATCAACTCTAATGCCGGAGCGCCGCAGATCCTTGCAAATTCGGCTGACCCATCGCTTGGTCTCGGCAAAAATTAGTACCTTCTCAAACGATTCGTTTCTAATCATTCCTAGCAGCAGATCCATCTTGTTCTCACCGTTCCTAACGGTTACAATGTCTTGATCAACCGTATCGGCCGATGCATTCCCATTGTTCACTCTAATCTCTACAGGGTTTGCAATCAATTTGTTGATTATTTTTTTTTGCCCCTTCTCTTCGGTTGCTGAGAAAAGGATGGTTTGTTTTCTGTTTGTCATACCTTCAACTAAGCGCTCAATTTCCTTGGCAAAGCCCATGTCCAGAAGCCTGTCAAACTCATCGAGTATAACCGTGTTAAAATGGGTCAGGTTAAGAGCGCCTTGCCTTACCATATCGGCCAAACGACCTGGCGTCCCTATCACAAAGTGACAAGGTTTGCGAAGTTTTTGAATATCGGCATAAACACTGGTTCCACCAATAAAGCAGTTACTGTGCATTCCAAGCCCTTTGGCGATGCTCCGAAACTCGGTGTCTGTTTGCACGGCAAGCTCCCGTGTTGGTGCAATAATGAGCACTTGAAAAGCTGCTGCAGTGTTAATAAGGTTGTGGATAAGAGGTACAAGAAACGCAGCGGTTTTACCTGTGCCCGTTTGGGCAACTCCTAACACGTTTCGCCCCTCCAGAATTGATGTAAGGGTTTTGTCCTGTATCTCAGTGGGTACTTCGTATCCCTTTTGAAGCAAATTGTTAACGATTCTCTTGTTAACGGGTAGGTTGGCAATTACGGACGACGCCTCGTATATTGCCTGCTCACTCGAAGTGGCTTTTTTTACAAAGTGTTTTGGATCTATTGCGCTTGCCGAATTCTTTGTACTGTTTGAATTTTTGCGATTTAAAGATTTTCTGTAGGTAATACTACCTTGATCCCTCTTTTTCATCGATCGGGTTCTATTCATAAAATATTGTTGGTTAATGCCTTGTTGTTGGCATTAATCACCTATCTGTTCAAGGGGATATAATGCTTCCTTGGCGTAAATTATTTTAGCTTAAACTAGTGATTTAGAAAGGTGTCGTCAAAGGAAATTTCACTGAGAGGAGTACTTCTATACAGATCTATCTTATGCCAATATATCGCACAAAGGTAGTTATTTATTTTACATAACCAAGCAACGCTTTACCATTCCGCCGGACTACTGAGTGTTGGAGAAATACTTGTGCTGCTTTGTTCTGGAGCCAAACCTATCGTTTATAGCGCGCCAGAGCATGTACAATAAATAGTTACCCTTGCGCCATACCCAGCAGAAACTGGTGGATACTAAACAGAAGTTGCAGATAAAGCTAAAGATATTTATCACCGAGGATTTTGTGATGGAGATAATTTTGCATACGAGCGGGTTTGAGTATCGGAACCCTTGCGCTTGCCTACCAAATCAGGAGCATCAGCGAGAAGGCGGTGGATGGTTATGGGACGAGGTAGATGGAGCTAGTTCTTCAATCACAGATTTGTTCCGATTAGGCATTTTTTATATCTTAGTTCATAAAAAATATTGCTATGGACTTGCAGGACACTCAGCTACTTATCGTAATGATTGCCTATCTCGCGCTTCTAATAGCGTGGGGAATTTATCAGGGTCGAAAGGTTAAAAGCAGCTCCGACTACGCCATCGCTGGTCGAAAACTTCCCGGGTGGGTTGCTGCATTGTCTGAAAGGGCAACCGGTGAATCGTCGTGGGCACTTTTAGGTTTGCCAGGCGCAGCCTATGCAACGGGATTGCTTGAGATATGGACAGCACTTGGGTGTGTAATTGGTATTATTACCGCATGGGTGCTTATTGCTTGGCGTTTGCGTGATGAGGCCGAGAAGTACAATGTGAATACATTTACCGAGTTTATTGCCCGCAAACACGGGGAGGTGGGCAGTTGGATTCGCATTATAGGTAGCGCAACCATTGTATTTTTCTTCTTCTTTTACGTAGGAGCCCAGTTTTTGGGTGGTGGAAAAACCTTAAACACGATGTTTGGTATAGATGCGAAGCTGGGTATGATTATTACGGCTGCCATAATTGTTCCGTATACCATTTACGGCGGATTTATGAGCGTGGTTTACACCGATGTTGTTCAGGCTATTATGATGATAATTACCCTGGTGGCTGGGCCCATTGTTGGGTTTATCTACTTGGCCAATAATCCCGATGTTTTTGCACCCACCATCTCGCAGGCACTAAGCACTGCGGGTAGCGAATACTCATCTCTGGCAGGAGGGATGCGCGGATTTACTGCGGGAGTTGCTTTGGTTGGCGGGTTTAGCTGGTTCTTCGGTTATTTGGGTGGACAGCCACAGCTGAGTATGCGCTTTATGGCCATAAGGGATGCAAAGCAGGCCAAGCGTGCACGCAATGTGGGAATTGTATGGACAGTAATTGCGTATGTAGGAGCCCTTTGCATTGGTTGGATTGGGCTTGCAATATTCGGACCCACCGGATTATCCGATCGCGAATTCGTTATGCCCGCAGTGCTTCTAACCATCTTTCCCCCTGTAATTGCAGCAGTGCTAATAACTGGAGCCATTGCTGCAATGATTTCAACAGCAGATTCTTTATTAATTCTATCGGCTACAGAGCTTACCGAAAACCTACTTCAACCATTATTCGGTAAAGAATTTTTCAAGAAACGTGCCCTGTTAGTTTCCAGAGTGATAACGGCTGTGCTGGCAGTTGTCGCGTTAACCATTGCCTACTTTGGTAAAACAAATTTGATATATTCCTTGGTAAGCTACGTGTGGGCTGGTATTGGTGGAACCTTTTCGGTGGTTATTCTGCTTACTCTATTCTGGAAACGATTCCACGGAATAGCAGCAATTGCCACCATTATTGCTGGTTTAACATTTACAATTATTTGGATCAGCAGCGGGCTTGATAAGATGGTTACCTCCAGGATGCTTACTTTTTTTGTGGCGTTGTTTGTTGCTGTTGTAAGCACCCTTTTGATAAAACCCTCAAAAGCCAAGGCGAAAAATTAGCGGGCAAAATCTCGTTACTCAAGCCCTTTCATGGTGAGCTGAATTCGCTTGCGGGCCACATCAACCTCAAGTACTTTCACCATTACGTGCTCATGGAGTTTCACCACGTCGTTGGGGTTCGACACAAACCTATCGGCCAGCTGCGATATGTGCACCAGACCATCCTGCTTCACGCCCACATCAACAAAAGCCCCAAAGTTGGTAATGTTGGTAACAATGCCTGGCAAAACCAATCCAGGAGTAAGGTGGTCTATAGAGTACACCCCCTCGGCAAACTCAAAAACCTTAATGCCCTGGCGTGGGTCGCGACCTGGTTTAGCTAGCTCATCTGCAATATCCTTTAGGGTAGGTAGTCCAATGTTGCTTGTTGCGTATCTTTTTATGTCGATTTTTTTGCGTAGTTCCTCGTCTTTCAGCAAGTCTAATACTTCGCAGCTTAAATCTTTAGCCATTTTTTCCACTACGTGGTAGCTCTCGGGGTGCACGGCGCTATTATCTAAAGGATTTTTTGCGTTGGTAATCCTAAGGAATCCAGCGCATTGCTCATAAGCCTTTTCGCCCAATCGGGGTACTTTTTTTAGCTGCGCTCTGCTGGTAAAGTCGCCATTCTCGCGCCTATAATCAACAATATTTTTGGCTAGCTGTGGGCCAAGTCCCGATATGTAGGTTAGCAAGTGCTTGCTGGCTGTGTTTAGGTTTACACCCACGTGGTTCACGCAGCTTTCAACAACCGTGTCGAGGCCATGCTTTAGCTTGGTTTGATCCACATCATGCTGATATTGCCCAACACCAATCGATTTTGGGTCAATTTTTACCAGCTCTGCCAGTGGATCCATAAGCCTGCGCCCAATGGAAACCGATCCGCGTACTGTTACATCGTATTCCGGAAATTCCTCGCGGGCAACTGACGAGGCGGAGTAGATGGATGCCCCATCCTCGCTCACCACAAATACCCTTACCTCGCGGTTAAACCTTATGCGTTTCACCAATGCCTCGGTTTCGCGACTGGCTGTGCCGTTGCCAATGGCAATGGCATCAATTTTATAGGTTTCTACAAGCGCCGATAGCTTGCTCATTGCTTTTCCCTGTTCGTTTTGCGGAGCGTGGGGGTATATGGTTTCGTTATGCTTAAGGTTTCCTTGCGAGTCGAGACAAACCACCTTGCAACCGGTGCGGTATCCGGGATCCAGAGCTAGCACATTTTTCTGACCAAGAGGTGCTGCAAGTAGCAATTGGCGTAGGTTTTCGGAAAAAACCCGAATGGCTTCATCATCGGCTTTGGCTTTTAGCTCTGCCGTGAACTCATTCTCTATGCTTGGCTCTATCAACCGCTTGTAGCTATCCTCAATGGCAAAGTCAATTTGGTCGGCCAGCTGGTTGTTGGCTTTTACAAATGCTGCCGATAGCTCATCCATCACCTCATCGGCTGGTGGTGCAATCGATACTTTAAGAAAGCCTTCGGCTTGGCCGCGGCGCATGGCCATAAATCGGTGCGATGCACATTTCTTTACCTCTTCCTGCCAGTCGAAGTAGTCGGAGAACTTTACGCCTTCCTCTTCCTTGCCCTTGGCAACCTTCGATTTTATTATGGCTTTTTTGTGAAAATGGCGGCGCACAATATTTCTTGCCCTCTCGTTCTCGCTAATCCACTCGGCAATTATATCGCGTGCACCTGCAAGGGCATCCTCAATGGTTGGCACCTCATCGGTAATAAATTTTTGTGCAGCATCATCTAATTTGATGTTTTGCTGCTTCATGATAATTTCTGCCAGCGGTTCAAGACCTTTTTCCTTGGCAATGGTGGCTTTGGTGCGGCGTTTGGGTTTATAGGGTAGGTAAATATCCTCCAACTCAACGGGGTCGTAGCATTCCTCAATGCGCTTGCGTAGCTCTTGGGTAAGTTTTCCCTGTTCATCAATAGTGGTAAGAACGGTTTCTTTGCGTTTATGAAGCTCAGTTAGCTTGTTTAGCCGGTCGCGAATATTGGTAATTTCTACCTCATCGAGGCTACCAGTTTGTTCCTTTCGGTATCGGCTAATAAAAGGAATTGTGCCTCCATCGCTTAGTAATTTAACGGTGTTCGCAATTTGCTTAAAACTAATGTTTAGCTCATTGGAAATGATCTCGATATGTTTCTTATCCTGCTCTATCATTTATTCAAATATTGGGGCTAGCATTTATGTGAAAAAATATTATTTTTATCCCTACCCAAGGGATCACAAAAATAGTAATATGCAAAGATTTGGTGTGCGGATTATGCATTTTTTTAAGAAAACAGTTGTAGTGGCTTGTTTGATGATATTA
>DDWD01000121.1 GCA_002345825.1 Bacteroidales bacterium UBA2295
CCAATAACGCAACTCTCACTAAAAATGAAGAAGCATTTATTATTAAACAAAGCGTAGCCCCTATAGCTGCCATCTCCCAATAGCCATAAATAATTGCTAACTTTGCAAATCAAATGTAAGCCTATGTCCTTTAAAGAAAAGAGTACTAAAACTAAGTTCCTTCTGTGGTTCTGGGGAATATTCATTTTCGGGTTCCTTTTTGCAGTAACCCTTTTTACGCTAATTAGCGTTGAGTTTTTTGGCCCTATGCCAACATTTGAAGAGCTGGAAAACCCCAGAAGTAATCTAGCCTCAGAAATTATATCGGAAGATCACAAACTCCTTGGAACATATTATATACAGAATAGAACCTTTGTTGAGTTTGATGAACTTTCCCCGAACCTAGTTAATGCCCTTTTAGCCACTGAAGATATTCGGTTTTATAAGCACAGTGGCATTGATGCCCGAGGACTTGCACGCGTAGCGGTTAAAACCATTGCAATGGGGCAAAGCGGCAGTGGAGGAGGTAGCACAATTACTCAGCAACTGGCCAAGAACCTTTTTCCGAGGGACACATCCATTTACTCATCATCTGTAGCTCGGTTCTCCAAATTAGCCATTGCCAAATTTAAGGAGTGGATTACTGCAGTAAAACTTGAAAGGAATTTCACAAAGAATGAGATTCTTGCCATGTACCTAAATACTGTGCCTTTTGGCAGCAATGCATTCGGAATAAAAGCCGCCTCAAAAACATTCTTTAATACAACTCCCGATTCTTTAACCATTGAACAGGCAGCTGTTCTTGTTGGGGTTGTGAATGCGCCCACAAGGTATAGCCCCGTTCGTAACCCAGAGCGTTCGCTACAGCGCAGAAACTTTGTGCTTTCGCAAATGAAAAAGTATGGCTTGATTGATCCTTTGCTGTACGATTCAATTTCGCAAATTCCCATAAACTTAGAGTATAAAGTACAAGATCATAACGAAGGCCTTGCAACCTACTTTAGGGAATACCTAAGAATTTACCTATCGGCAAACAAGCCCGAACCTAAGCGATACTATTCATACTCTCAATATAAAGAGGACTCATTGCTTTGGGCAAACGATCCGCTTT
Organism: Bacteroidales bacterium UBA2295; assembly: GCA_002345825.1. Classification (GTDB taxonomy): domain Bacteria; phylum Bacteroidota; class Bacteroidia; order Bacteroidales; family Tenuifilaceae; genus Perlabentimonas. The sequence continues at coordinate 1,091 of DDWD01000121.1, forward strand.
ATGGTTGGTGTAACAAGAATTTGAAACCCGACGGAACTCCCTACAACTTATATCGCGATGGATTAAAAATTTACACCACCATAAATAGCCGGATGCAGCAGTACGCGGAGGAAGCCGTAGAAGAACATCTAGGTGAGTATTTGCAAGCAGAATTTGATGCAGAGCAAAAAGAGAGGAAATACAGACTTTTTAACGATAATTTGTCAGATGAGCAGATTGATGGCATAATGCTACAAGCCATGCGTCAAACCGAACGATATAGAATCCTTCGCAACAAAGGGGCTTCTATGGATAGCATAAATGCTCATTTCAACAACAAGGTGAAAATGAGTGTTTTCACTTGGGGAGGAGAACGAGATACTATTATGTCTCCGATGGATTCGATAAAACATTACAAGCGTATTCTTAGAACCGGGTTTATGGCAATGGATCCCCGAACCGGACACGTAAAGGCCTGGGTTGGCGGCCCAAATTTTAAACACTTTAAGTACGACCATGTTAAGCAGGGCAAAAGGCAGGTGGGATCGACCATCAAGCCATTCCTTTACACCTTAGCCATGCAGGAGGGGTATTCGCCCTGCGATTTGGCGCCTAACGTTCCCCAAACGTTCGAAGTGGCCGATTCGGTCTGGACACCCAAAAACTCGGGTCGCTCGGAGTACGATGGACAAATGGTTACCCTAAAATGGGGTTTGGCCAATTCTGTAAACAACATTTCGGGATGGTTGATGAAACGTTTTAATCCGAGAGCCTTAGTTGACGTTTGCCAACGAATGGGAATTAACAGCCGAATTGACCCTGTTGTTTCAGCTTTCCTTGGCACTTCGGAATTTAGCGTGTACGAGATGGTTGGAGCCTATGGCACCTATGCAAACAAAGGTGTTCACATAGAACCACTAATGGTAACACGCATCGAGGATAAAAGCGGTAACATCTTGGCTAATTTTCATCCTCAACGAAATGAGGCCATTAGTGAGCAAACCGCTTACTTAATGCTTAACCTGCTCGAAGGGGTTGTTAATCAGGGTACGGCAGCCCGATTGCGTTGGAGATATAACCTCCCGGGCCCCATTGCTGGCAAAACTGGAACAACCAACAACCATTCCGATGGTTGGTTTATGGGGATTGTCCCCAACCTTGTTGGTGGCGTGTGGGTTGGTGCCGAAGAAAGATCGATAGGTTTTACAAATATCACCCAAGGACAGGGTGCAAATATGGCATTACCAATATTTGCCATTTTCCTCGATAAGGTTTTTAAAGATGGGCGACTTGGTGTTAACCCAACCGACGAGTGGGATAAACCGCTAAGGCTAAACGACATTAATCTTAATTGCGACGAGATTATTAACTCAACTAACAACGTTGAAGTTTTTGAAGATGATTTCTTTTAGCCTACAGCTGGGGAATGGAGTTGATTAATTGTTTGGTGTATTCCGACTGAGGATTGGAATAAATTGCATCGGCAGAACCCGACTCTACAATCTGTCCGTTTTGCATTACTATCATCCGGTTACTCATATATTTCACCACCGAGAGGTCATGCGAAATAAAAATATAGGTCAATCCAAACTCATCCTTTAGACGGTTTAGCAGGTTAAGTATTTGTGCCTGAATTGAGACATCGAGAGCAGACACCATCTCATCGCAAACCACAACCTTTGGATTTACCGATAAAGCACGAGCAATGGCCACACGTTGCCTTTGCCCACCAGAAAATTCATGAGGATATCTGTAAAAACTATTGGCTGGTAATGCTACGTATTCCAATAATTCAATGGCTCGGTGGCGTAGCTGCTTTTTTCCTTTGCCTTGGGCATAAAAAGCAATGGGTTCCATAATAGCCTCGCCTATTGTATGCCTCGGATTTAGTGAAGAGTAGGGGTCTTGAAAAACAAGTTGAACGTCCTGCCTAAAAGCAGCCATTTCGGCTTTTCTCAAAAAAGCAATGTCTTTCCCTTTATAACGTATACTTCCTCCTTGAAATGGTGTTAACCCAAGAATTGACCTACCCAACGTGGTTTTTCCGCACCCCGATTCACCCACCAAGCCTAAAGTTTCTCCTTGATACAAACAAAACGAAAGATTATCAACAGCCCTAAAAATATTGGTGGGCTTGCCGAAGAAACTCCTCTTTACCACATAATCAACACAAAGGCGATTCACCTCAAGGATTGGGTCTTGCGATAAGAATTTTTGGTTTTCCTTCCCAATATCGCGTTCGGGCGCTTGGGGAATAATTGATTTGGTTAAAAAATCACTAACTGTTGGCAAAAATATGGGTCGCTTATCTATGGGTGGGCGGCAGGCAATAAGCCCTTGGGTATATGGTTGGGCTGGCGTCGATAAAATTTGGGGAGTGGGTCCCTCCTCCACCAAGCAACCCTCTTTAAGTACAACCAAACGATTGGTTACCTGAGAAATTACACCTAAATCGTGACTAATAAAGAGTAGGCTCATTCCACGACTTGAGATAATTCTTTTTAGCAGACTGATGATTTCATGCTGAACCGTAACATCTAAGGCTGTTGTTGGTTCGTCTGCAATTAGTACAGATGGGTTGCATGCCAACGCCATGGCGATCATAACGCGCTGTTTTTGCCCTCCGCTAAGCTCGTGTGGGTAGCTTTGGTATACCTTCTCGGGGTTTGGTATTTGCATCTCATGCAAAAGCGAAAGGGCTCTGGCTTTCACCTCTGATTTGGGTAGGGTATTGTGAGTCGCAATGGCCTCCTCAACCTGCAGCCCACATCGCATCGAGGGGTTTAGCGAAGTCATTGGTTCCTGAAAAATCATGGAAAGCAAATTACCTCGCACTTTGGTTGGGTTAGCCTCTGGTGCTAAAAGATTTATTCGAGTTCCGTTGGGCATTGTAAAATATGCAAAACCCGAAGTAACTCTGGCGCTCTGTGGCAAGATACCCATAAGGCTAAGTGCCGTAATAGATTTACCAGAGCCCGATTCGCCAACAATACCGAGCGATTCGCCAAGTTTTAGCGAGAAGGAAAGATTGCTCAGCACACAGCTATGGCCAAAGGATATGGATAGATCCACAACCTCCAATATGGTCATATCGTACTGCTTCTCATCCATCCAACGAGAAAATTTTTGATGTGTAACTATTGCTAATGGTTGCCAATTTGCTCCTGGGCAAAAATCCGCCGTGTAATATATTGCACGGGGAAACGAGCAGCAAAATAGCCAATAGCAAACACAACCAGTAGAACCCCAAAAATATCGAGAAATTGAATTTCCACAGGATAAGCATCAATTATAAACTCACCTGTGCCTTGGAGCCGCACCAGCTTAAACTCAATTTGCATCCAGCAAATAAGAAGTCCGAGCATGGCCCCAATAACAGTTCCTACTATAGTTATGAGTAAACCCTCGGTAACAAATATCTTCTGAATCATACTATTGTCTGCCCCCAGGCTCTTTAACGTTTCCACATCTTTACGCTTATCGATAATGAGCATCGATAGGGAGCCAATAATATTGAATGAGGCCACTACAAGAATAAAGGAAAGAATAAGTCCGGCAGCCATTTTCTCCGTTTTCATTGTACGATACAGCGACTCATTCTGCTGATATCGATTAAAAACCTTGAAGCCATCGCCCAGAATGCCCTGAATATCTTGCTGAACCCTTTCGATATTTGCATCTGGGACAAGTTTTATCTCCACAGAGGTTACCTGATTGGTGTAATTTAATAGGCCACGCACAAACTCTATTGGCGAAATTATGTACTGCGTGTCAAATTCCTGCTCAATGGCAAACACTCCTGATGGCATTATTGCCTTTGATGTAAATGCTGTTGCTGTTGATAGGGTGGGTAATCGGCCTCGGCGAGGCATAAAAATCTCAAGGGGATCGAAGTGTGCAAGGTTAGCATTTAGGTAAATTGCGGCTCCCTGCCCCATAATGGCCATAGGTTGACTCCCGCGCCAAAGCATAAATTCACCATCAATCATCATCGAATCAATACCTATTAAATCGGGGTAGTTTCTGCTAACCCCCTTTACGGTTCCAATGTGCTGCTTATTTCGATATTTGAATATGGCA
>DDWD01000066.1 GCA_002345825.1 Bacteroidales bacterium UBA2295
TTGTAATAGATTCTTTTACTTTTTATTTTAGGCATATTTGCCGATAATCATAATAAATTACATCGGCTATAGCTTAAGCCCAACTATTGTAACATCATCAATCTGCTCATTTTCACCCTTCCATTCGATGAAACTTTTCTCCAGAATTATTTTTTGTTCACTCAGGGGCAAATCGGATATATCTGAAAGTAAATTTTTAAATCGTGAGATTTTAAATTTTTCTTTTCCTGAGGTGTTAAACTGATCGGCGTATCCATCGGTGAAAAGGTAAAGGGAGTCGTTTTTCTCAAGATTGATGGTATGATTTGTAAACGCTTCAATCTCTTTGTAATGGATCCCAATTGGGTTTCTATCGGCTTTAAGAATTGTGCAGTGCTTGTTCCTGTAAAGGTACAATGGGATATATGCTCCGGCGTATTGTAGGGTCTTTTTTTCGGGGTTGATAATAACTAGCCCCATGCTCATTCCATCACGTGCTTCAAATCGCTCGCCGGTTTGGTTAAGGGTATCCTTAACGTATCTCCTTAGCCGATCAAGAATTTGGCCAGGCGATAGCTCTTTCTGCCTGTTGATTATCTCGTTAAGAAACGAAACGCCAAGCATACTAAGGAATGCACCGGGTACACCATGTCCGGTACAATCGGCAACGGCTACAATCAAGTTTCCGTTTATCTCATCGGCCCAGTAAAAATCCCCGCTAACTTGATCTTTGGGCTTGTAAATGATGAATGAATCTGAAAGATATTTCTGTTTAAACTTTAGGTTATCGAAATTGGGCAGAACAGCTTGCTGTATCTTTTGGGCATAGGTAATACTATCGGCCACACTTCTGTTTTGTTTTTCGATATGCTGATTTTGCTCAATAACTAGATCACGTTGAGAAAGTATCTCATCGCGCTGTGCCTCAATCTCGTGGGTTTTATGCTCTAGGTTAACATTGGCTTCTTCTAAATTCTCCGTTTTCTTTAGTACTTCCTGATATAGTTTTTCTGAGCGTATTTTTTCTTGGTTTAGGATGTAGTTCAGCGAAAACTCTTTGAATCGCATACGCTCCTGAACGTGCGAAAGTATAAGTGCTCCTAACAAAATTACCGCTGGGTTTCCGTAATCGGCTAGTTCTTTTGTGCTAATCTGAATGTGAAATATAAAATGGTATGCAACTATTACAACAATAGGAATAATGTAAAGTAAAACCAGGGTTTTGTAACTTGTTTTGGCAAGCATAAAAATGGCGAATATTATGATGATAATACCAAATATACTGCTGCTAAATAATTCGGTTTGGTACGTTCTAATGGTTATGCCTAGCATCATAAGCATTAATGATGATAGTAGCGTGTAGTAGGCATTTAGCATTAGGTTTTTATTTTTCCGTAATGGGCTAATGCTTAATGCTATGTAGATGATGCTTAGTGTTATGGGTAGAATGCGGAGGATTACCCATCGGCCTAAAGGAACATCTCTAATAAAAAGATCGGAATACAAGAAGTAAAGCAGAACTGCAAGTACAAATAGAACAATTAGAGACGACTTGTGAAGTATGCTCTTGATTTTATAAACATTATACTCTTCCGCAATTATCTCTTTGTTACCCATTGAAAATATCAATTTATATTTTACTGTAGTTATGTAACCGTAATGCTATTGCGTTGGTAATGAAATTGTAACGGTAGTGCCTTCACCAACTTTACTGTTAATCGATATGGTGCCATTATTCTTTTCAACAAATTCCTTGCACACAATCAGGCCTAAACCTGTTCCCGTCTCATTGCTTGTTCCTGGGGTGGTTTTACTATGCTCTAGGTTAAACAAGGTTTTTAGTTTTTGTGGCTCAATACCAACGCCCGTGTCGGCAATTAGAATACGAATGTTGCCTTTTTCGTAGTAGGAACTTAATCTTATTGTACCATTCTTATTAGTGAATTTTAGGGCATTAGAAACCAGGTTTCTTAGAACCACAGAGAAAGTGTTAACATCAGCATAAACATGTTCATCAGCTTGAATATCATTTATTAGCTCAATATTTTTTGATTGAGCCTGTACCTTGCAAATGTTCAATGTGTCGGAGGCAATTCTGTGCACTGATATTTTTTTTGGCGATAGGGTTATGTTTCCTGTTTGGCTACGTGACCAGTTCAGCAGGTTTTCAATAAGCACTAATAGTTTAGTTGCCGATTGGTGAATTTGTGAACTAAAATTTGCTACTTGTTGCTGACTGAATTTCTCGGGTTTGCTTGCAAATATTTTTGTTAAGCCAACAAGTCCGGTGAACGGACTCCGCAAATCGTGAGCAACAACCGAAAAGAGTTTATCCTTTACTTGTAATGATTTTTTAAGCTTCTCTTCCGATTCGATTAATCTTTGATTTTGCTCATAGAGCTTGTTATGCTGCTGTTCAATTTTTAGCTTTTGGTCTCCTAGTTCTATATTGGCTTGCTGTAGGCTTGCTGTCTTAAGAAGAACCTCGTTGTATAGCTCTTCGGATTTCTCCTTTTCTGCTTTGAGTTTATACCTTAACGAAAATTCCTTAAAGCGCATCCGTTCCTGTATCTCGGCTAGTATTATTGCTCCAATCATTAGAGCAGCTGGGTTGCTAAAGTCGGCAAATTCCTTTGGCGTAATGTTCGTATCGAAAATTAGATGGTAGATTATAAAGAGGGCGATGGGGATAAGGTAAATGGGTAGCAATGATTTATAGCCCGTTCGGGCAGCAATAAAAATTGCAAAGACAATAATAATTACCCCAGCTATAGCACTGCTAAATAGCTCCGTTTGGTATGTTCGAGCACTTATTCCCAACATCATAATTAGCAACGACGATAGCAAAACATAGTACACGGAAAGCAAAAGCCTTTTGCGCTTTTTTAATGGCGAAAAGCAAAGCGAAATATACATAAGGCTAATGGCAATGGGGAGCAACCTGAGGTAAACCCAAAAACCGTAAGGAACATCTCGGATAACGAAATCGGAGAATAGAAAGTAGCTTACAACAACAAGTATAAGAAGTGCTACCCAAACCGATTTATGCAGTATAGCGTTAATCTTGTGGTTTTTATATTTTGCCTTTATCGCCAAGGTTTTTACCATTCCTTATGCATTTGCTTCAATTTTTTTTATTTCTTAACCAAGCCTAAGCTGTGGCCTCAATAGCTTTCCACAAACGCTTTTATAATATGGCTGCTTGGGTAATGCCCTTTCATTAAAACTATTTCACCAGTTTTAAGATGATATTTTAGCTCAGAGTAGGCCGTTGTTCTTTTTCTTAGCATCATTTTCCCAATGAGATTTGTGAACGTTAAAGGTAACTTTTAATTTTTTATAGAACAATATTAAACAATATTCATCATTTTTGATATTTAGCAAACGTTTGAAGTTGTCGGAAATCACTTTATAATGTGTGTTTTTTGCAAAATAGAATTAATACAGCTTTTGAGTATATATTTGCTATAAATTTTGGGTTAATATGAAGTTGCTTATTGTTGAAGATAATGCTGAACTATCCGACGACCTTGCCAATTTTTTAACCGATAGCGGTTTTGTGGTTGAGGTGGCTTTCAATCTGAAAATGGCACAGCAAAAGGTGTACGATTATAGCTACGATTTAATTATTCTGGATCTAGGTTTACCCGATGGCAACGGCCTTGAATTGCTTCGTGAGGCTAAAAGCAAAAGGATGGATATGGGCTTTTTAGTTGTAACAGCCCGAAATGCCATTGAGGACAAGGTTACAGGCCTTGAGCTGGGTGCCGACGATTACATCACCAAACCTTTTCATAAAGCCGAACTTAATGCACGCGTGCGCTCAATACTTAGGCGTAAAAATGCCGATGGTAACAATGTGCTTGAGCTGGGCAACCTGTCGGTTAACTTGCTATCGCTCGATGTTACTGTAGGTGAAAAACCCATTGATCTTACCCGTAAAGAGTTCGACTTGCTGGTGTACTTCCTGTACAACAAGAACCGTGTCCTTACCAAGGAGAGCATAGTAGAACATCTGTGGGGCGACCATGCCGATCAGGCTGATAGTTTCGATTTCATTTATAACCATATAAAAAACCTGCGCAAGAAGTTACAGCAGGCAGGGGGCGATGTTCAAATACAATCCGTTTATGGTATGGGGTATAAGTTTTCAGAAAATAGTTAAGCTATGAATTTCAAGTCAATCCGTTTGCTCACCAAAACTACCTTTATCTATCTGGTATTTATCCTTATAGCATTTTTCTCTACAGCAGCATTCATCATTGAGCGTACCAACAATTTTATTGATGAGGATACTGAGAACTACTTCCATCGACGCGAGAGAAGATTGGTTAAGTATATAGAGGAAAGCGAAAACCACATTTCGCATATCCGCGATTTGGTGAGGATTGATATCTCCATAATCGATACCAGCGATTATCCCAAATTCCGCGACACCACCATGGTGGTAAGCCAAATGGACGACCCCATGCTGTTTCGTGCCAAAACCATTTTGGTGAATACCAGTAAGGGCCATTTCGAGTATAAGATGTACAAGAACATTAGCGATTTCGATAAGTTTCGTCAAGGGGTTTTAGGTACAATTACTAACACATTTATTCTGCTTGTACTGGTGCTTACGCTTTTCAGCCTGTTTCTGTCGGGGTTTCTTTTCAGGGCATTCCATCGAATCTTAGGATCAATGTCGAAGTACAAAATTGGTAGCGATTTCAAGCTGCCCGACGTTCGTACATCAACCACAGAGTTTAAGAAGATGCAGCTGTTGGTTGGCAAAATGATATCGCAGATTGAGTCGGATTACCGTAAGTTGAAGGAGTACACCGAGAATATGGCTCACGAAATGCAAACCCCACTAGCAATAATCCGCAGTAAAGCCGAACTCCTAATTGCCGACGAGAAGATGATGGATGAGCACTCCAAAACCATAAAGGTAATTTACGATGAGGCAACCCACCTATCAAATCTGGGCAATACGCTTAACCTGCTCACCAAAATTGAGAACGGTGAGTACGATAAGGTGGAGGAGCTGAAAACTTACGACATAATTTCGCGGCATATAGATGCAGTTAAGGAGATGTTCCAGCTTAAGGGGCTTGCCCTAAATGTGAGTTTAGACTCGGGCCATACCCTTTACCTCGACCCCTTGCTTTTCGATGTTATGATTAAAAATTTGCTAAAGAATGCATTGCGATATGGGTTAACCGTTGGGCCAGTAACCATTACTACCGATGCTGATAAGCTAATTATATCGAATTATGGTAGTCCATTACCATTCGACTCATCCAAAATATTCAATCGCTTTGTGGGTAGCAATGGGGCAAAATCGGCCTTGGGCCTTGGTCTCGCGCTGGTAAAACGGATTTGCGATTTAAATCAGCTAACCATCACTTACAATTTCCACAACGCTCAGCACACATTTACTATTCAACCAGTTGCTAAACAGCGCTAAACAATCAGTCCAATAAGCTGTTGCTTTAGTGTGCACAGATTTGCTGTAGAATCTCAACAGGATTTCTACAGAATCGGATTGTAGTTTTGTGCAATAATCAAAATTATACTTTTAACAACTTAATAAACAACATATGTTTAGGCATTTATTTACAGCAATTTTAACCCTTTCCATTTTTGTAACAGTAGTGGCAAACGAGCCCTCCGAGGGTATGGCTCCCGGAACCATTAAAGGATTTGTTTACGATTCGTTATCGAGACAACCCCTCGAGTACGCCACCGTTTCGGTGGTAAATGCCAATAGCGGTACGTTGGTAACTGGTACAATTACTGATGAAACGGGTTTCTTTAGAATTAATGGAGTTGAGCCCGGCAGCTATGCATTGGAGGTAACTTTCATTGGTTATCATAGCAAGAGGGTAAATAGTATTGAGGTTGAAAGAAGTATCCGTTCGTTTGATGCTGGTCGCATTCTTCTTGCTTCATCCGATAGGTCAATCGACGAGGTTACGGTTGTAGGGGAACGTCCATCTATGCGGTACGAGATTGATAAAAAAGTGATTAATGTAAGCCAAAGCCATACCTCATCATCAGAGTCGGCGGTGGAGGTGCTCGAGAATATTCCATCGGTAACGGTTAGTATAGAGGGCGATGTAAGCCTAAGAGGTAGCGGTAGCTTCACCGTGCTAATTGATGGCAAACCCAGCATTATGGATGCCAACGATGTGCTGAACCAAATTCCTGCTAGTCAGATTGAGAATATCGAGATTATCACCAACCCCTCAGCGCGATTCGATCCCGATGGTGTTGCTGGAATTATAAACATTGTGATGAAAAAGAATAGGCTGCAAGGCCTAAGCGGAGTTGTAAATGCCAATGTTGGAACTCACAACCGTTACGGTGGCGATTTTGTGATGAACTACCGCAAGGAGCGCGTAAACCTGATTTTTGGTGCCGATTATCGTAGAAGAGGGATGTTTGGCGAATCGGTGAGTATGAACGAAACTTACAGAGCCGATACCTCATACCTATATCGCTTTGGCGAGTTTAACCGAGGCGGTTATTCCTGGGGATTTAGAGTTGGTGCCGATTTTAATATCAACCCTAAAAACACGCTTAGCGTTGGTTACCGCTTAGGCGATAGGGAGCGGGGTTCCGATGCCGATCAAACTTTTGAAGAGTGGAAATCCACCGATACAAATAATAAAACCATTTACTCAAGTGTAGAGGAGAGTAGTAGGGGTGGCTTTTTTCACCGGGCTACACTAGATTATCGTAAAGATTTTGATAGTACTGACCATAATATTTTAGCCCAAGTTACCTTGGGTAGCAACAACTTCATGGAGCACTCCGAGAATCTTATGTATGATATTGATGATCTCATAACCAATGGTCAGCAATCTACCGAGAAGGGGCCAAGCAATAGCGTAACCCTAAAGTTAGATTACACCCTCCCAATAGGCCAATCGAGTAAGTTTGAGACGGGCTATCAGGGTAGTATTCGTCGTTCCGAGGAGTCAAACATAATGAGTCTTTACAGCGTTCCCAATCAGCAATTTGAGGTTGATGATCTATACTCGAAGGATGTGAACTACCAGTCGGATGTTCATGCGCTTTACGCCATTTTTGGTGGTTCGTTAAACGATTTTGGATACCAGCTGGGGGTTAGGGCCGAGCATACCGATAGGCTAATTGATTTGTTGGGCGAAGAGGAAGCCTTTGAACTCAACAGACTCGATTTTTACCCAACGCTTCACTTCTCTTATCAACTACCTGCCGAGCAGGAGCTAATGGCCAGCTATACGCGTCGCTTACAGCGATTAAGAGGGTGGTACCTAGAACCTTTTTACACTTGGAACGATGCCTATAACATTCGGATTGGGAATCCCAATCTAATCCCAGAGTATATCGATTCGTATGAGGTTAGCTACCAGAAGCGTTTTACAAAGAATGTAATTTCGGTTGATTTGTATTATAGGGTTACTCATAATAATATTGAGCGAGTGCGGAGTATTTACCAAGATAGCGATAACATCTTTTTAACCACTTTTGCCAATGTTGGTAAAGACTTTTCGTTGGGTACTGAGGTAATGGTAGGTTTCGATCCAACTCGATGGTGGCATTTCGACTTAATGGGAAATGTTTACGATTACAAGCAGGAGGGTAACCTCAATGGTGTTGATTACACTGCATCTAGCTTTAACTGGAATCTTAGGATGAACAATTCATTCAAGTTGGCAAAGTTTACCCGCTTGCAAGTTATGGGAATATATAACAGTCCAACAGTATCGGCACAAGGAACGCGCGATGGCTTTATTATGGCTAACATGGCGCTTAAGCAAGATTTCTTTAAAAATGCATTTTCGTTAACCTTTTCGGTTCGCGATGTATTTGGCACAATGGGGCATAGTAGCACCATCCAGGATACTGGTTTTTACACATACTCGGAGTGGGATCCTAAGACTCCCGTATTTTCACTTACGGCAACTTTTAGGCTAAACAACTTTATGTCAGAAAGACGAAGAGCCCAGAATGGTGACAGTGATAATGGGATGGATGACATTAATGGAGGTGAAGAGTTTTAGGCATAGTAATTTGGTACATGAAAAAAGCCTTGGTTCAGTCCAAGGCTTTTTTCATATAATCAGCTAAATGCCTGCAAAATCGGAATAACCAGAGGCATAAGGTGTGTTGGTTGACTCGTTATAGCTAATGGTAACGCCAACGGTTCGCTTATCGTCGCCCCAGTGGGTAATAGGCAGGTCTTCCGATACAACATTTACAATGTTGCCCTCGCCATCATCAACCTTTAGCCTGTATTCCGACCAGTGCAAGTTTGGGATCTCAAGGGTAAAAAAAACGTGACCGCCCGGTTCAATGGTAGTGCCAGAGGTAAGAATGTTTGAACTCCAGTTGTCGGTTGGCGTTTCTGTCCCAGTTGCCGATCCTCTGGGACGAACCTCAATGCTGGTAATGGTAAACATTGATGCTGGTTCGTTGCAGAATTTTACGTAAAGCGTTTCCACTTCATCCACTTCATCGTTATTTGGGATTAACCCATCGCATCCCCAAAAAGATGCTGAGAATACGGCTAGCAATAGCAGTAATCCAAAATTTGTTATACACTTTTTCATAGGTTTTGTGATTTTGGTTGTTGTGAAAAATAATCAAAATTCATTCCACTGATTCGGTAAATTGACGACCACACAAGTATTGGTGTTAAATAAATAATTTGTGATGACAAGTTGGAGTTGTTAATAGCAAATTGCCCAGCGGGCAACGGCAGGAAAGGGTTTCTCTACATACTATTATATACTCAACTTTCGCATACAATTTAATTCCGTGATATATAGTCAAATATTTATTCTTAATACTTATATGTATCTAGTAATGAATGACATATTTTTT
>DDWD01000170.1 GCA_002345825.1 Bacteroidales bacterium UBA2295
GTAACCTGCGCCATCATCATGGTAAGCAGTGCGTACGAGGCAATATTGAATGGTACGCCCAGAAAAACATCGGCGCTGCGCTGATACAGCTGGCACGACAGCTTTCCGTTTGCGACGTAAAACTGAAAAAGTATATGGCAAGGAGGCAAAGCCATTCTATCAATATCACCCACATTCCATGCACACACCAGATGTCGCCTTGAGTCGGGGTTGTTGATTATGGAGTTTACAACCTGCGTAATTTGATCAATTTGGCTACCATCATGCGCTGGCCAACTGCGCCACTGATGCCCATACACAGGGCCCAGGTTACCATCCTTATCGGCCCACTCATTCCAAATGGAAACGCCGTGGTCGTTAAGATACTTTATGTTTGTATCGCCCTGTAGGAACCACAGCAACTCGTAGATTATTGATTTCAGATGGAGTTTCTTGGTGGTGAGCAGGGGAAAGCCTTGCTGCAGATCGAACCGCATTTGATGGCCAAAAAGGCTAATGGTACCGGTACCAGTCCGATCCTCCTTCTTAACACCTTTATCAAGTATATTGTCTAGCAAATCAAGGTATTGCTTCATATCTACCGTTTGTTTTAGTAGATGTAAAAGTAGGCTATTTGGCCCTATTATCAAAAAAGAAAATTGGGGAGATATTGATTAGGGCTTTGCCCACCACAACCACCAGCGCCTAAACCAAACCACGGCTGCGGCAATCACCAACCTTGGAATCAGAATCCATAGGGCAGGCGCACCTATGGCCACAAACAGCAGCAGATCCTCAAGGTTTGAATGCGATATGGCGATATGGTAATTGAGCAAATCGGCATCGCGCTTGGTAACCGTTCCGTTGCGTACCTCCTGCACCATTACGGCCGAGCCATAGGCCAAACCTAATATATTGGCCACAATCCAAAGAAAGGATGTGCTTTGAGGCAATCCGAAAACCTTAAGGGCTGGGCTAAATATCTTTGAAAGTAGTTTTATCGCCCCAAACTCCTTAAGCAGCTGCTGCATAACCATAAGTAGGGATACTAGCACAGTAATTTTTAGAGTAAGGATAACCGCCGACTTTGCCCAGCCAATAATGAATGGGATAAATTCGGTAGTAACCTGAACGTTTGCAACAGGAATAAAACCCTGCATCTGTGTGGGCAGAAGCCAATTTAGGGCAAATCCGGAGATAACAGCCATTGAAACGCTGAGCAATACAATTTGCCATGCTTTTGACCCAGTTTTTGCCTGAACTGCTGTTTCAACAAAAAGGTTGTGGGCAATAAGGCACATCATAGCCAGAATGGTTATTTCCCTGATGGTTAGGGGCAACTGGGTTATAACGGCAATGGCCGAGTAGATATTTAGAAAGAGTGATGTGATAAAAACTAGTGAGGCCTCGCCGGGCAAACCCATCAACCCAAATACTGGGTTAAGGAAATTTGCCACGTAGCCCACCACCCCAAAAAAGTTTAGGAGCGATACAACCAACGACAAGGGTATGGTAATTTTCACCAACCAAACCGCCGTTTTTAATGCAGGAGGTATGGCAAACTTTACTGCACTTAATGCTCTTTGTCCGATGCTATGTTTAGGAGACGACTCAGCCTTGGGTGTAACTTTCATATATTGATTTTGCCTTAGGCTTGTTTCGACATAATGATCTGACAAAGGTTTATGTGCAAGCACATAAAAATTTTGCACAAATTATATGCAGGTAGCTAGCTTTAAAGTGAGCGGATAATGGTTTAATGATTACATCTAATAACTATGCCTCGGCAATAGGTTCCACATGGCTATCTGAAGTGAATCGGCAAAGGTTCATCTTTTGGCCGTCCCATACCGAGTAGGTGTAATTTACAATCCAGTCGCCAAGCATCACAAGGTTTGAGCCACTGCCCAAAGGATGTATGGTGGGCGCATGCCAATGCCCAAAAACGAAGTAGTCGTAATGCTGATTTTGTAGAGTTTGCTTAGCAAACCTTGTTATTAGCTCACCCTCGCCCCTAAACTGGTAGGATATCTCCTTGGAGTAGCGGCTACTAACGGACCACTTATTGCCCAGCCAAAGGGCAAAGTTTGGGTGTAGGCGCGAGAATAACCACTGTAAAACCTTGCTGGTAAATATCCCCTTAAGCAGCTTGTAGCCATAATCGCCTTTACCCAGCCCGTCGCCGTGGCCAATGAAAAACGATTTGCCATCGAATTCTCGCACAATGGGTTTACGATGAATCTTTACCCCCAGCTCCTGCTCAAAGTAGCCAAACATCCACACATCATGGTTGCCAGTAAAAAAGTGAACTGGTATTCCAGAGTCGGTTATCTCAGCAATCTTTCCTAAGAAGCGTGTATATCCTTTGGGGATAACCCTTTTGTACTCGTACCAAAAATCGAAAATATCGCCCACCAGAAAAATCTCCTTAGCATCGTGCTTAATGGTATCGAGCCATTGCACAAAAAGCCGTTCTCTATCCCGACCGTCCTCAAAATTGGGCAATCCCAGATGGATATCGGATGCGAAGTAGATTTTTGATTTGCTCATCGCTTGGGCTACAAAAGCTCTTTAAGCTTTTTTTCCAATTCGCGGCCAAAAATATTTTTAGCAGCTATGTCAAAATTCCGATCGATCAAATAATTGGCTGGGAGTCTAGTAACATTGTACATTCCCGCCACAACCGAACCATCAGGATCGAGTTCACTCACATTTACCCAAGGTAATCCAGCCGACTCTATGGCGGCAAGCCAAGGCTCACGTTCAACATCGAGGGAAACCTGATAAATCTCGAAGCCTTGCCCTTTATATTTTCGATATAGATCAAGCAATTCGCGATTCTCCAGCAAATTCTCCTGACTGAACGATGCCCAAAAATCTAGAAGAATAACTTTCCCGCGAAGTGACGAAAGCCTTACAGTATCGCCCTTGGGATTAGGCAGTGCTATTTCAGGCAGTGTTGATTCTACATTCCTAACAAGTTCCTGAAGCGAGTGCGATCTGAGAATTTTATCCTGATTTCGAATATCGCGCAGCATGCCCTTTGCGTAATCGGAATCGGGATATCGAGCAATAAGCGAAGAGGCCACTACTTTGAAAAGTTGTACATCTTCGGCCCTATCAAACACAAACCGATCGTCGCTTACCTTTTGGTACAGTGCCATTACACTTGCCCTTGACATTGGGTTATCCCAAATAAACTGGGTACTGAACTCCCTTTGGCTCTCAATGGCTGCCTCGTACTCCAAGCTTAGCCTTTGCTTTTCGGCTGATGCCGTTGCATTACTTATTAAAGCCTTAAGCGAGTCTAGCGATTTAACCGTTTGAGCCAACCGCCTCGATAGGGCTTGAGTTTTTAGCGACTCATCGGCTCCCGTTACGGTATAATTAGAAAAATCTTTAACATCAACCTCAACCACAGCGTGCTCGGCAGGTTCAAGTAGCAATACCATGAACTGATTTCGCCTACCCTCGAAATGAAGTTGGAAGAATGTGGGTTCGGTTAGCTCGCCCACCTTAAACCTAAACGTAGATTTTTTGGGAGATATCCTGATGGTTTCAAGTATCTCTGTTTTTGCAAAATCCTGACGCAGCAAGGTAACCTGCACCTCAGAGTCAACGCCATCTACTTTACCTTCGATTTTTGATTGATTATCATCTGTACATGATATGGCCAAAACCATTGTGGTTACAGCTATAATAAGTAATTTGAGGATTGCACTTTTATTCATTATGTGATGAAATTAATTATCGGGTTTTCTATTTTCGGGGTCAAATTTAGGGAAATTTGCCTAGAAACAAGCATAATTTTATGTCAGCTGAGAAATGTTGCCCTACCGTAGCAGCTTGCTAAGCACCTCGTCGAGGTCTGATATTTTAATGTTTCGCGACCGAATCACACCATTCCTATCCACCAGGTAATTCGAGGGTATACTGTTGATGCTCAAAGAATCGAGCAGGGACGACTCCCATTGTTTGTAATCAGCGGCCACCAACCAAGGTATACTATCGTTAGCGTACCACTGGTTCAGTGCGGCCGCATCCGCATCAAGCGATACCTGAAGGATTTGAAACCCTCGATGTGAATATTTATGATGTACCTCGCGTAGCGTGGGTATATTCTTTTGGCAATCGTTACACCAAAGCGCCCAAAAATCTACAAGAATAAACCTTGATCTTACCTCGGAAAGGGTAACGGTATCACCAGTAAGCAAAGGGAACGCCAATCGTGGAATGGTCTCTCCCTCGTTAAGCATATCCTGTCGCTTATCGTAAAGTTTAAGCTGGTTGCTTATCATCTTCACATTTTTATGCAGATTGGCGACAAGTGGATTGTTGGGGTATAAAGGGTAAAGCGACGAATCGACAAGCTGAAAAAGGGCAAAATCATCACGACTACTTAGCACATGGGTTTGCCTATCGTACTGCTGATACAAGGCAAGTATTGACGATAGGCTGTATCTATTCTCCTTAATAAAATTAACCGTGTAGCGCTTATGCTCCCTTATGGCTTTATCGTATGCACTATCAATTAGAGGTTTAATGGTATCGAAACGAGGTAGTTCACGGCTCTCCCTAAACTGTTTCGATAGCGAATCGATGGTTGCAATGGTTTCGTTAAGCCTAAAGTTGAGGTCGCGAACCAATCGAGATCCTCTTGACCCCGACACGGTATAATTCCTCGATAAGTTACCAACCACACCCTTGATCACCACCTCTTCCTTGGGCTCAACTAGCAAGATTATGGGTTCAACCTCGTCTTGTATCTGAAGCAGTACAAACTTTGGGCTACTACTATTTAGCTTGAGTTCAAACTCACCATTCTTATCGGCAATTGTCGAATCAATGGCACTAATCACATCATGGCCCGTTTCTCTGACGTAAACCATTTTATTGGAAGCCCCACTAACATTACCCTCAAGGGTTATATGGTTTGATGTTTCACCACACGAAACCATTACAAACAGAAGGACTACTACAAAAATCTTTCGGGGAAATATGTGCTGTAGTTTTAAAGTCATTGGATTATATATATTTAGTGCAATTGTTTGCGGCAAAAATAATCAAAATATAATAGAGAATTAATTTGAACAAGACCTAAAATATCGTAATTTGTAGAGGCTAATAATAGGATAGCAAATATCTATCAATTAATAGCAAGCTACGGCCTTTTAAGAATCTTTCATTGTTTTTTCGGGATTTAGTTCGATATGGTTTAAGTAAAAGGAGATTGGTATGCCATTTCGTTGCCCACATATATCATCAAAAAAATAACAAATACTGGTTATGAGCTATCTCGTTTTCGAAAAGAGTGAACTGGTAAACCTAGAATACTCCCTCAACAAGGAGATCCTCAGCACCAACCGTGCAGGAGGCTATTTTAGCACAACCATAGTGCTTTGCAACACCCGTAAGTACCACGGGCTCATGGTTCTTCCACTCGATCAGTTTGATGGAGAGAACCACGTTCTGCTCTCGTCGGTGGACGAAACCGTTGTTCAGCATGGCAAGGAATTTAATTTGGGAATACACCGTTTCCCAGGCATCTACGAGCCACGAGGGCATAAATACATTATTGATTTTGAGTACGAACCCACCCCCAAAATTACCTATAGGGTTGGTGGTGTGGTGCTGGAGAAAGAACTTCTTTTTGTTCACAACGAGGAGCAGTTCATGATTCGATATACCTTAAAGGATGCGCACAGCCCTACCAAAATCAGAATAAAACCCTTCCTTGCTTTCAGAAATGCACACAAGCTATCCAAATCGAATCTATACGCCGACAAGCGGTATCGCGAGGTACAAAATGGGGTAAAGTATAAACTCTACCAAGGGTTTCCGTACCTGCATATGCAGCTAAACAAGCAAAACGAGTTTGTTGCAGTACCCGATTGGTACTATAACATTGAGTACAAAGAGGAAGTAAACAGAGGATACGAGGGGCATGAGGATTTGTTTGTCCCGGGTTATTTCGAGGTATCCATAAAAAAAGGCGAAAGCATAATTTTTTCTGCATCAACCATTGAGCAGCAAACCAACTCGCTAACCCGAAAGTATAATGCAGAGGTGAAACGCAGGCCGTTAAAGGACAACTTGGAGAACTGCTTGCGCAACGCAGCTCAACAATTCATAGTAAAACGAGAACGGAAAACAGAGGTAATAGCTGGTTTCCCATGGTTTGGTCGCTGGGGGCGCGACACGTTCATTGCGCTGCCTGGACTTACCCTAACCATCGATGATCCAAAATCGTGCAAGGATGTTCTTGACACCATGTCGAAAGAATTAAAAGATGGTCTCTTCCCAAATATGGGGAATGCGGTTTCGTCGGCCTTCAACTCTGTTGATGCTCCTCTATGGTACTTCTGGGCTGTGCAAATGTATGCCGATTACACCAACAGCTTCGACGAGGTTTGGAAATTGTACGGAAAAAAGATGAAAGCAATACTAAATGCTTACCGAAGCGGGGATCTGCCATACAATATTAGGATGCACAACAACGGCTTGATATGGGCTGGCGAAAAGGGCGTTGCACTTACATGGATGGATGCCGTGGTACACGGATTGCCAGTAACACCCCGAACCGGATATCAGGTTGAGATTAATGCGCTTTGGTACAACGCCATTAAGACCACCCTTGGATTTGCTAAAACATTTAAAGACAATAAGTTCATCGCCGAATGGGAACCTATTGCTCAACAGGTAGCCGAATCGTTTAAAGATACTTTTTGGTATAATCCCAAGCAGTACCTGGCCGATTTTGTTGATGAAAGTGGACAGAATATCGATGTAAGACCAAACCAAATATTTGCCACATCACTGCCATACAGCCCAATTACCGATGAGA
>DDWD01000173.1 GCA_002345825.1 Bacteroidales bacterium UBA2295
TGATACTTTATCGGCAAACATACTTACAGAGGAGTACAGAAAAGACTCGATGTTAAGAAGTAATCCCATTATTAACGAATTAAATCTGTTGGAGCAAGCCAGCAAAGCCACTGAGAATGCTGCCTTAAAACAAGGCCTCCCAAAATTTGGAGTTGGAATTGATTACGTTATAGTGGGCGAACGAATGGATATTGCTATGCCAGAAAACGGGAAGGATGCACTTATGCCCATGGTAACATTAAGCATACCTATTTTTAGGGGCAGGTATAAAGCGGCTGTAAAAGAAGCGGTGCTAACTCAGGAAAAATACTCGCTTCAGAAAAAGGATAGAATGAACTTTTTAATGGCAGAGTACGATATGGTAATGTTTGAAATAAATCAGCAGCTACAACTGATATCTCTTTATGAAGATCAACTTAAAACTACCAATCAAACCCTTAACCTCCTTTTTAAAGATTATAGCAACTCTGGTAAAGATTTCGAAGAGGTGTTGCAAATGCAACAACAGCTACTCAAATACAGGAAGTTGAAGGCTACAGCACTTAAGCAATACCATATTAGCGTAGCAAAATTGAACTACTTAACGGCAAAAACATACCATAATGAAAGTAAATAGAAAACACATAATAATCCTAGTTGCAACCCTAGCCATGGGCATACTGCTTGGTTGGATATTCTTTGGGGGATCAAAAAGCGATTCAGGAAATGACCTGCACGACCACAGTTCTGAAATAAGTACTGAGACTACCTACACTTGCAGCATGCACCCACAGATTAGGCAAAACGAACCAGGAGATTGTCCAATTTGCGGAATGGATTTAATTCCCCTAGAGAGTGATGATAATGACGACCTGGATCCGATGGCAATTAGAATGTCCAAAACCGCAATGCAACTTGCCAGTGTTAGCACCGAAATTGTTGGTAAAACAATGCCCGTAAAAACTTTACGATTAAATGGTAAGGTTCAAGCTGATGAGCGACTTGTATCAACCCAATCGGCTCATTTTTCTGGTAGGATTGAGAAGTTGCTTGTAAAATTTACAGGACAATTTGTATCCAAAGGACAAGTAGTTGCTCATATATACTCTCCTGAGCTGGTAACCGCACAGGAAGAACTGCTTGAGGCTTTAAAATCGAAGGAAACTCAGCCACAGCTACTAGATGCAGCTAAGGAGAAGCTCAAGAAATGGAAATTATCGGAGAATCAGGTTGAGCAGATTATTCAGTCGGGTGTTACGCAGGATGATTTTCCTCTTATAGCCGACATTTCAGGTTACATTACAGACAGGAAAGTCAATCTAGGAGATTATGTCAGAAAAGGTCAACCTCTTTACGAGATTACTGATCTCTCGAGAGTTTGGATATTACTTGATGTCTACGAATCGGATATCAGCTGGATTAAGAAAGGGAGCAAAGTTAACTATACCGTTCAATCATATCCCGGTGAGAATTTTAATGGTTCAATCTCATTTATCGATCCAATTATTGATTCAAAAAGTAGAGTTAGTAAGGCACGACTAGAGGTGAGCAATAAGGACTACAAACTCAAACCAGAGATGTTTGTATCAGCAACTATTGAAACCGACTTGCCATCTACTCCCAATGCTATAGTTATTCCAAAAACTGCCGTTATGTGGACGGGGGAACGATCTGTGGTTTATGTAAAATCCGCATCAAGCGAACAAGTGAGTTTTAAGATGCGGAAAATTACACTTGGACCTGCCCTTGGCAACAGCTATGTTGTTGAAGATGGATTAGAAGAAGGCGAAGAAATTGCAGTAAACGGAACCTTTAGCATTGATGCTGCTGCGCAGCTGGCTGGCAAACCTAGTATGATGAGCCCCGAAGGTGGTGCTGCTATAACAGGACACGACCACGGTACAATGCAAACAGAGGATTCGCATGCTCAACACGAGCAAGGCAGTCACGCTTCATTTAAGGTTGGGGGAAATTGTGGAATGTGCAAGGATAGGATTGAGAAAGCAGCCCTTTCCGTTTCGGGCGTAACATCTGCTAAATGGGATGAAAAATCTCAAACACTTCATTTGGATTACAATCAAGGAGTACAAACTGATGATATCCATAAGGCAATTGCCAGGGTTGGGCACGATACCGAAAAGGTTAAAACATCCGATAATGTTTACGACAAACTACCTGAATGCTGTCTATACGAAAGGTTTGATTACAAACAGGCCGAAAAAACAAAAATGGAGCACGCCATGGTAAAAGTTGCTGGAAGTTGCGGTATGTGTAAGGATAGGATTGAAAAGGCAGCTCTTTCGGTTGATGGGGTTGTATCTGCAAATTGGGACCAAGAGTCACAAACCCTTCACCTTGATTTTGATCCACAAAAAACCAATTCTGATGAGATTCAAAAAGCTATTGCAACGGTGGGGCACGATACCGAGAAGTATAAAGCCCCCGATAGCGTTTACAATAAGCTGCCCGAGTGCTGTTTATATAAAAGATTGAGTTACTAACAAGTTTATTTAACTGTTTTTAAAAAGCATTAACAATATCCTTAAACTGTATATGAGAACTTTATTGTTATTTGGAACCCTTTTGATTTTGCCGAACATTACCTTTTCCCAAAAAGTTGATGGCCATATATTCGAGAAGGGCGAAAACGGGCAATCTACCCCAGTAATTGGAGCCAACCTATACTGGCTGAGGACAACCTTAGGAACAACAACCAACGAAACGGG
>DDWD01000218.1 GCA_002345825.1 Bacteroidales bacterium UBA2295
TCCTAACCCTTATCAGGTTTGATGGTTCGATGTACATAATCCTTTCGGTAAATATTAATCCCTGATTGTTAAAAACCTGTGCCGACTCAATTCGGTTCGATTCGCCAATAATTAGGTCGGCCCATTGCTCAAGCTTGCCCTTTTTATAAACCTCAATTTTTATGGGTAGTTCTAATTCCATATCCCACTCTATCTTTACCTCTTCTTCCCGCCATCCCCTAAGGTTAACAAACGATCGTTCCTTTCTGTTAATTAGGTATTTGCCATAGCTATACTCCCAAGCAATCTCACTGGTTACGCCGCCGGCTGAGTTGTAGGTTATGCTAGATACGATTTTTCCCAGCTCATTGAACTGCTTTACAACCTTGGTAGGTGAGGAGTTAAGCCCCTCGATAAGCACTTCCGATGTTTCAACTATTGATTTGTAAGGATTTCCGTTGCTAATATCGGGTTGAGGTGTAAGCCAATAGCTTACCATGGGCTGGCCAATTGCCAGCGGGGCAATAATTGAGAGTAATATTAGGAGAGTATACTTTCGATACATATGGATAGGGTAGGGTTGTGGTTTGGAAACAAAATTACACTTTGTTATTGTATTATCAACAGGGTAATTATTCCTTCTGCAGGTTTACCCTGGTTTTTGGTAGCTTGTCGGGGTGATTTTGTTGTAAGTATTCCACAATGCGCTCTCTAATAAACACCCTCAAATCCCATAATATGGGGGAGTCGTTAGCGCTCACGAGGAAGCGTATCTCGAGCGATTGGCTTGTTGCATTGGTTACCTGAACGTTGGCCACATTTCCGTCCCACAGCTCGGTTTCTTCAAGAATCTTAAGAAATTCGGTTCTAAGCTCGTCCACAGGCATTGTGTAATCGGTGTAAATAAATACGCTGCCAATTAAATCGGCCGACTTACGGGTCCAATTCTGGAATGGTTTTTCGATAAAGTATGTGCTGGGAACCACTAGCCGTCGGCGATCCCAAAGCCTCACAACCACATAGGTAAGCATAATCTCCTCAATCCAGCCCCACTCGTTTTCCACAATCACCACATCGTCAATGCGGATGGGTTGGGTTATGGCCAGCTGAAAACCAGCCAGCATGCTGCCAATAACTTTTTGCGCTGCCAACCCTATAACAAGTCCGGCAACACCAGCCGATGCAAATAGGCTCACACCAATTCGTTTAATGGAATCGAAAGTGAGTAGAATGCTGGCAATGGCAATAAATATTATTACGAATACAATGATACGTTCGATGATTTTGAGCTGCGTATGCATTTTGCGAGCCAACAAGTTGTTCTTTTGGGTTAAATCGTAGCGGCTTAGGATAATTATGCGGGTAATATTTATTGCATTAATGGCTATTAATGTACCCGTTAAAATTAGAAGCACTAACACGAAATGGCTTGCGGTACCAAATAGTTCAGCATCCTTAATTATTACAGGTAAGTTTAGCCTAAGCGATATTAGCAGTGTGAATAGCGATAGGGGGAGTACTGCTTTGGTCAGTATCCTTCTGCGTTTGCCTTTATCCTTTAGCAACGTAATGTTTGCTTTAATGAACCTCACCGCTATGTACAGTAGGGCTACCCCCGTTGCAATAATAACCAGCGAAATGGCTACGCGCTCAATATATTCTATTCCTAAAAAGTTTTCCATATCATTCAGGAGTTGTATTTTATGCTATCAAATTTATGAAGATATTTTCTATGCGCAAGCATCTGGTCGGTTCCCCTTATTGCCTGTTGCTAGCAATGGCCTATTGATATTGAAAAAAATCCCGATGAGCATTGTGATCATCGGGATTTCAAATTACAGATGAAAGGATTACCCTTTACCCACAATGCTCTCAATTTCCTCGATGGTAACGGGGATTCGTTTTGCCCCAAGGATTCTCGATCCGGTTTCGGTGATTAAGATATCATCCTCCAGCCTAACACCTCCAAAGCCAATGTACTCCATAGCCTTGTCGTAGTTAATAAAGGAGCTGTTAATCTTCTCGCTTTTCCACTTCTCAATAAGGGCAGGAACAAAGTAAATTCCGGGCTCAACGGTTAGCGCAAAGCCGGTTTGCAGTCGGCGCCCAAGGCGAAGAAACGCTGTTCCAAACTGATCGATTCGCGAGATTTCATCATCGTAGCCTACATTATTTTCGCCCAGATCCTCCATGTCATGCACATCGAGACCCATCATGTGGCCAAGGCCATGGGGGAAGAACATGGCGTGTGCGCCATTGGCTACCGCCTCATCCACATCGCCCTTCATGATACCCAAGTTTTTGAGGCCAGCAGTAATCACCTTGGCAGTTTCCAGATGAATACTCTGGTTTGTAACGCCGGGCTTGCTTAGCTCAATTCCCTTGTTAAGCGCATCGAGCACTATGCTGTAGATATCTTTTTGAGTAGGAGTAAACTTACCATCAACAGGAATGGTTCGGGTGTTATCCGATGCGTAGTGCGAGGCAATCTCGGCGCCAGCATCGGTGAGCAGCATACGCCCCGATTTTAGTACCTGCGAATGATCATGGTTGTGCAGCGTTTCGCCATTCTGCGATAGGATGATGGGGAACGATGTCATATATCCTTTTCCAATGGCAATGCCTTCGATGGCACCTACCAATTCCTGTTCTGGCACGCCTGCCTTGGCTAATCGCATGGCGGTGGTGTGCATAAGGTAACCCACGTCACAGGCTTTGTCAATCTCAGCAATCTCAACGGGCTCTTTAATGGATCGAAGTGATACCACGGCTTTAACCAGCTCGGTGGATGCATACTGCCCCACTAGGGCAGGGCTAATGCCCATAAGCCTATCGATCATTAGGATGTTCTCGGTGCGGTACTGTGGCAGGAAGTGGATTTTGCGGCCATTCCTGATGGCGCGTTGTAGGGTCGATGCAAGCTCCTTCATGGGGTGGGTGCATGGTATACCAACGCTTTGTCCTAACTCGTTTACCGTTGGCTGTGGCCCCATCCATATTATATCGTCGAGGTCGAAATCGTTGCCATAAAGGCAGTCTTTCCCCTCCTCTATATCAATAACGCCAACAAAACCAGGTAGATCTAATCCAAAGAAGTACAGGAAGTTGCTATCCTGCCTAAAGCGGTAGGTGTTTTTGGGGTAGTTCATGGGCGATTCGTTGTTGCCAGGGACTAGGATAAGCCCAGAGCGGATCTTCTTCCTTAGGTTCAATCGGCGATTGATATAAACTTGCTTGTCAAACATATCGGTATTTTTTAATGATTAGTACATACAAAATTCTATTGGGTCTTAAAGGTAAAGCCTTTTTTTGGTTAACACAAAAACCTTCGTCATGTTGAGATGGAATGGCTGTTAAAAAGGGTTAATTTAGGCGGAAGACGGAAGATCGAAGACGGAAGTCAGCTTGCCTACCCTTGGTAGGAAGATCGAAGAAATGTAGAATGTAAAAAAATGATAAATGTAAAAAATGTAGAAGTTAGAAGACTGAAGCTAGAAGAGGGAAGAGCGATGAGGTGATAAGGCGAACACCAAACCTTGAGCTCTAAAAGATAAACCTATCTGCAGGCAGGCCCTTAAAGAATACACAATCAAAGTTTTGCGTCCTAGCGTTTAAATTAGAAAGGCGGTGAGACAGTGAGAGGGGATTGATGAGTCGGGAAATCATCTAACATCCAACCGCCAAAGCTAAAAGCCAATAACCAACTGCCAAGTTTCACTATTCAAAATTTCCTTAGCACCAGTTTTTCTGTCCATTCCCATTGATTATGTAAATTGGAATTCCATCAAAAAATACCCGCCATTCGCCAAAAGACTAGTGTTTATAGCAAACAAATCCAATATATTAAACGTAACTTGCATTGATTATAGCATTGTTAAGAATCCATAGGATGGTAGGGTGAATTTCACATCTTCCATAACAAGGTAAATGCCCGATTATGAGAGTTTTTAATCTAACTTGCAGCACTAAATGACCGTTTTCGGGCATTAAGGCTAATTTTCCACATATGCTTTATTTATAAACATAAGACAATTATCACAATATAACTATTGGCGTAAAAGTTGTAATACTTTAAGGTGTATTTTTTATACTTTTGACATCCCATTTGAAAAACATTACGATATGATACGATATATACCTCGCAAAGCTAAAGCCATTGTACTTACTATTTCACTTGCTCTTGCTAGCTTCACAACATGGGCGCAAAACGGGCCTGGAGGAGTAGGTACAAGTACCGATAACGTTCTTTGGCTCCGCTCCACCCAAGGAACATCAACCACAACCAACAACAATCCCGTTAGCGACTGGAGCGATATTAGCGGAAACGCTAACCATTCTGCACAGGTAACGGTTGGGCTTCAGCCACTATTTATCTCCTCTGGTATGAATGGTTTGCCAACACTTAGGTTCGATGGCACCAATGATTTTCTTGTAGTCCCCGATGCCGATAACCTAGATAATACCACAGGGGTTTCTGTATTTGTGGTGGCACAACCCAATACACCCGACTCACAACCTAGAGGACTGGTTTCAAAAAGAGTAGATTCTGGTTCAGAGCGCGCATACTCACTTTTCACCTACAGCTCCTCAAACCTATATTTTGATGCAGGATCGGATCGTTTTAATGGTAGCGATGCGGTAACCGATCAGCCTCAGATATTTTCAGCAGTTTTCAATGGAGCAGTTGCTAATCCTCGTTCAACGATTTACTATAATGGGCAAGAAAGCGGCTCTGGTAATGGTCCAACAAGCATTGGGAATATGGCATCAAACCTGCATATCGGAATTCTTAACGAAGGGTATGCTCAGGGATTTCAAGGCGACATCTCGGAAGTTATTGTTTATAGAAAAGCGTTAAATACAGCAGAGAGAGTAGTTGTTGAGAATTACTTGTCATCGAGATATGATATCACCTTAGGTGATAATTACTACACAAACACCACGTACAACCATGATGTGGTGGGAATAGGCACCACCGATGGAACAATAAAACAGAGCGAAACTACTTCGTCGGGTGGCGGGATACTTCTTAGAGAACTTGCAAATTCGCTCGACAATACCAACGAATTTGTTTTTTCTGGGCATGATGGCACTGCACCTGCCGAGGTTGCTACAGATTTGCCTACCCTTGCCGAAGGAAATATAACAGGCCGCTCCCAGAGGGTTTGGTATGTTCAGAAAACTACAACCGATGCCATTGATGCAAGCATAGGGTTCGAACTAAGCGAAACGGGTCTTGGCGAAGGCGAAGAGAACCAGATTTTTTACCTATTATTTCGATCGGGTACAAGCGGTGCTTTTTCAACCGTATCCGACGCACAAGGGGTGCTAGTAAATGGCGAGGTTTGGTTCTCGGTAAACAATGCAGATTTGGTTGATGGCTACTATACCATTGCCCGAAGCGACAAAAAGGGGAAAACCTGGTACTCCTATAAATCTGGAAATTGGAATGACCACCTAACTTGGACACTGGATGCAGGTGGGGATTTAGTTAACGGAGAGTCATTAACCCCAACAACATCGCCAACCGCATTTTCTGATAGGGTTGTAATAAAGCCCAATTACGTGGTTACCGTAACCGACAATGGTATCCAAAATGCTTTACTAGATGTTAGGTCGGGAGGAACAGTTGATTTTGGAACTACCACAGGTCACATTTTTGATGCAATAATTGGCGATGGAACCATAAAGTTGTCGGCAGACAATTTCCCCGATGGCGATGCCAGCGGTTTTGCCGATGCCTCTTTGGGAGGTACGGTTGAATATTCTGGAGCGGCAAGCTACGAGCTTAGCACACCTCGAACTTTCCGTAATATGACTATCAATACGGACGATCCTGCCCATGGGGTAACAATTCTTGCAAACTATACCCTTAATGGTAACCTTACTGTTCAGACAGGTGAGTTACAACTTGGCAATAGCACATCAACTAACAATCTCGATTTTTCGGTTTTACATCACGTATTGGTAGAAACCAACGGAAAAATCCTAACCGGCGATGCCACCGATACACGCCACCAGTTCAACCTCTACGGCGATTTTACAATCCAAGGCGAGGTTGAGTTTACCAATCGTGTAGCAGCAAATTATACGGCAGAAGCAACCGATGGGATAGTTGATGTTAACTTCCTTAGTGCTACCCGTAATCAGAATTTAATGCTCGAAGGGCCATCCAGATTTTATCGAATTGAAGTAGATAAAGGAACAACCAGCACCTACGAGTTATATATAGAGGCTACCGATCCTAGCTATTTCAACCTGTTGGGGTTTGCTAACCAAGGACATCCCGATATAGCACAGCTAGTGTCTAACACCAATGCATTTGCGCTTCTAACAGGTACTGTTAGGGTTGGTGCCAACATTTTAATCCCTCGCTTAAATGGTAGTGGAAATTACAACATATCCGAAAATGCCACACTGTGGGTTGATGGCGGTGAGGTTACAAAGCCATCAGGAACTGCCGTGGTGGTTTATGGAAAAGTAAAGGTTTCCGATGGGGTTTTTAACGCACAAATAAATAGTGGAATAACCACAAGGCTAAATGGCGTTTTAGAGGTTAGCGGAGGTACTGCTAACCTTGGTCAATTCAGAACATCAGTTTATGGCACCCAGCATATTGGGGGGTTTATTCAAACAGGTGGTACCGTAAATGTTAATCAGGCTTGGGGATCCTCGGGCAGTTATTATCTATTTACCCTATCGTATGAGGGTAACGTGTTCACATTAACAGGCGGTACCCTAAATATTAGGGGCACCAATGCCCGAGGCTCAATTTTTATAAACTCCGATCCCGTTAATCAAAATGTGAATGCCAATGCAACTCTAAATCTTATTTCATATACCACTGATCTTTCACGAATAACCTCACGTGCTCCACTGCCCACGGTAAATTTTATGCGTGAAGGAAGCGGCAGCCGAACCTTTGTGTTAGAAGGAGGAATTACCGGAACTACTGCTGCCAATCAAGCCGTTTTACCTGCATTACCCTTGGTAACCAAAGGAACATTAACTATTGAAGATAATATCACTTTTAATCCTAAAGGTCAAAACGTTACCATTGGTGGCGATTACAGCATTGGCTCCGGTGCAACCTATCAAGCGGCAAGCAATATCACCACATTTGCAGGTGCAACATCAAGTTATAGCATAGATATCCATACAGATGCCACTACCAAGTATTTTCATAACTTAACGGTAAACAA
This sequence comes from Bacteroidales bacterium UBA2295, assembly GCA_002345825.1. Lineage (GTDB taxonomy): Bacteria > Bacteroidota > Bacteroidia > Bacteroidales > Tenuifilaceae > Perlabentimonas. The sequence continues at coordinate 7,182 of DDWD01000218.1, forward strand.
TCCGGGGCAAAACGGAACGCTATCGGGTAGCAATATAACCATACACAACAACCTAACCATTACGGCAGGCACACTTGCTGGCGCGGATAGGGATATCACCGTTAGGGGTAACATAACCAACTCGGGCACAATTACCAATACAACCGGAAATGTTATTCTTACAGAAAGGGGAATTGTAAGTGCTATAAGTGTGGGTTTCAGTACCCCCTTCTCCGATATACCCACTATTACTATTGCCGACCCACCACCATCTGTACCACCCGGAATAACTGCCACTGCAGTACCATTGTTTAATGGAACACCTACAGTAGCTGACCCTTTACCACTGATTGGCATATTGGTAACCAATTCGGGAAGTGGCTACACAACTCCTCCTTCAGTAAGCATTGTTGGAGGAGGAGGAATGGCGACAACCAATGTAACTACTAACACCCAGCACGCCATTGGAGGTGATGGCAATGGGGTATTTGGCAATTTGGTGGTGGATGAGGAGCATCCTGCAGACCTATCTCAAGAGGTTACTTATCTTACCGCTAAGCAAGCTGTAACTGGCACAATGACCCTTGCCAATGGAATCTTTGATTTAAAAACGCATAATCTTGATGTTGAGGGCACACTTCACAATAATACCATAGCATACTACTCAAACCAAAGAATGTTTCGTACCGATGGAAACCATGGCGATGGGGGTTTAACAAGAACNNCAAGAACAATATCCGCCGATGGAACCTACCTTTTCCCAATTGGAACAATAAATAATGATCAAAATGCTTACAGGTATGCTTGGGCAAATCCAGAATTTTCAAATATTTCAACAACAGGAAAAGTGCAAATAAATGGTGTACCAAGGAAACTAGGAACCTTAAGCGATGATGTTGCAGTTAATGATAGAAAATATCTTTTGTATTATTGGAGAGTAAGAGACAAAGAATTTGCTACTTTACCTGACGTACGCAATCAATTTCTTGGTTATAAGGATGATGTGTTTGGGCAATCCAATTGGGCAAATATTGTTCCCGGAAAGGTTGTAAACAACATTAGAACTTTAACGGGTACTTTAGATGTGGGAAATTCAAACTCCCCAACAGGTATTTTAGATTATGATGATATTTCCGTTTTAGAAACAGGAGAGTTTACTGCAGGTCGATCACAAGTATTTCAAGGATCTATAAAAGTTTTTTATTCAAAAACTAATGCAGCAAGTTGGTATAGCGATTGGTGGGACAATCCAAATAATTGGTCTGCCGAACCACATACATTTACAACTGCAGAATCAAGACCCAACTATCCTGGTGATCTTGTGCCAGGTTTAGGTGATATAGCCATAATTGGCTATGGAGGGCATAACGACAGAGGAGGCTATCATTCTGTTAATATTCGAAATGCCATCGAGGTGGGTAAAATTGAATTTGTTCCACATCCGAGCCCTCCAGCAGATGCACGGATTTCTAGAGTTGTTATAAATCAAGCAGGAGCTAATAATGGTACTTTAGATGCTGGTATTGTTGAAGGGCCAGGTATTTTTCAGGTTTATAATTATAGTACAACTCCCGGTGCCTTTCCAGCAATTAATGCTGATTTTTCTGAGTTTATTCTTAATGATACCGCAGCCTTCTCGTTCTATCCAGACGGGGGAGTTTTCCATGTAATACCAAATATAAGTGGCGGGGTATTTCCTAACCTTATCCTTGAGGGTGGATCTGCAACTATGGATTACGATTTTATTGTTAGAAGGAACTTTACAATACACTCTAATGGTGATTTCACAACAAATACCGGATCCGAAGGTGACTTTCAGGTGCTTGGAGATCTTCAGTTAGGTGATTATTATGGAGGCACACTTTCATTTAACACAACTGGTGTTGAGAGAACAGTTGAATTGGGAGGAATTAGATTTAATTTAGATAGGCACGAAACCTCGCTAAGAAGAATAAGAGTTCTAAACACAACCGCTAGTGATCTCCAACACAGGCTTATTGTCAATGGTGATATCTTTAGAGATGAAAATGATAATAACCGTCTCGATTTATTTACAGATAACGCTGGAGGTAATAATGTGATACTTGAGTTTGCTGGAGAAGGAAATCATAGTTTGACAATTGATGGTAGTAATGCCAGCCAATTTAATTTCTATAAAATTGAAGTAAACAAGGGAACCTCTCAAGCATCTAGTTTCACTTTTAATAACGCGTTTAATTTGGGTGGTTTAACCAGCGGCACAACCGAAGAGAAATCCCTCCAACTCCAAAACGGAACCCTATACCTTAACCATCCCGATATTGATATCGACCTATCCACCGGAGGTGAAGATTTTTATATACCATCTACCTCAGGCTTGGTGATTCAGCAAGGGGAGGTTAACGTTAGCGGCGACGATTCGGGTATTCTGCTCGATGGTCTTTTGCGGGTTGAAGCAGGCGGAACTATTGATATGGACGATGCAGTAGGGAATGGCAATAACTACATTGAGTACTCATCATCGGGGAATGCAGCAATTGAGGTAACTGGCGGTGCATTAACTGTCGGTTCGCAAATACGCAGAGGAACAACTAACCCATCGGGTGTGCTTCGCTACGAGCAAACAGGGGGTACTGTTATGGTTGGCAAAAACGCAGCACCCGTAGGTAATAGAGGAACACTTGAATTACTCAACACGGATAGCCGTTTTATTTATACCGGTGGAACCCTCACGGTGGTTCGCCCACAAGCTAGTGCTACCGTTCCCTCTGTTATTCTAGAGCCTGGAGTTGGCAGCGCCGATGAGTCAACATTGCAACTTGGTAATGCCGATACTCCAGCATCTAGCGTAATATCAATTAAATCGGCATTAGATCTTGGCAACTTAACCGTGTCAGGTGGTAGCACAACCGCTCAGTTAAAAGATAGGAGTTTAGTTGTTAAAGGCGATTTAACCATTGCCGAAAATTGTGCTTTCACCGGATTTGATGGTGACTACCGAAGCCTTACTGTTAATCGAAATATTTACAATAATGGAGAGGCTAACTTCAATGTTGACTCATTGATACTTCGAGGGATTGGTACATCTCCCTCCGCAGCAATGCAAGAGATACATGGTGAGGTTATAGTAAGAAACCTAGTGGTAGAACCCGAAAATTCAGTTACTCTTCAACCCTCCTCTCCCATTGAGGTAGAGGGCAACTTGTATCTTAATAGCGGACAACTTGTTGATGGTGGCAACACTATAACCGTTAAAGGAAATGTTAGCAATGGCGCTTCGCACGCTAGCACAAATCCTAGTATGGGTGGATTGTTATTTGGCGGAACCGATTTGCAAACCATAAGTGGTACCGGCCAGTTTGGAAATGTTGAGATAGATAAGTCTGCACAGGAGGTTAGGCTGCTAAATAGCATTACCTTAAATAGTGATTTGACACTCACCAACGGAATCCTTAATATTCAAAACCATAGGCTGGCGCTAGGCAATGATGCCTACGTAAATGGAACTGGTTTTGGTACAGCTAAAATGATTATATCTGATGGAGGATTTGGAGATTTGGGTATCAGTAAGTCACTAGTTACGGGTGCACAAAACTTTATCCTACCTTTAGGTGTAGGAAGTGGAACAGGAGCAAAATATACACCTGTTGACTTTAATATTACAGCAAATACATCAGCTGGCACCATGTCGGTTCACCCTATAAACCAATACCATATGACCACTGAGGGGTGCGGCGATGTATTACAGTACTACTGGAATATGACCAGCAGTGGTATCAGCGGTTTTGAGGCTACGGTGAACTTTCACTTCCACCCCGACGATGTGGTGGGTACACTGGCCGACTACTACCGCGCTCGCCTGGAAGGCGATACCTGGACCAAGATAGCTCCTGACCCTCTGAACAACGAGCTGGTTGACGACAACAGAATTGAATTCACTTACGGAGGGGTTAGCAACCTAAACGGCGACTACACTGCCGGTACCGACGCCTGTATTCCCAACAACGTGCCTGTTTACTACACTATTAGTTCGGGCAACTGGAGCGATAAAACCATTTGGCAGCGCGAGGGTGGTGGTACCGTTCCCGACGGTGGGCCGCAAGGGCATATTGTTCGTATATCCTCGGGGCACACCGTGGCCATGGATAGGTTTAGAATACGCTCCTACCGCACCATTATTACTGGCCGGTTAGAGGTGGGCACGCAGGTTGGACACCACCTGGGCTTTGTATCGGGCACCGGCACCCTGGCCATGGTGAACGAGAAACTCTACCCCGGCGATTACACCGAGTTCCTTGCCTGCGGCTCAGGAGGAACCATAGAATTTGGGGGGGCTGGGACTTATACGCTTCCAAATATTTATAGCTACAATAACCTGACCATTGCGGGCAGCGGGACAAAGACCTTGCCTAATGCGGATATTACAATTTGTGGCGATTTACAAATCAAAAATAGTGTCACCCTTAACACCGTTGGGGGGAAAAATATAGACCTGGATGGTGATCTCTATAAAGACAATACAGCAATATTTTATGCAGAGTATTCAGGTCAACGGTTGCGTTTTTATGGCACAGACCTCCAGGTGGTTGACGGCACATTTACTGACGTTGGAAACAGGTTAAATAATTTCTACATTTCCAACTCTACTGAACTTCAGGGCCCAGTGAATGTAAGAACTTACTTCGCAATGTATAATAATTCTGTGATAACTACGTCAGATGCAAATATGTTAACCCTTATGGGCAGCAGTTATGGATTGCTAAGTGTATCAGCAGGTAGCTATGTAAACGGGCCAATTACCATCAGCAAGAGCAATGGTGCTAGCCAAATTTTTCCAATAGGGAAGAATGGGAAGAAGAAGGTGGTAGAGATTTTAAACATCAACCATGGTTCTGGATCAAAGTATTGGAAAACAGAATACTTTGATTCTAATCTGGGCGCAGGCTACTACGATGCAGCCAACTACGACGATCCGCTCAAAACCATCTCACAATCTGAGTACTGGACGCTGAACGGACCAAGTGGAGGCACTGCCTCTGTTGAGTTCACCCTGACGGGCACCAGCGACGTGGCCGCTGCCTTGGGTTGGGCCGATAGGGGTAACCTGCGAATAGTTAGGTGGAATGGCTCCACGAGCAAGTGGGAAGAAGTGGGCGGTACACCCTCGGTTTCGGGTTCTGCAATAGATAATGCCACCATACGAACCGGATCGCCAATATCATTTGATGGAACCGACCAGTACTTCACACTGGCCTCGGTTATTCCAATAACCATTCCAACGGCAACATTCACCTCGGTTGACCATAGCATCTGCGAGCTGGAAACCACCTCGCTGTTTGTTGCCCTTTCAGGCGACTCACCTTGGGAGATAAAATACACCGACGGTACAACCGATTCGGATTGGATTGCTGTTTCCACCTCGCCTTATGAAATTGAAAGCCTGAGCCCAGCCACTACAACCACATATACCTTAACTGAAGTTAGGACGGTTGTTTCGCTTGGAGTATATACCGATGGCAATATCTTTGGCGATCCGGTAACCATATCTGTTTACCCCACACCAACTATCTATAATGTAACAGGGGGAGGTGAAATATGTGGAGCAGGTACTGGTACTATCGGTTTGGATGGTAGCGACATTGGCGTAACCTACGAGCTATGGTTTATCGACGAGGGAAGAACGGTTCAAACACAAAGCGGAACAGGAAGTGCTTTAGCATTTACAAATATTGTAGAGGTAGGAACCTATGAAATCAGGGCTTATAATACTTCGCGTTCTGCTTGCACTGCTATTATGAACGGCACTGCGGAGATCTCGCTTTGCGTGGGTGTTTTCGCCGAGATAACTAACCTGATTACCGATGCAACCATTTGCGAGGGCGAGGAGGTTACTTTTGAAATAACCTTTAGCGGTACACCTCCCTTCACATTTACAGTTGAAAACAACTATGGAGAAAGTTGGACTGAAACTACTGATGGAACCCTGGTGGGTACTGGACCCTATACATTTAACTATACGGTCCCTGACCCTCCGGTATGGAATGCTCCCGATTTACCCAATGTATTTACCTACACCATCATCTCTATCACCGACGACAACAGCGTGGTTGGTAACATTGTGGGGGCAGGGCAATCGGTTAACGTATGGAAAATTCCCGAAACCGGGCCGCAATTCCATATACCAAATACCTTTGGGGAGTAAAGTTTGAAAAAATCCGTATGAAATACCCCGATAGTTTTTTTCTATCGGGGTATAGTTTTTTTAATTAGGATATAATTCTATTGTTGCTTTTTGACACAAGCAAGATCTTGCAAAGGTGGATAATTAGCCTCAATGTAAAAGGCTCAATAAAGTCAATAAATTGTTTTATTGACTACTCTTTTATACACCTCACAGACAATCCATTACTTTTACTTAACCCGTATGAGGTTACTCCGCCATAGTCGTAAAAAATTAAGATGGCTTGTCCACTTGCTGACGATGTCCACCAAAAACCACTGGTGCTATGAATCATGAAAGAAGCATCATCCATTCTGTATCCCCCAGGTAGTGCAGAAAAGTTAAAACTATCGAAACCACTATGAAAGCTATGAAAATCCCACCTAGGGTGTTGGCTCGTATTGCAGTCGCCTCCTTGAGGCGAATTTACCTGTCGGCACGATTTGAGCACGTTGCCTACCCCATTTACATCTGTGATATTTAGGGAATAGCCATATTCGTTTGCCAAGTAGTTTGTTAACTGGTTCCAATCCGCATCGGTTGCAACCCGCCAACCAGTTGGGCAGAGCCCCTTGCTATTGTCAACCGCATACCAGTTGTACAATGCACCATAAAACTCAAGCATTTCCTCTTCAGAATTTATACCTGAAACGCTAGTATATGGATAAACTGAGTACGCCCCTTCGCTATTTGAGCCAGCTTGTAACCATGTAGCATTGGTTTGTCGTTTAGGAATTGCTGTTCCATCGGAATAGGATGTTGTTTTAAGATTTTCTTTTAGCCAGCATTGGCCGCCAATGTGAACAGTATGGTAAATATTATTATCATAATCAGTTACTGTTGGTATGCCTTCACAGGTTTCTCCATCAGGGGAAGCTGTTGTTTCCTCGAAGTTGGCCACTAGGGTTACGTCCTGAGCGGGCATGGTGTAGTTGAAGCTGGCCTGGGTGCTAACCTCCGAGCCGCCGTTTGTCCAGTTGACGAATTGGTATCTATCGGCAGGTGTGGTGGAGAGGCTAATGGCCGCTCCCTCCTCGTAGTTGCCTCCACCTGAGGTGCTCCCCCCGTTGCTGGGGTTGACACTTAGGCTTAGGGAGTAGGTTGTTGCAGGGATCTCCTCGAAGTTGGCCACTAGGGTTATGTCCTGAGCGGGCATGGTGTAGCCGAAGCTGGCCTGGGTGCTAACCTCCGAGCCGCCGTTTGTCCAGTTGACGAATTGGTATCCATCGGCAG
>DDWD01000067.1 GCA_002345825.1 Bacteroidales bacterium UBA2295
AGGTATGCCCCATTCGCTGAGTGCCAATAAATGGGTTTACCCAATCGATTGATTCCTTCTCTAATTGCTGCGCTATTGTTGAAATAGAAAGGCCGACAAGCAATATGATGGCTAAGTGTTTAATCATAGGTTTCGATTCGTATGTATAAGTAGATTATGAGTTACCAATATTCCTAAGAGCAAAAGCGTACGCCCCAATGGCTACGGCTTGGCTAGTCCCAAGGCGGGTGCGACCAATGGCCACGTTTTTTTGCCAGCAGTAGGGAACCTGAAGGTTAACATTAGGAACCTTTACCATTTTTGGGTTGTTTTGGTAAAATGCAAGGCTATCCTCATAGCTCTCCAAGTTAAAGGCTTTCACCTCAAGCCTGTTGATATTCTGCCCGTTGTAGGTAGATATTTTCCCGTTGAGCTGCGCCATCATCGATGGGGCAAATAGGGGATAGGCGTTTGAAAGGCCTCCACCAATTACCACATTGCAATCGAGGAGTGTGATGGCGTTGGCCAGCACATCGCCGAGGGTTTTCCCAAGCCTCTCGAAGCTTGCGCTGGCGGCCAATGCGTCACCTTTTTGGTAGCCCAGAGCAATATCGAAGATTTGTTTGGGGGTTAGCTTTTTATCTTCTATTTTTCCAGTAATTTCTGAATACACTCTCTGAACAGCCCTAATGCTGATGCTTTCCTCGGCAAAAATGTTAGGCTCAAGGGCATTTCGGGTTACCCAAATCTCGGCACCGGCGGAGTTGTCGCCAAGGTATAGCTCACCATTAATTACTATTCCTGCGCCAAAACCAGTACCCAGGGTAATGCCCAATAGGTTTTTGTATTTTTTAGATGTTTTGCGGCTTTCCAACTCACCATTTATTTCGGGTAACATTCCCGCTATGGCCTCGCCGTAGGCAAACAAATCGCCATCGTTATTTATAAACACAGGGATTTCGAAAACACCCTCGAGCATTGGTCCAAGGGCAATTCCTCCCCTGAAAGCCGACAAATTTCCCAAATCGCCAATAACCCCGTTGGGGTAGTCGGCTGGGCCAGGGAATGCGAAGCTAATTGCACAGGGGGGCTCCTTGAGCATTGCCCGAACCTCCTTAAATCCATTCACAATGCTACTTAAGCAAAGGTTTAGGTCGTGTCCATTGGCCGGATGAAGAACAGGGTTAACAATCTCCTTACCTCCCTTTATGGCCGAGAAAACAAAGTTTGTTCCCCCAGCATCTAGGGTCATTACTACCTCTTTTCGTTTGTTTAGTTCCATTTTTTCAACCTATTTTTTTGCAGATCTTAATGCTACAATTAGAATATAGAATATGCATGCTGCTGGAACTAGAAATCCCATTTGCACGCTAATATCGGCAACGGCACCAGTGATGGGTGGAATTAGCGCACCACCCACAATGGCAGTTACCATAAGGCCGGAGAGCTCGTTTGCCCGTTCGGGCATAGCATCAACTGTAATTGAGAAAATTAGTGGGAAAATGTTGGAGAATCCTAGTCCAATCATAACAATTCCTGCATAAGCAAAGTACTGACTTCCAAAGAAGAGCAGCAGCATTCCTATTGCCGAAAGGAGCACGCTGTAAACCAGAAACTTGCCCGCTTTCAGTTTCTTCAGGATAAATGCACCCGCAAGTCGACCAAGGAAAATGGGTAGGAAGAATAATCCCCAGGCTAGCCAAAGACCAAAATTGCTTATGCCATAAGCCTTATCCATAAGGATTGGGATTTGTGCACTCATAGAAACCTCGGCACCAACGTAAAGAAAAATCCCAACCACCATAAGCAGTACGAAAGGATTACCCAGTAGTTTAAGGCTTGACGATAAGGATGCAGGTGCGGTATCGGCACTTTTCTTCTCTTCAATTTTTAAAGTGTTAACCCAAAGTAAGGTGATTAGAATAATAATGGCGAACATTGGGAATAGGATGGTCCAGTCGAGACCAAACCAAATCGCCACGGCAGGTGGAACTAGAAATCCAAGCGAAGAGCCAATGGCTTTAATGGATTGCCCCAGCGACAGGTTGCTGGAATATTGCCCATCGGCTGAAACATCGCGCATTATGGGGTTACCTGCAACCTGAAGGGTTGTGGCTCCAGCGCCCAAAAGGAAAATTGATGCGAAAAGAGCATAAAGTTTGGTGAATGAGCCCGATTCAATAACCGCTTTGGGGCCGTACATCCCGAAAAGTATTGGGATTACCAGTCCAACTAGCGCAATGGTTAGACCCAGGGATAGGATAAACTTTTTGCCCTTCTTATCCTGATAAACCCCCATGGGTATTGAGAGAATGCCAAACATGATGAACCCGCTGGTGGTCATAAGCGAGGCCACAAAATTTGATACTTCAAAAGATTCCTTAACCAGCGATACTAGTGGCCCAACCACATCGCCAAAGCCCATGGCAAGGAATGCGAGGAAAATTGGAAAAGTTTTGTTGCGTGACATAGCGTTATGATGTTTTTGTTGATGAATCTCTGATAATTAGTTCTACCGGTAGTTTTACCAAGCGTTCTTCTGTTGCAATATTCTCTCTGTTAATTTGGCGCAACAGCAAATCAAAAGCCTTCTCTCCAATCTGATCAATGGGTTGCGCAATGGCGCTAACCGAGGGCTGCGTAAAGCTAAAGTACAGCATATCGTCAAAGCCAATTAAAGCAATATCATGAGGGGGGCTTAGTGACAGTTTTCGGAGTGCCATTAGACAGTAAGAGGTAAGATTATTGTTTAGGGTAAATATGGCCTGAGGCAGATTATTGGATTCTTTGAGAATTTGTAGTCTCTCTTCCACTGCACTCTCCATATTTTTAAATGGTATGTGGATATCCCACTGGGCAGGTATTGTGATGCCTGACTCTGCTAGCGATGTTGCGAATGCTTCGGACCGCTCCCTTATGGTTGAGATGTATTCGGGGGTGATGGATAGCATGGCAATCTTTTTATTTCCTTGTGATACAAGATGATTTGCTGCAAGTTGAGCGCCCCTGTAGTTATCAACATAAACCTGTGGCGATTCAATGTTATTAAATGTTCTATCGATAAGTACGTGGGGTATATCGTTTAGCAATTTACTTATGCCCTCAAAGTTTTCCTGCGATGACGATATGATTAGCCCATCGACCTTGCGCTCTCGTAGCATCTTAATTTGCTGCTTTTCCTTCTCCACGTTCTCGTCGGTGCTGCAAATTACCACGCTGTAGCCTTTATCCCAAGCGTAATCTTCAACTCTACGAGCAATGCGCGAATAGAAACGGTTGGCGATATCGGAAACGATTAGTCCAATGGTGTTGGTTTTGCCTGTGCGGAATCCGCGTGCTAGCACATTGGGGCTATAGTGTAGCTCCTCAATTTTTTTTAGTACCCGTTTTTGTGTTTCTGGACTTATGCCGTGATCGTTGCCTTTGCCGTTTATTACAAGCGACACAAGGGTTTTGGAAACACCAAGGGTGTTGGCAATATCGGCTAAGGAGATTTTTTTGCTCATGGGTTAAGATGATAGTACAAATATATACAAAATGCTAAATCGATTTAGGTATTGGTGTAAACAATTACAGCATATGCCAGTGTTCGGTATTTTATTCTTTATGGTTTGCTGTTGGGAGGGTAAAGAAAAACTTGCTTCCCACATTTTCAGTACTCTCCACCCAAATATTGCCTCCATGCTTTTCGACAAACTCTTTGCATAAGTAGAGCCCTAGACCAGTTCCGGGTTCATTTGCAGTGCCTTGGCTTTTGGTTTCACCCACAATGCTGAAAATTCCTTGCAATGTAGCTTCATTCATACCAATACCAGTGTCGGTGACAACCACTGTGACGAATTGGTTGTCCTGAAATGCATCTAGAGTTACGGAATCGCCACTATTCGAAAACTTGATGGCATTTGTTACAAGGTTTCGAATTATGGTTAGAAGCATGTTGTAATCGGCAAACACAATTATTTCATTCTCGAGTTTACAGCTCAGGTTAATATTTTTTATCTGAGCAGCGCCCAACATAAAATTTACCGAATAATTGAAAACTTCTTTCAGGCTGTTTTCCTGGGGTTTAAAGTCAATTTTATTCGATTGACATAAACTCCACGTTAACAGATTTTCGAGTAGCTCGTACGCGCTATTTGCTGTTTGGTTAAGATGTTTAGATAGGTCTAATGCATTGTCAATATCCTTATCCTCAATCTTCTCAACAATTAGCTCCGATATGCCAAGGAGTGCATTAAAAGGATTTCTGAGGTCGTGTGCAATGATGCGGAAGAATTTATCTTTTGTTTCGTTTGCCGTTTTAAGCTCGTCGCGTTGTAGCCTAATCTTCTCTTTCTGGTCTTCTAAGGTTTTATTTTGCTCCTTGATGATGGATATTGAATCGGAAAGCTTAAGCATGGAATGAACGCGAGCTTGTAGCTCAATGCTGTCAATGGGCTTTCGAATATAGTCAACGGCCCCGCTATCTAGCGCATGCTTTAGGCTTTGTGAAGTAACCATAATGCCAGTGCACATTATTATGGGGATGTCCTTGGTATTGCTATTTCCCTTTAAGTGTTTTATGGCTTCAATACCATCCATTTCGGGCATTTCCCAATCTGTGATAATTAAATCAGGAATACGCTTTAGCGCTAAATCGATGAGTACTTTTCCGTTAGGAGCACGTATTATTTTATGAGCAACACCCGTGAACCGCAGAGCATTGGCGATTATTTGAACGTTATCGGGGTAATCATCAGCAACAAGAATAGTATAAGTTTTCATCTTGAGAATGGTTTCTAATCTAACAAATTTTTACTCCAATAACTGTAATATCATCAAGTTGCTTGTTACTTGAAAATAGTGCTTCTATCTTTTCCTTTTGGATATCTAGGGGCAGGTCGATGTTTTGGGTAATCATTGACAGGAAGTTTGATGTACCCAATTTTCGGCCATTCTCTTTGATATGGCAAATAGTGCCGTCGGTAAACATATAGATTAAATCGTTTTGCTTAAGGGATATGGTTTCTTCTTGGAAATTTTCGTTTTGATCGTATAAAAACCCACCAATTGATGCTCTGCTCCCTTTAATTACTTGCAATTTTTTTGTGGGAGGGCAGTAGTAAAATAAAGAGTGTTTTGCCCCTGAGAAAGTTAAGCGTGTTGTATAGTTATCTTTCTCGAAACGGCATATTCCAATATCCATTCCCTCATCATTATCTGAGTCTATCTGGTGTAAGGTTTTTTTAATCTTTTTCTGTAAGATCTTCAATATTATTTGTGGAGAGTATATTTTCATACTAAATACTATTTCGTTGAGCAGTGTATTTGCAATCATGCTCATGAAAGCACCGGGTACTCCATGCCCAGTGCAGTCAACCACTGCCAAGAACTTGTATGCAATATGTATTTGTTTGAAATTTGAAACACTATCTTTCTCTTCTGGCTGTATCAATGATTCCGAAAGATCAGCATACCAATAGAAATCACCCGAAACAATATCTTTAGGTTTGTAAACGATGAAGTTCTCACCAAGGCTATCAATTGTGCATTTAGGCGGTAGTATTGCCTTTTGGATATTTTGAGCGTACTGAATGCTTGAGCTAATGTGCAAATTCTTTTTCTGAATGAGAGAGTGTTGCCTTTCTATCTCATTTTTCTGTGCAAGTATCTTTTCCTTCTGATTTTCGAGTGTTAGATTCTGCTCCCTAATGGTTTTGTAGGAATCGCTAAGCCTGAGCATAGAGTATACCCTGGATTGAAGTTCAATGGCATCAACAGGTTTTTTGATGAAATCGACAGCGCCACTTTCTAAAGCTGTTTTTAAATTCTGGGAGGTAGTCATAATCCCAGTACACATTATTATTGGTATGTTTTTGGTTGCCTCAAGGTTTTTAAGATATTTTATGGCTTCAATACCATTCATAATGGGCATTTCCCAATCGGTAATAATTAAATCGGGAATTCGTTTTTCTGCAAGGTCGCATAACACTCTGCCGTTTATTGCTTTTATTATTTTGTGTTTTATATCAGAGCATTGCAGTGCTTCAGCAATTATTTGCAGGTTTTCTGGGTAGTCGTCGGCTATTAGTATGGTGTAGGTTTTCATACGTTAGGTTTCATCAAAACATTTTTAGTAATTCAAGATATTTTGATTGGTTGAGAGTGATTATACACTGTTTTAATTCTTTAATCCAGCTGTTAATGTTAGAGGAGTCGGTTGGTTCGATTTCGGAAATAATCTCTTCAACATCATCTGTTTCGTAAACTGTAAACAAGTTTAGCTTCTTTACAACAGGTTGTAAAACCTGAATTTCGTTTTCCGTAAACTGTTCCTTTTTAAAAGTTTTTTTATCAGTTTTAACAAATGCCGGCTCGTCTTGCTTACCACCTGTTTGCCCCATTTTAAGGGTAAACCAAAATGTAGTTATGCCATCCGTATCTGTTTCTACATCAATTTGCCCCGAATGAGCCTCTATGGCCATCTTGCAAAAGGCAAGGCCAAGGCCGGTTGACTTAACTGCCCCCGATTTTTTTGCTACTATTTGGCCAAACTTCTGAAATACTAGGTGCTTTTTATCGTCAGAAATTCCTTCGCCCTTGTTGGTAACGCTAAGCTGTATGGTTTCCGGTGTTAAAACTTTGGATTTGATAACGATTGATTCGCCAATTGGGGAGTGTTTTATGGCATTGGTGAGCAAGTTTATGAATACCCTTTCCAATGTTTCGGAATCTATCCATGCCGTAATATTGGGGCTTATTTGGTTTTTAAGTATTATGGCTTTTTGTTCACAAAGGAATTGAACTTTTTCCGAAGCCGATTTACCAATTGGTTCAAGCCTTTGCTCCTTAAGTTCAAACTTCATCCCCACCTCTTCGTATTTATTAACATCTAAAATGTTGAGTACCATATTAAGCATCTGGCTTGCCGATTGCTTTATTACCATATCCCTTTTTACAGGATCGAAAGAGTTGGGCATGTTCAGGATCATATTCAATGGGTTTTTAAGATCATGAACGATCATTGAGGTCATTCCCTGCTTAAACTCATCCATCTCTTTAAGCTTAACATTTTGAGCCTGTATCTCATCTCTTTGCACCTTAAGGGATTGCTCTGCGGATTTTATTCTAGTAATATCCGAATCTATGGCAACATACTTTTTTATATAGCCGTTGTAATCAACAATTGGGGTTAGCGTTGTTTGAACCCAACGGGTTGAGTCTCCCCTTTTTATTTTATTCTGATATTGAACCGATGTTTTGGTCTCTTTACAACGTTTTGTTACCTGTACGATGTGCTCGTAGTTACTTCCAATGATTAGGTTATTTCCGTGTGAAGATTTTAGCTCGTTAAAGGATATGCCGTAAATTTTAGTAAATGCTTCGTTTATCCATTCAAAATTAAAGTCCTCGTCCATAATAATTACGGCGTTATCTGTTTCGCTGGCAACAATTGATAACTTCTCTAGCTCAGCATTGGTTACAGCTAACATCTCTGCTTGGGCAGTTATTTCCTCCTGTCTAATTTCGAGCTCTGCCTGCTTCTCCTCAAGCTGTGTATTAACCTCCGACAGGTCGCTTGTTCGCTCTTGAACTACCTTTTCGAGTTTTATGTTTTCGGCCTTTAAACGCTTGGTGTTTACCATAACAATTAGCCAAACCAACGTAACAGCAGCCAGAATATAGGAAAGGTAGGCCCAAATGGTTCGGTAAAATGGGGGGAGAATTGTAAAGTTGTAGCTATCGATTGAACTTTCCACATCGTAAATATTCAGAGCTTTCACTTTAAATGTGTATTTACCTTCCCTTAGGTTGGTGTACTCTTTTTCTGTTTGCCTGCTCCACGAACTCCAGTCCTGATCGAACCCCTGGAGTTTATAGCTGTAAAGGGTTCTTTCTTCGTAATCGAAGAATGGTGCTGCGTATTCAAAGGCTAAGGAATTGCTGGCGTATTTTATTGAAGGGGGATTGAGAGCATTGGTATCCAAGTTAAAATCGATCTTGCTGCCCGAGTATATTACATTGTCATTTTTTGTAGTTACTTTCCGTACATAGCAGCTAAACCCCCTGGTGTAGTCTTTGTTATCGTTAGCCATATTGTATCTATAAAGCCCTTCGCTACCACCTGCCCAAATTACACCCGACTCCTCCACGTAAAATGTAACTAGGAGCATATGGGGGATCCGTCTGAAGGGAGTGTAGATCCATTCGTAACTTCCATCCTTTGTAGGCTTTAAAAAACCTATGTCGGCTTTATTATTTTCCAGCGGAACAATCCATATTGTACCATCGGGCATCTGCTCAAAATGAAAAACATCTGTGGTACCATTACAGAATTGTTCGCCTAATTCGCAAAATGGTTCAAATGCATCAAGAGCACTATTGTGTGTATATAACCCCGTGGCGGTTCCCCATATAATCTTATCGTTAAATCGGAAGGGTAAAATGTTCATTAACGACTCAAAACCATCATCTAAGGTGTAATGCTTGTGTTTTAATGGTTTGGTTATGTTATCTCGATTGGGAGTTACCCTAATAACGCCGTTTCGGAAGGTTCCTAGCCATATTTCCCCATCATCCGCCTCAATAATGCCTCTAATGTTAGCATTTACTCCTTTCCACTCTCCCTCTAAGACCCACTGGTTGTTTTCATATTTCAGAGATATCAGGGTTTCGTTTAAAACGCTGTACACTCTTTTGGGGTTTGCTCTCGATTGATACAGTGTACACGCGTGGTTACCTCTTGCTATTAGTTTTGCACTATTTCCGTTGATTTTGTATATCCCGTTTTGCGAACCAAGCAGAAGTGAATTAGGATTTTGGGTTATTAAGAATTCCCAGTTAATCCCTGGTTCAATATTCTTAATTAATTGGAGGGTGTTGTTTTTATCAATAAAATATACATTTTGATGAGTAGCAATATATATTGTATTGTTGTACCTTACTAAATCCTCAACAATACCTTCAAGCCCATTGCCTTCGCCCCAGTAGCTTAAATCGGTGCTTTGTTCTGTTTTTGATATGCCTCGCGATAAGTTAATCCAAATGTTTTTATTGCTATCTACGGCAATGTATCTTGCGTAATTGTTTTGCAGTAGGTTGGTTCTATTGTATTCGTGAACAATTTCACCATTCGGTTTTACTAATGATACTCCATTCTTCATTGTACCTACCATAAACAGCTCGTCATTGTATTTCTCGATTCTAGTAATGCTATTCTCTTTTAAAAACTTGCTGTTACTTAATGCTATTTTTTGGGGAGTCGCTTGCTCATGAGGTTTAAATGAAAATAGATTTGCATTTTTTGTGGAAAGTATAAGTGTTTCCTTATTTAATTCTATTCCTGTGTAAACAGGGTCTTTTTCGTTAAATATCTCCAGTTCAAACGCAGGTAATACCTTGTTATCAATAATTTTAACTAAACCCTCCTGCTTTAAGTGTATGTAATAGTTGTCATTGTATACAAACCCAGGCGCATATTGTCCGTTGGTTAAGTGTTTAAACAGTTCGATATGTTCCGTGTTTTTGTTGTATTGAACAATAGCATTCTCTGCCTGAAAGTAGATGTATTTAGAAGTTGCTTTTATATTCCAGAAGCTTCCTAGGTATATTGTTGTGTCGGTAATTAGGTGAGTTAGGCTTTTATAATACGATTTGCCCTGCTTGTCGGATGTAATATACCCAAACTCGGTACCTCCAGAAATGTAAATACGGTCGTTGTGCGAACGGTGAAATCCATATGGAGACTCCCCTTTACCTGTTCTAATTTTTCGCCAACTTACCCCGTCGTATTCTAAGATTTGGCTGGCCAAGCCAAAGTACATGATACCGCTTTCACCTTGTACTACCGTTAACGACTGTGGAGTGCTGTTGTACTCTGTAGGGGTATAGTTCCTTATTATTGGCAGCCCTTGTTCTTGCGGGTATAGGAATTGTGAATTTATTGTGAGAATAGCAGCAATAAATATGCACTTTAGCCTGAGGTACAACGTTTTCATCTTTTTGTTATATCAAAAAATCAATCAATAATATGTTGCCCAAGTTAAGCAACATTAACAATATCTTACCACCCCTTTTATTGATAGCTAAGTTTTCTCAAAATATAATTTTTCTCGTAATTAAAATTGTTTCAATATTCTATAACTAGTGAGCCCAGAAGCCGAAGGATCAGCTGGCACAGAATTCTCTGGAATAAATCGGTTTATTGCATACTACTGACCAGATTTAAATACTACTCTACAGAAATCTCGCTAACAAACATAAAGGCTGGTTTTCCCTCGCCAGAGTGCCCTTGTGGGCACTTACCCCGATTAGTTAAAGAAACTCTAATATGTGTAATCTCATTGAGTGAGGCCCGAGCCTCGAAAAGTTTGGTGATTTTCTCTCCTTTGTCCGACGAGATATTATCTTCAATTACGTGAATAGGGGCGAATTGTTTCCCATCCTTCGATACTTCAAATACTGCCTTGGTGGGCAAAAATATCCACGAGGACACATCCTGCAGGGCATCCACAGTAATTCTCTCAATGTTTTGTGGTTTTCCAAGATCGATGGTTGCCACCATGTCACTGCCCAGAAATCCATTCCAGTTTCCATCGGAGAAACTACTGCTGCCCATAATTCCATTAACGAGCGAGTACTTTCCCCCTCCATCAAATCGTTTACTATTAGGATACTTCAGCTCCACACTTTTGGTAAAGGCCTTATGTATGCTGTAATGATTTGTACGGATTTTACCTAAGCTGCGATCGCCATTAAAAACACCCGATTTTAAAGTGGTAGAACTACTAATTAATATGGGATTTTTATAGATTTTTGAGGTAGAGTTAGGATCAGAACCATCTAGTGTATATCTAATGGTTGGGTTAATAACATCTGTGCTAAGCGTAACCACTATTGCATTTTTTGTGGTATCTAAATTTTGTGTTATGTTAACCTGATAGGCGCTAAGCGAATAGTTTATATCGCTATTCTGGTACCTTTGGTACTGATGCACCATCCGTTCCATAAAGCCAGCCCAATTTCTCTTGTCCTTTGGCGACCACAGCACTTCGGCCAAGGCGGCTAGGCGTGGGAATGCCATATATTCCACTTGTTGTGGGGTGGGCAAATACTCGCTCCACAAATTGGCCTGTGCTCCAAGTATTAGTTTGCCTTCGTCGGGCGAAAGTTCAGCCGGTATTGGCTCGTAGCCATATACCTTTTTTAGTGTTGTAAGTCCACCAAAAGCAAGTGGCTCAAAGGCAGGATCGCCCTGATAATGGTCGAAGTAGCAGTGGCTACCAGGTGTCATTATGGCCCTGTTGCCCATACGGGCTGCCTCAATGCCCCCCTCTTCGCCTCGCCACGACATGACTACAGCGTTGGGGGCTAGGCCTCCCTCCAAAATCTCGTCCCACCCAACTATTGTTCTATCGTGCTCGTTCAGAAAGTTTTCAATCCTTTTGATAAAGTAGCTTTGTAATTCATTCTCATCTTTTAGGCCTTCATCCTTTATTCGTTGTTGGCATTTAGGGCATTTTTCCCACTCCGATTTAAAGGCTTCGTCGCCTCCAATATGTATAAACTCCGATGGGAACAGTTCAATAACCTCGGTTAAAACCTCCTCAATAAATGTAAACGTTTCCTCATTGCCTGCGCAGTAGATATGTGTTATGGGCCAAACACCACCAGGCGGAACACCTAGGTTTTCACCAGTGCATGATAGTTCCGGGTATGCAGCCAAAGCCGACATCACGTGGGCAGGCATCTCAATTTCGGGCATTACGGTGATATTTCGCTCGGCAGCGTAGGCCACAACGGCCTTAACCTCATCCTGAGTATAGAAACCGCCATAGGTTGTGGGCTTGCCCTTTGCAGCCTCCAGAGGGCGGTTGTTCCAGTGCCTATCGCTCAAATCGGCTCGCCAAGCACCTATTTCGGTTAGCTTTGGATGTTTTTTTATTTCCAATCGCCAGCCCTGATCGTCTATTAGGTGCCAATGAAAAGTATTTAGCTTATGTATGGCCATATGGTCAATCATCTTGTAAATAAAATCCACAGGATGAAAATGCCGCGCAACATCGAGGTGCATCCCGCGGTAGGCAAATCGTGGGTAATCGGTAATGCTGAGGCAAGGGATTATGC
Organism: Bacteroidales bacterium UBA2295; assembly: GCA_002345825.1. Taxonomy (GTDB): domain Bacteria; phylum Bacteroidota; class Bacteroidia; order Bacteroidales; family Tenuifilaceae; genus Perlabentimonas. Next base: position 12,085 of record DDWD01000067.1, read on the forward strand.
CCTTTGGGTTGGTGCTTAGCAGCTGGTAAAATGTCTGTACGCCATAAAGTGCACCAGCCATTGAATTTGCAGCTATAGAAACTCTATCGCTTTTTATTTCGAGGGTATATCCCTCATCTCCAATTATATCGTCTGTTTTGCTATTGATTTTTATGCTGATGTAATTACTAGTTTGCTCCTTTGGTCTCATCGATTGTTGTAGCGGATAGCCCAGGTATTGTTTCCAAAGATTTGATGCATAGCTAGCCAACCATGACAGGCTATCATCGTTGTAAACTAGTATGGTATTTGGGTCGATTGTAAATTCGCCCTTTTCCCCCTTAATGCTAACTGGTTGGGGGATAATGCTAACTCTTTGCGTATCAATTTTACTGATACAGCTACTTAGGCCAACGATTATGGCAAGTGCTAATGGTTTTAGTGTTTTTGCTATCACAATTATTACGTTGAGTGGTTATCCGATGGTTTGTTTTGGCAGTGGTGAAACATCATGTAAAAACTCACCTAAATCGATTTACCTTGCAATATAGTAATTAGTTTAACACCGATTATTAATTTGACTAGATTATTCTTGAACTGATTTTGTTTGAGATGCAGGCCAGATAAAGATTGTCTCATTATTTTGGTAATACGAGTGATGCGAAAATCCTTAACCTAGATATTACTTTTTGTGAGAATTAAACTAAAGCCATGAATGCTGCTCAATGGGATTATTGGGGCAAAATTCATAAGCAAATTGATTATGGGGATTAAGAGTGTAACCTCGTATAAAAAAACAAAGCCCACCGAAGTGAGCTTTGAAAAACTAACTAAACAAAACTAAACCAAATTAAACTTAATTCGGACAAATTGAGGTTCTGATTGAGATTTTGTAATCGACCTTGATTTTTTAGCATTTCTTTCGATTTCATGTACAACATGCTCAACGAGTTTAGGGTCGCTACCCCAAATCTGCTGAATCTCTAACTCCTGCTTCTCGTTGGTTATTACAACCAAATTCACAGTGCCCTCTACTTTTTGTTCTTGAGCAAAGTTGGGGTACTTAACAGCTTTTTTAATAAAAGTAGATACACTTGCCTCTTTCTTTTCATCTGCAGGTTTAGCATCTACATTGCTGAAAGAAAGGAGGACTAGTCCGGCAATAATTGCAAACATTTTTGTTTTCATAGCATTAATAATTTTTAATAGTTATCTAATAATAAATAAACACTAGTTAATAATCCAAAGGTGTGCCAAGTAGGATAAACTGCACAATATCAGTGTTTTATAAGTTTTTGTGTTGTCTGTCCCCCTTTCAGTATATGTTCGATAACGAACAGAGATCAACAAAATCGAACACTTTGAAAAACAGTGTTTTAAATAATGTTAAAAACCAATGGGATTTGTGGTAGCATTAGGCTTGCAAAGAACGTATTGACAAAAAATACTTTTGTGTTCAAGTGTTAGCATAATTGGATTATAGAACTACAACGTTGTTTTCGACAGCCCACTTCATTAGGCCAATAATTGATGTGGTTGAAGTTTTACGATAAATATTCCTTCGGTGAGCTTCCACCGTTCGTTCACTTATAAATAGTTTATCGGCAATCTCCCTATTCGAAAGTTCATCAAGAATAAGCCTAAGGATCTCCTCTTCGCGGCAGGTAAGCATTCTCCGAGCGATATCAGCATCTACTTTAGACATAAGCACATCTGCAATCTCCTCGCTAATAAAAAAACGGCCACCAATGGTTCGCTCAATGGCGGTTTGGAGATTTTGAATGGATTGCGATTTGAGTAGGTATGCGTTGATACCCATAGCAACAACCTCGCTAATCGTGGTTCTGTCGTCGCACATGCTTAGTACAATAACTTTTATCCAAGGTTTATGCTCTTTTATCCATCTAACCAGATCGGTTCCTCGTTGGTAAGGCATGTGGATATCGCAAATCACAATATCGGGATCCTTCTCGTTAATAGTAATTTGGGCATCCCTAACGCTTTGTGCACTCCCCACCACTTTGTAGCCAATATCAGCCAGTAGTGAGCTTATCCCATCAATTATCAGTTGATGATCGTCTACGAGTACTATGCTAACCTGCTTTTCCATAGTGTTGCTTGGTTTTCAATGGGATTTCTACTATGATCATACTGAAATCATGCTCCACCGACGAGTCAATCATTATGCTGCCTCCCATTTGATTAAGCCGTGTGTTAATATTTTTCCAGCCAAAGCCTTTGGAATTTTCCAAGGATTTTGGATTGAAACCCTTTCCATTCCATGAAATGGTTAACCCAACACTATTGCTGTCAGCAGCTAAATCAATGGTTGCTACGTTTGCTTGTGAGTGTTTAATTATGTTGGCCGTAATTTCTTGCGATATTCGAAAGAGTGCCGATTCGACCTCAATGGCCAACCGATTTTCTATGCCATAATTATTAAAATAGAACTTTAAGCCTGTGCTTTTCTGTAACTTACAGGTAAGCTCCTCAAAAGCAGTTACTAGACCATCTTTTACCAGCGTGCGTGGCATTAGGTTGAAAGCTACATTCCGTAACCCACTATAAATATCATCGCAAAGCAGAAGACTTTCACGGAGTTTTGGCATCGCGTCGGGGGTATTGTTCTTCTGGAGTTGCGATAATTGCATTTTTAAAATTGCAAGCTGGCTCCCAATTCCATCGTGCAGGTCGCGCGAAATGCGATTACGCTCCTCTTCTTGTCCCGCAATGTAGTTGGTTAGCAGTTTTTCGTTTGATTCTACAATCTCATCCTGTAACACGATTATTTTACTAGATGATTTTCGTTTGAGGTGCATTAACAGTGCAAGGCTGCTGGTTAATAGAAAGAGCAGGAATATTACGCCAATTTTTAGTCTGTTTGATTTTTCTTGCAAATACAACTTTTCAATTTCTCCCTTTTGCTTAAGAACTTCGGATTTCTGATCTTCAATTTCTTTTTGGTGGTTAAGGGTAACTTGTTGTACCTCTTGGCTAACTCTAGAATCAATCACCATCTGGCTTAGGCTGTCGGCTAAAGAGTAGAATTGCGAAGCGAGCTTGTAGTTACCTCTTTGATTGAAAATTTTTGCTTTCTGAATATATATTTTCAAAAGCAATTCGTTATCGGTATGTCTCTTAGCTATTTCGTATGCTGCCTGAAAGTTTTTGTGTGCTTTACTTGGTTCACCAAGAGCCATTTGGCATCGACCTAATTTATAGTAGCAACCGCTAGTGTTGTTTGCTTCATTCACATTGTATTGCAGCGTTTGTTGTAGTAATTTTTCAGCACCCCTATAGTCTCCCTCTAGCATTTTTATTTTGGCTAAATTCTCGCAGCCATACATTATATAGCGTTGAGTGTACCCTTTGGTCAGACTCGATTTGGATACGGCTTCTTCCAAATACCTTTTTGCCAACTCCATATTGTCATTGAGAAGATATGCGCTTCCTAAACAGATTCGATTCCACGTTTTTGTGTCTTGTCCGCCTTTTTCCGCAAGATAATTATTCGCTTCAATGGCATTTATCAATGCTTCTTCATAGTTTCTCGCTTTAGCATTGGTTAGGCTAATAAAGCTATAGGCCAGGCCAGTGTTTAATGAATCGTCAAGGGTTTTTGCTAACCTTAGTACATATGTAAAACGCTCCATTGCATCTACCAACTCATTGTTTGATAGGGCAATTCGTCCTTCAATAAGCTTTGTGTTTAGGTACTGCTTCTTGTTGTATGAAAAATTTAGATTTGGGTCGAATTCTTTAGTGAAAACACCATCATTCATCAGATAATGAATAGGATACAGCGGATAGGCTTTGGCTGTGAATAAAAATAGGAGCAATAGTAGAATTGACTTCTTTATTTTCATTGTTGATTTTTTTGAAACTATTTCTATTCAAAATCTGAACCAAGTAATTTAAGTTGAAGGTATACAGATATATATGGTGGTTTACCTTTTTTGTTTTGATAATCGGTTTTAGTAACGCTTTCTATTATGACCACTTACAGGCCTTATACCCTATAGTTTTTAAATAATTTATTTCAAATTGAGTGTTGTTCATAATTGAACGTTTTTGTTCGAAAACGAACGTCTTTTGACGATATATTGCAGTTTACTTCAACCCTTTTGTGAGTTTTTTTAGTGTATGCTGAGGGTTGTTATTGATTAAAGTTTTCTATATGTTTTATTGGTATCCATGTATTTTGACTCATAGCCTCCAACCTAAGATCAATAGGAGTATTTACTTCGTTAAAGTTACTTATGGTCACTAACACGAGATACTGCTTGGTTTTATATCGTTTTTTTTGTGCTGTTGAAAGCATTAGCCGATTGTTGTAACTCTCTACAAGATTGAGAGACTCTTCCCTTGAAAGTTTTCCGGATACGAATACGTTTTGAACCTTAGCATTCCCTCGAATACAAGTTTTATTGCCCGATTTCTCAGCAAAAAGAATTGTGTCGCCTATATGAATACGATCGCGTGATGGTTGTCGGCAAAGCCCACAAGTTATTATCATCGTTTTTTGCCCCGATTTTAACTTATCAAGATCATTCTCATCTTGATCAATGTGTACTAAATGATTCATAACCTAATGGTTTCTTCTTTTTGTTCTTTTTAATCCATTTTCCAATTTGTTGCCAACGTAATTAAGGTTTCTTTTATGAAACATGTTCAACTCATTTATGATGGCATTTTTTTAAGGTGAAATCATTTCAATTTGTATTGCAATACGACGCATTACTCAAATCAATACCTCGTTAAACAATTGTTATCCTGTTGAATATTCGATACTTAAAACACCTTGGTATTGTTGAATCAAAGCGCAAGCCAATAAGTGTAACATACAGATATACAGGAGTCTGTAAGATTCTTTCTGGTGATTTGGATTTAGCATTACTGCATTAATTAGTTCGCTTTGATACAGGTTTGTTCGCAGGCGAACAGTATGCAGCTTGCCAATGGTAAGCATAAAAAAAGGGGCTTCTCTTTTGAGAAACCCCTTAAAGATTGGTTTAATTAGAGGAGATTATCTGTAAGCTTCGTTCTGATTTTCTTCGGAAATTAGAGGGTTCGCATCAATTTCCGATTGTGGTATGGGTTGTACTAGTATTGGATTGTTCCACGTTATGCTTGAAGATTCGTAACCCCAGTGGAATGATGAACTGCGATCCACATCAATTTTCATACGCTTATTATCAAGTACGCCAAAGCTTTCGCCGTAAAGTTCCTTTTTCCGCTCTGTGTAAATTTCATTTATTAAATCATCGCCTGAGTTTGTAGACAGACTTGCTGAAGGAATAGATCTTTGCTGAACAACGAACAAGGCATTTCTGGCACCAACCTCATCAAGCAAACGGGCTTTGGCTTCGGCTTCAATGAGGTACATCTCCGAAACGCGCATTTTTATCATTCTAGCCACGCTAAGCTGATCGTCGCGATGTTGAAATTTATAGGTGAAGTAGCTGCCATCAGAACCAAAAAATCCAAGATCATCCTCAACAAACATCTTTCTGGCGTCGTCGTCCTCAAAGAGGCTTACAAACTCGGGGGTGTAACGGATTGTGCTGTAGCCGTAAATTTCACCTTCGTAGCCTGGCCTCATAAAGTACCAGAACGATGGATGGGAAGCAAATATGCCATTATCGGTTTCTGTATAGTCATATCCAAATAGTGATTCGGCATTGTAGTCGTAAAAGCCATCGGTAATTAGGGATGGATCCAGCACTTGGTTCCTATGGCAAGCAGTAGCCCAATCGGAGGCATCTTGCCATTGTTCCATCTCAAGGTAAAGCCTAGCAAGCAAACCTTGCGCTGCTCTTTTCGAGAAACGTCCGGTTCTATTATTGTCATTTAATAGGTCAACCGCCTCGAGTAAATCCTGCTCGATTTGAAGGTAGATATGTTCGTTAGTTGCCCTTTCAAGTCCAGGGTCTTCAGCAGCATCGTAGGGTTGAACCCTTAAAGGAACGCAAACGGCTTGCTTGTTGGCTGAATATGTCTCGGCTTGATACAGGTTGGCTAGCTTCATATAGCTATATGCCCTTAGGGTTAGTGCTTCTCCCTTAAGATTGGCTAAAGCGCTTTCGTCTCCTTGTGCTTCATCAATGTTAGCCAGAATAACGTTGGCATTATCAATTACCCTATAGGCCCTTATCCAGATACTACCAGCATAACCCGATGTGCTTTGGATGTTGTGCTGATAATCGGTTACAAACCAACTGTAATTGTTGGCCTGGCAAATTAACGCATCGCCAGAAGTTACTTCAACAAGAGCAGGAATATACAGACCATCGAACATGTACGATGCAAGCGTTCTGTATGTGCCATTGATTCCCACCTCTATGGTTGTTGCGTTGCTGGTAATAATCTCCTCAGAAACCATGTTGCTTGGTTTTCTGTCCAGAAAATCCTCCTCGCATGAAGCAATACTGAGCCCCAGAAGGATTATCGATAGTAGTTTTATGCTAATTTTCATATTAATTCAAATTTAAAAGTGTTATAAACCAATATTTAAACCGAATGTGAACATCCTTGGATTTGGAGTTCTCATAAGATCAATGCCATTAAGATCAAGCTCTGGATCCCAACTTTTTAAATCTTTATCTTTCACCCATGTGAAAAGATTGTTTCCGCTGAAATAGATTTTTGCTGAGCTAACGCCAATTTTACTCACTAAGGTTTCAGGTAGGTTGTACGAAACATTTAGCGATCTTAGCTTCACGTAAGTAGCGTCATGTAGAAATAAAGTAGATCGCGAGTAGGATTTGTCTGAGTTGTTAATAACAAACCTAGGTAGCTGTGCGCTAGTATTGGTTGGTGTCCAGCAATCTAGCATATCGGTAAGCATTTGATAACCCTTAATACTGCCATCGTTAAGAAGTTCTCGCTCCACAGAATCGTAAATTTTTCCGCCTAAGCTATAATAGAAATCTATGCTAAAATCGAAATTCTTATATGATAATGATGTGCCCAGTGTTCCAAATACATCAGGAGTAGCTAAGCCTTGCTTAAACCTTACTGCCTGTGAGTAGTTTGAGGTGGTTACCTTACTTCCATTCTCGTCCAGGGTATACCACATTGGTCTTCCATCATCGCTAACGCCAGCCCATTCTTCAAGGTAGAACTCGTATATGCTGCCACCCTCTTCCCAAATTTTTGTGCCTTCAATTTGTTTTCCCTGGGTAATTGAAACCAATTCGTTTTTATTATGCGAAGCGTTTAGATTGATATTCCATTTAAAATCATTGGTCGCAATGGCTGTGGCTGTTATGAATAGCTCGTGTCCTGAGTTTTTCATATCGGCCATATTGGTTGTAATATCTAGGAATCCTGTGTTACCGGGCAGTGGTTTAGCGTATAGCAAGTTAAACGATAGGCGATTGTAATACTCATAGGTAACATTTACCCGGTTGAAGAACCTGAAGTCTAACCCTACATTGAAATTTTGATTCTCTTCCCAATGGATTGAGCTGTTAGGTAGCTGAGAGTGTACATACCCCGGCAAATCGTTGTAGGATTGTGGCATGTACAGCCCTAAATAGGCAAAATTTGCAATATCATCATTACCCGAGGTTCCATAGCTGGCCCTTAGGGTTAGGTTGTTAATCTTTTCTAAAGATGACATAAACTCCTCCTCACTAACTCGCCATGATCCTCCCACGGCATAGAAAGTACCATATTGCTTGTCGGATCCAAATTTTGAGGAACCATCACGCCTTAAACTGGCTTGTATGTAGTACTTATTCCTGAAGTTATACATCACCTGACCAAAGGTTGATAGTTTTGCCGACTCATTGTAAAAGCTGGCTGCTTCAGAAGCCCTAGACGAGTTGTCTAGTTCCGGTTGTGTTGCTCCACCAAGGTCAGGGTATCCTGTCCCCTCGCTCTCCAAAAATTCAAATCTTCTTTCGTACGCTTCAAAGCCAAGCAAACCATTAATGCTGTGCTCGCCAAATTGCTTATCGTAGGTTAGCGTATTGGATGATACCCAGCCAAGATCTGACTTAATGTACTTTGTTCCTCTACCAGAAACCGGTTGCCCGTTGCCGTGGTACTGGTTGTAAAACCTAAATTCGTCCATATTTAGGTAGTCAACATTGAATATCGATTTAAACTTAAAGTTTTTC
>DDWD01000111.1 GCA_002345825.1 Bacteroidales bacterium UBA2295
GGTATGTTCCACACCATGCACCGCCGCGCTTGCTAGCCCTTGGATGGGGATCGATAAATAGTACTGCTAGGTGGGATCCATCGTGGTCAATCACTTCGTATGCTTTTACCTCTTCGTGATATACAGGGATATCGGCTCTCTCTTTGTAAGTTAAGCCATATAGTTTGTTGGTAACGTAGAAAATACCATCCTTAACATTATCCCATGTAAGGTAGGGCTTAATCTCATCCTCATCGAGGTTGTACTTTTCTTTGCGTACTTTTTCGGCGTAATACCACCAATCCCACGACTCAAGTTCAAAGTTACCGCCTTCGCGATCAATTATTTTTTGCATATCGTCGCGTTCCTCTTTGGCGCGTTTAAGGGCTGGTTCCCATACTTTCAATAGGAATTCGAATACATTATCGGGGTTTTGAGCCATTTGCTCCGATGTGAAATATTCGGCGTAGTTATCGTAACCTAGTATTTGCGACATCTCCTTGCGAAGCATCATCAGCTCCTTGAAAAGTTCCTTGTTGTCGTTCTCGTTGTTGTTGTCCCCGCGCATGATGTACTCGGTATAAAGTTTTTCTCTCAAATCGCGACGCTCAGAGAACTGAAGGAATGGTATCCAGCTGGGTTTAGAAAGGTTAAACATCCACTTGCCTGGTTGACCTTCTTTTTCGGCCATTTCGGCAGCACCAGCTATAACATCATCGGGAAGACCCGCAAGTTCATCTTCGCTTTCGAGTAGCAAGGTAAAGCCATTGTTCTCGGCCAGAAGGTTTTGGCTTAGCTGGAGCGAAACCATTGACATACGCTCGTTGAGTTTTTTGAGCTGTTCGCGCTGCTCCTCAGGTAGGGCTGCACCGTTTCGAGCAAAATCGTTGTATATCTTTTCAACAACCCTCATCTGCTCATGGTTAAGGTCGAGGCTTTCGCGCTTGTCGTATACGGCTTTTATTCGTGCAAACAAATCCTGATTAAACCTAATGGCATTGCGATGAGCCGAAAGCATAGGAGTTGTTTCGCGTGCAATTTCTTGCATACGAGGGGTTGTGTTGGCTCCATTAATGCCACCAAATACGGCACCTACCTTGCTCATTAGCTCACCGGCTTTGTCGTATGCCAAAATGGTGTTTTCAAAATTTGGCTCCTCTGCATTATTAACAATGGCTTCAATCTCTGCATTGTTTTGCTTAATAGCCTCCTCGTAAGCAGGAATAAAGTGGTGATCCTCTATAAGATGAAAAGGAGGTGTGCCAAATGGGGTGTCCCACTGCTCAAAAAATGGGTTTGGCTTCTCGCTTTGCGTACAGCTAAGCATCATACCAACTGGAATTAAAAGGAACAATAGTTTCTTCATACAGCATTCTTTTTTGGTTTGAATAATTTGTTATGGTTATAAAAGATATTAAAACGTTAATTTCTTCTAGTATTTGAGTCTGTAACACTAAAAAAGTTTAAGCATTTTCTTACTGCTTATCTCTTAAGGTTGCTTATTGTATAAAAGTAAGGTTGGTAGCACTAAACAATTATGATTCAAAAGTGATATAAAACCTCAAATATACTAAAAGATACTAAGCCCTAGAAATGCAATTTGGTATTACTAAACAATTTCATAACTTCGGAGCAGCATATCAAATGAGCAAAATGATGAGCAAGAAAATAAAACCCATAGCCAGCATATACATTGTTGATCATGATTTTGTGTATACAACATCCTTGAAGAAAGCCATTGAGAAACCCGCAAAGTATTACATACAAACTTTTGTTACAGGGGAAAAGTTTATTGCCCACCTCGCATCGCAAAACTTCCGTAGAAATGATATACACATAGTATTTTTAGGCTATCAATTTGTTGACGACCATGAGCATAACCTAATGAATGGGATTGAGATTCTTGAGGCTACCAAAGTTATTAATCCCAATATAGAGGTGGTTATGCTTTACACTCCCAACGAGGCAACCTTTGGGGCATATGCTCGAAACAGGGGAGCCTATGCTTTTGTTCCTAAAAACGACACCATTTTTTTGCGCATTAACAATATTGTAATGAGGGTTGTTAGCCAAAAAATACTGGAGCAAAAGCGGAGGACTTTTTTTATTGCGGTCAAAATATTTATAGTATACTTCTTCTTAATTTTAATTGGTGTAGCTATATATACCCTCTTGTCCTCATAATTCAGGCCGTTTTGCCATCTAAAATACTTCTAGTCCTGTCTAAATGGCAGACATTGTCCTGTGGCATCACTTTTGACAATCTTGCCCTGAAAAATTGAATGTTTAACTAAAACAATATTAGCCATGCAGAAGGGCAAGATTAATGTTACCAGCGAGAACATTTTCCCGATTATCAAAAAGTTCTTATACTCCGATCATGAAATATTTCTTCGTGAAATTGTATCAAACGCTGTTGATGCTACACAAAAGCTAAAAACCTTGGCTTCGGTTGGCGAGTACAAAGGCGAATTGGGCGACTTAACCATTCGCGTTGCGCTCGATAAGAAAAAGAAAACTCTAACCATTAGCGATAATGGTGTGGGGATGACCGAAGAGGAGATTGAAAAGTACATCAATCAGATTGCCTTTTCGGGTGCCGAAGATTTTTTGGCCAAGTACAAGGATAAAACCGAGGCCATAATTGGCCATTTTGGTTTAGGGTTCTACTCGTCGTTTATGGTAAGCGATAAGGTTGAAATCATTACCCGTTCACACAGGGACGATGCCAAGCCAATTAAATGGTCGTGCGATGGTTCTCCAGAATTCTCTATTGAAGATGCCAAACGAGAGAGTCGCGGAACAGATATCGTTCTCCACATTAATAAGGACAGCGAGGAGTTTCTTGATGAGCATAGAATTGATGAGATGCTCAAGAAGTACTGCCGTTTCTTGCCTATTCCCATTGCTTTTGGCACCGAGAAGGAGTGGAAAGATGGCAAAGAGGTTGATACTGGTAAAGATAAAATTGTAAACGAAACCAACCCATTGTGGACCCGTATGCCCTCCGATCTTAAGGAGGAGGATTACGACAAATTTTATCGCGATCTTTACCCTGCAGCACAAGAACCACTCTTCAACATTCATCTAAATGTCGATTATCCGTTTAACCTCACAGGAATACTTTACTTCCCAAAAATCAAGTCGAATTTCGATATTCAGAAAAATAAGATACAGCTATACTGCAACCAGGTGTACGTTACCGATTCGGTTGAGGGGATAGTTCCCGAGTTCCTTACCCTGCTCCACGGCGTTATCGATTCACCCGATATTCCGCTAAACGTATCGCGTAGCTACTTGCAGAGCGACTCAAACGTTAAGAAAATCTCATCGCATATCACCAAAAAGGTGGCCGATAGATTACACGAAATATTTAAGGAGAACAGGGAGCAGTTCGAGAAGAAGTGGGACGATCTTAAACTTTTCATCACTTTTGGTATGATTACCGATGAGAAGTTTTACGAGCGGGCCGAAAAGTTTGCACTGCTCAAGAATACCGAGGGGAAATACTTCACCTTCGAGGAGTACGAGAAACTCATCAAGGAAAACCAAACCGATAAGAACAAAACGCTTATCTACCTGTACACCACTGATGCCGAGGAGCAGTACTCGTACATCGATCAGGCAAAGAATAAGGGCTACGATGTTCTTGTTATGGATGGTCAGCTCGATCCACACCTAATCAACAGCCTGGAGTCAAAGTTAAAGGATTGTCGCTTTGTGCGAGTTGATAGCGATGTGATTGATAAGCTTATAGTGAAGGAGGATAAGAAAGAGTTAGATTTGCCCTATGAGGCTCAAACGGAGTTACGAAATGTTTTCGAAGGTGCCACCAACAGCTCTCAGTACTGGGTGCAGTTTGAGGATATGGGCGAAACTGCGGCGCCTGTGGTAATTACTCGAAGCGAGTTCATCCGCCGTATGAAGGATATGGCTGCCATGAGCGGAACCGCAGGTTTTTATGGCGATATGCCCGAAACAGTAAATTTGGTAGTGAATGTATCGCATCCATTGGTAAAGTCGGTAATTGAGCAAAAAGATAAGTCGCTTAATGAAAAGATAGCCGAGTACAGATCGCAACTTGAACCGCTAAAAAGCAAGCTCGATGAGCTGAAAAAATCCACAGAGAAGAAGAAGGATGAGGAGATTCCTCAGGCAGAGAAGGATGAGATGGATGAGCTGAACAAAAAGGTTGAGGCCATTGAAGGGTCTAAGAGTGAGGTACTAAAATCGTTTGGGAAGGACAACAAGCTGGTTAAACAGCTGGTGGATTTGGCTCTTTTAGCTAATAATATGCTTAAAGGCGAAGAACTTAGCAAGTTTGTGAAGCGAAGCGTGGAGCTAATTAAACCATAGCATATACTACGGTGAGCTAAAATAGAAAAACGGGGCGATTAGTCGCCCCGTTTTTTGTAGGTTAATTACAAAAACTCGTTAACCTCTTTTTTTAATTGATCGATAGCCCGGTAAGTGGGATGAAACTCAAGATCCACAAGGCCATCGAGTATTTCTTTGCTCAGAACCAGCGATGGTGCTTTGGCGTCAACCTTGTCGGCGCTCTTGTTAATTAGCTTAATCACGTTATCCTTAGCATTTTTTACTAATCCCCAGGATTTTGCACTAAGGTAAAGTTGCTGCGACAGGTTGTGTTCCCACTCGGTACGGATGGTGCTGAGCAGGATGCCTTGAAATTTCTGCGAAGAGATGTTGGGCTGATTTACCCTGACTAAAATCGATTCGGGCGAAATTCGCTCAAGGAATAGAACTATACGCTCGTATGCCTGTAGCCGAATGGGCGTTGTGATTTTCTTATTGCTTGCATTAAGCTCTGCTCGCCTGCGGTTAGTCTCCTCCCGGAGCAATCTCTCAACGGCCAAATAACCAGCCAGAAACACTAGGAGTGAGGGTAATACAATCTTTAGCAAATCAAGTACCATAGCGAATTATGTTGGGGAACACGTTGTTTCCAGATAATTTTAATTCTACCTTTAAGGGCTTAAATTTAGCGAAAATCTTTCAACCCAAGTGTATAAAAATTTAATATCTCCGCAGCTATGGAAAATGTATCAAATAGAGTTGCACAGCTAGCAGTATCGGAAACATTGGCTATGTCGCAAAAAAGTAGGGAGCTGATAGCCCAAGGCTTTAACGTGATTAACCTGAGCGTGGGCGAACCCGATTTTAACACCCCCGACTTTGTTAAGGATGCCGCCAAAAAAGCTATTGACGAGAATATCACGCATTATTCCCCTGTACCCGGCTATCCCGATTTACTAAAGGCAATATCCGATAAGTTGAAACGTGAGAATGGTCTAGATTATGGTACCGATCAAATTATTGTATCGGGTGGAGCCAAGCACACCCTGGCCAATGTGCTAATGGCTACCATTAATCCTGGCGATGAGGTGATAGTACCTGCTCCATACTGGGTAAGCTACGTAGAGCTGGTTAAGCTGGCCGAAGGGAAAAGTGTTGTAATCCCAACAACGTTGGAAAGCAACTTTAAGATAACCCCCAAGCAGCTCGAGGAGGCTATTACTCCCAAAACTAGAGTGCTAATGTTATGCTCTCCATCAAACCCTACCGGTAGCATTTATACCCGCGCCGAGCTGGCTGGTCTGGTTGAGGTGCTGGTAAAGTATCCAAATATTCTAGTGCTTTCCGATGAGATTTATGAGCATATCAACTACGTGGGAAAGCACGAGAGTATTGCCCAATTTTCTGAGATTTTTGATAGGGTAGTGGTAGTGAATGGGGTTTCGAAAGGGTATGCCATGACAGGTTGGCGAATTGGCTACTGTGCTGCACCCAAGTGGATAGCCAAAGCTTGCCAGAAGTTACAGGGACAAATGACATCGGGTACCTGCTCCATAGCCCAAAAAGCAGCAGCAGCAGCCATTGCATCTGACGGTTCGTATCCTATGATGATGCGTGATGCATTTAAGCAACGTCGCGATAAGGTTATTGAGAGACTACAGAGAATACCCGGTTTTAAAACCAATGTACCGGAGGGTGCTTTTTACATTTTTGCAGAGGTTACAGAGCTGCTGGGCAAGCGTTTTGGCGATGAGTTGATTAGCGATACACCCGAACTTTGTATGTATCTTATAAACCACGCCCATGTAGCCACGGTTCCGGGTACGGCTTTTGGATCAGCAAATTTTATTCGGTTTTCATACGCTGCATCGGAAGAAGAGCTGATGGAAGCGCTTGAAAGGATTGATAAGGCAGTGCAGGAACTTCGATAAACATATTGGTTTTACAATTGTTAACATAAAACCCGCTGCATATATGCAGTGGGTTTTATATATTTGTACCCCACTTTTTTAACTGATTATGACAAGGAGCAGAACGAAGAAAATACTGATTTACATAGTGCTTGTAGCAACCATTGGTATGGTGGGAGGTGGTGTACTGGCCTACCGAATGTACGGAAGGTTGTTGGTATCCAATGTAAAAACTGGCGACAAGGAGTCTGTTTATATCAACATACCCACTGGTTCCACATATGCTGATGTGATTGATATTGTTAACAAGAAAGACATTGTGATTGATACTGAGAGTTTTAAGTGGGCGTGTTCGCGTATGGGATATCCTCACAGCGTAAAGGCTGGTAGGTACAAGTTTAAAGCTGGTATGACCAACCGCGAGATGGTGAACATACTGCGCGCCGGATTGCAAACCCCCGTTAGGGTTACGTTTACCGGATTTAGGAAACCCCAACAGCTGGCTCAAAAGATATCAAAACAAATTGAGGCCGATTCGGCTGAGATTGTAGAGGCATTCCTCTCCGAGGAGCTGGTCAGAGAGTACGGTTTTACTCCCGAAACGTTTATCGCTATGTTTGTCCCAAATACCTACGAGTTTTTCTGGAACACCAGCACAAAGGGGTTTTTCGATAGGATGAAACGGGAGTACGAGGCATTTTGGACCACCGAACGTGATAGAAAGGCCGAGGAGACTGGCTTGGGGAGAATAGGTGTAGTTTCTATTGCATCAATTGTGGAGGAGGAAACTATTAGAGTGGATGAGCGCCCCAAGATTGCAGGTGTTTTTATTAACAGGTTGAATAGGGGAACACCCCTTCAGGCCTGCCCTACAGTTAAGTATGCACTTGACGATTTTACTATTAAACGTGTGCTAACACATCACCTAACTGTTGACTCACCTTACAACACATACAAGCATCGCGGATTACCCCCAGGCCCAATTAATGCGCCCAGCATATCATCAATTGATGCGGTGCTAAACTACGAGAAACACAGTTACTACTACTTTTCGGCCAATCCCGATTTTTCTGGATATCATGTATTTGCCAAAACGCTCGCAGAGCACAACAGGAATGCCAGAATTTACCAAAGGGAACTGAATAAGCAGCGGATATATCGGTAGTATAGATTCATAAAAAAAGGGTTGTGTAGAACAACCCTTTTTTTATGAATGGTTTAATGCTATAGGTTATTCTTCACGTAGTTAGTTAGCAGGGTATATAAATGAACTCTTGTATTGCCACCGTATATCCCGTGGTTCTTATCGGGGTACATCATCATATCAAATTGTTTGTTGGCCTGCACAAGTCGCTCAGTAAGCTCAATGCTGTTTTGTACGTGCACATTATCGTCGCCCGTTCCATGAACCAGCAATAGTTTCCCCTGCAAACCATCAACATGGTTTATGGGCGAGTTGTTGTCGTAACCATTCGGATTGTCTTGTGGAAGGCCCATATACCGTTCGGTATAAATGGTGTCGTAGTATCGCCAGTTGGTTACAGGCGCCACAGCAATGGCCATGCTGAAAACCTCGGGCGCTTTAAAAAGGCAAAGCGACGACATGTATCCACCGTAGCTCCATCCCCAAATGCCTATGCGGTTAGCATCAACGTAAGGCAAGGTCTGTAGATATATTGCTGCTTCGGTTTGGTCAATGCTCTCGTAGTAACCTAGCTGTCCGTAAGTTATTTTCTTAAATTTCTCGCCACGGCCACCCGTGCCACGTCCATCAACAGCCACAACCATGTAGCCCTCGGTGGCCAGCTGCTGATCCCAGCCCATACCAAACCTATCCACCACAGTTACCGATCCAGGCCCGCTGTACTGGTACATTAGCACAGGATATTTTTTTGTTTCATCAAAATTCAATGGTTTAACCATGTAGCCATTCAGCACAATGCCCTCCGATGTGGTGAAAGTAAAGAAATCCTTCTTGGGGATATCGAACTTGGCCAAGGTTTCTTTTAGCTGGGCGTTATCTTCCAACACCCTTAGCTCCTTGCCTTTGGCATTGTGCAGCGTCACCAGCGTTGGGGTATTTACCGATGAGTGAAAATGGATGTAGTACTTAAACCCATTGCTAAAATCGGCCGAGTTGGTACCGGTTAAGGTCGATATTTTTTCTTGCTTTTTGCCATTTGTCGATACCCAGCAAACTGCCGAGCGTAAAGGGTAGTTGTCGTACGCGTTATAGTAAACTCGTTTGTTTTTGGCATCGTAGCCATAAACCGAGCGCACCTCGTTTGTTCCCTTGGTTAGCTGGCTAACCAAGGTGCCTTCCATTGAGTATAGGTATATGTGGTTGTAGCCATCCATCTCGCTGATAATAATAAAGTGCTTGCCATCAGCAGTATAAATGGGGTAATCGTCGTTGGGCTCCTCAATGTAGTGTTCGTTTTCCTCGGTGTAAAGCACCCTTGATTGTCCAGTTTCTGCATCGGCCAAAAGGATCTCTAGCTTATTCTGTAATCTGTTCAGCCTAATCATACTTAGCTGTTCGGGGTTGGCTGTCCATTTTATGCGGGCAATGTACTGGTCGGGTTCGGAACCAACTTCCATTGCTTTGGTTTGTTGCTTTTCAATATTGTAAACGTGAATGCTTACACGGGAATTTTCCTCCCCAGCTTTAGGGTATTTAAACGAGTAGTTGGGAGGGTAAAGCTGATTTTGGTACATGGGCATATGGAAAACCTTTACGTTGCTCTCGTCGAACCTATAGAATGCCAAGTTACGACTATCGGGACTCCATTGCATTCCAGTGGTAAGGGCAAATTCCTCTTCGTAAACCCAGTCGGCTGCGCCGTTAATTATGTGGTTAAACTCTCCATCGGATGTAATCTGTTTCTCATCGCCCGCAACAAGGTCTGAAATATAAATGTTGTTATTGCGAACAAAGGCAACCTTTTGCCCATCGGGCGAGAAGGTAGCCAGCATCTGTGCTCCATTCTCCGAAAGGGGTTGTACTTTTTTTGATTGAATATCGTAAACGAAGTAGCTTGCCGTAAACGAGTGGCGATAAATCGGATTCACATCAGTTGTTAGCAGAATCTTTTTCTCATCGGAGCTAAGTTTGTAACTCCTAAATTGTTTTAGGGGTTCAATATCATATTCCGATGCATCGAACAAAACATCAACCAGTTCGCCCTTGGCGTAGCTGTAGCGCGCAATTTTACCGCCGCGTTCCATTACCGTATAGTGCTCGCCATCGTTCATCGATACGATACCCCGAACCGAGCGGGCTGCGAATGTGCCATCGCGATGGATATCTTCAAGGGTAATCTTTTGCTTTTCTTGCTGTGCAATGCCTTGACAAACAATCAGTATGGCAGTTAGTAGAAGGCTAAACCTTTTCATTTTTAATACGATTTTTGTTAGTATTATATGCGTTCACCAATAAACTTTGATGCAATAATAGCTAAATGGATTAAGAAATATGCTGACCATAATTAAGGATTACTTTGGATCAAAAAAAAACCGCCCATTTGGGCAGTTTTTTTTTGCTGTGTAAGCTGTGCTATTTAATTCTTTCGAACAGATAGCGTAGCTCAATATCACCAGTAAGCGAGTTACTAATGGTGTAGTAAGCGTGCAGCTTGTTGTAGTTTGAGTAAACAATGGTAAACGTAATGTTTCCCTCTTCAGGATCGGTTAGGGTAAGCGCTGCTTCTGTTGCTGTCCACGTACCTGCCTTTGCCCGACCATCCACGTTGATGAAAAGAAAGGTTTCGTTCCTGTCCAAATGGAGTACCGATTCCTCTCCAAAAATGTTGTCAGGGTCGTTTAGCTGCCTATCGGCAATTACGCTAACCACTTCCCACTCTCCGGTGAGTATCTGTACATTGGTTGGCTCAACGGGTTCCATACAGCTATTCATGAAGATGGCCAGCCCGATGAAAACAATGATATACTTTAGTTTATTCATAGTTTTTGCTTATTTAAAATTTAATAAACTGTTGAACTTTCACATCCTGCTTACCAATCACATGGATAATGTATGCCCCGTTGTTTAGCTTACGCACTGGGATAACGTACTTGAGCTCGGTGTTTACTTTCTCTACCTCTTTCTCAAATACTACCTCACCGCTTAGGTTGAGGATTCTTATGCGTACACTCTCATCGTTGGTACTGGTGTAGTTAATGTTGATATTATCGGTTGCGGGGTTCGGGAACAGCGACAGTGAAGTGGCCACTGATTGCTCCTCTGGTTCTGGCTCGCCCTCGCGACCAACAGACGACTCTAGAACGCAACCATCGTAAGTTACAACCACAACCTTGTAGGTTGCATCGTCGTAGATGTTAAGGGTGCGCGATGTGCCACCGTTGGTAATCAACCTGTCGTTTCGGTACCACTGGTACGAGTCAACTCGGTCGTAAGGGATAGATGCAATTAGCGTGTTGCCATTTACATCGATGTAAAGGTCGTAAACAATAACCCTTTCGTAGTTGGTTGAGTAAACCGGGGCGCAAGTTTCAACACCATTTCTCCAGGCCATTACACCAATTTCTGTTCTTTCTGTAAGCACATCGGTGGTTAGGATTAATGAGTTCTGGTTGCCTCCCAGCTGAGCTTCACTTATGGCTTCATTGGTTTTCCAGTCGAATAGCTGATACCAAACATCGTCCTCAACAAAGTAAAGTTCTACCTGCGCGGCACCTGGCTCGCAAAGTACATCTTCAATAATGTTAAAGTTATTTGGTGTACTGGGCCTGTAGTGAATATTAAGGTCAACAACAAAATTGTCCGAGAATTCAGAGCAAATTGGTACGTTTGGATCAAACGGAACATTAGAGACCTCAACCACATAATCACCGCTGTAGTAAACCTCAAGGGTATTGGAGTTCATTCCGGGTATAAGCGATAGCCCGTCTCCAACATTATACCATCTGTAGTAGCTGTAGCTATCCGATGTGGAGAGTGTAGCATACTCACCCTCACAAAGTTCCTGCGAACCTTCGAAAGTAATTATTGGTTTCTCAGGTCGTTCAACTACAGTAATGGTAATAGGATCTGAAACGTAATCGTCGCATTTGCTGTGCTTGTAAACCACAAAGTAGTCGCCTGTTACTGGGTAGTTAGTAAGCGTACCGCCAGATATTGGCGTTTCAGTATTGTTACGGTACCACATAATATCACCCACAACAGGAGCTTCTTCGGTGTAATCGTACAAACGGATGGATAGATCTGTGGAACCTTCGCAAATGGCGAAGTTTTCGTTCCCAGTTACTTCTTTCCAGTAACCAGAACCGAGGTCGCTGCCGGACCAAGTGTATTGAATTACAAGGTCACGGGTATTGAATATGGCCTGATCATTTACCACAAGGTTTTGGCAAGTCAAATCGCTTCCTGCATTGTGTGATGTAACCATAACCTCAACAACAGTCCGCCCGCTAATAGCTCCTATGGATATTTCTAATGTTCCATTTCCCCCATCGGCACCTGGATTGTAGTATGGGTAGGAGTCAGCATCCATAAGATCCTCATCCTCGGTGTCAACAAATACTGCATCGCCAATTAGTTCGCCTGAAATTACATTGCGAAGCTGGTATGCAAAGTACTCCTTGATGTTGTTAACAACAACAACTCTTTCCTCGTCGGTGCAGGAGTAGTAATCATCATTGCCAAGGGTTTGTGCTGAGATACCTGGCATGAAATCCTCAATATTTGGAATGATTTCAACGCCTAGCTCACTCCAGTTACCAAGAATTGTGTAAGGATTGTCATTGTAGTTAAGGTCACTCGCATTAAGGATAAACTGGACGTTTGTTCCAGATATTGGATTGTCAAGCAAGCCAAGGTTTAGGGTAATTTCACCTGTACCCTCAGTTATGCCGGTGAACTTCACATCCTTGTTATTAATTTGTGGCGTACCAGCAGTTGAGTTAATTGTAAACTCACACATCTCGCTAAATCTTCCCCTAATGTTGTAGGTAAACTCAATAGATCCATCGGGGCAAGCCGTCAGGTCGTTGGCAACAAGGTCAATCCTTTGAGGTGTGATGGTAAGGTTGTTGATAATAAACTGTAGGGGAACCATATGGAAGTCAGCGAATGGAAGCAGTTCAATATCTTTAACCATAGCGTAACCCTTCGATTCCTCAACCCTCCAGCGAAGGATGGTTTCTTCTGTTTTAGCCTCTTCGGGGATTTGGATTTGCTCGTTAAACCAATCGTCCAGATCCTCGTTGTCGAAGAATAAAGGATCGTTAAAGCGAGCATCGGGATACGAGGCCATTTCAGTAAATGTAACACCTCCATCCACTGAATAGGTAAGCACCAACTTCTGGTCATCGGTAAGCTCTGCTATCTCTTTCTCAAACTTAAGTTTGAATTGAAGCACAGTTTGATTAGTCAAATCCCAGTTGTTGTTGCTTCCGTTGGTGTATATCTGTTGCATTGCACCCAGGAAGTCTAAGGTGAATGAATTATCACCAAAATTATAGGCACTGTAAACCCCATTCATATCGGAATTGTCAAGGGTGTTGCCTCCGCCCATAGAGATGGGTTCGCCAACTGTACCCAACGGATTATCTGCTGTAGCAATTATTGCATATGGCAAAGTACCCGCGATGCTTGGAGGTAGATCTACTATAAAGTTCTCGTTTAATCCTTGCTTTGCATCTAGCAGTATCTCATTGGCGCCATCGGCCATAACCAGGTTAAACCAAACATCGTTGTAGTTAGATACATTGGTGGTGTTCTCAATTGTTCCCTCAACCTCAATTGTATTACCAGCAAAGATTACGGGGTTGGTTTCCACAAGGGTGGTCCTAATTACATCATTGAAAACACTGATGGTTTTAACGATGGCCTCATCGTATACCTCATCATTCAGCAAGGCAATGGCTCTTACGTCGTAGTTGTCTCTTTCGGTAAGGAAAGGAATTGAACCTTCGAACTCACCGACTGCATTGGCTGTGCCTAGTAGAATTGGCACCTCGGTCTCAGGATCGATAACAAAATCGCCAGATTCCCAAAGGTAGAACTCTACAACAGTCCCTGCAGGGAGAGCATCAAGTGGCTCCTCGGTAATTGGGTCAACATTAAGTTCCCAGTTAAAGTCGAATGTGCTACCATTGAAAAGGGTTGGCTCCATTCCATCAACCTCAACTAGAGACAAGGTGTAGTTCGAAAGCCTTGGCCAGGTTAAGGTAAAGTTAGCGTAGCTTTGCATACCTTCGTAAACGTTCGAACTTCCAGTTGTAACGTTGATATTTGAAATTCTCCACTCGTCATTACCTTGTCCTCCATTTACTTGTTGTTTCCACATAAAGTGGGTGGCGCTGGTTAAGAATTCAGCAGGGATTTCAACGCTGTAGGTTTTGTTCGTTTCGTTGCTTCCTAAGTAGCCGACATCGCCATATTCGCCCTCAACAGCAAGTGGGGAAAATGTTGTTCCGCCATCGATAGAAACAAGAAGCTGTGGTAGGGTGCTGCTCGATATGGTAATGTTATCGGCCGAGTACCGGAACTCAAGAGTTGCGTTAATTAGGCCTGTTAGATCGAACGCGTTGGATAAGAAATACCTGTCGCCTTCATCATCTATCCAGTTGCCCAAATCGGTTGCTCCCTTAAACTCAATGAAGTCATCAATTGTAAGCGGCCCATAAACGTTGTTCTGGAGTATCAGCTCAGCGCCTTGGTAAGCAACTATTCCAAAGCTATAGTTGGTAATGTAGTCGCTATTGGCTGGGGTCACAAGATCCTCGTACCACCAAGGAGCATCTATCATTTTAACGTTCTCAATAAGATTATTGAGGCCAGTTGCGGTTGCTTCGTCAAGCACAACGTATTTGGTGTTTCCATCGGAGTCGATAGTCGCTTTAACCACTGCTGCAAACTTAATGTCAGTAGGCCACTCACCATACGATGAGTAGTCAACAGTAAGCTGCTCATTAATCTTATACGTGTCGCCGTTTTCGGGAGTGTTCAGCATAAGGCTAATGGCATCTTGCGCTTGAATGCCCTCAATAAACAGGTCGGTTTTTACAGTTGCATCCCAGTTGCAAGATGTTTCCTCTTTTTCGAACTGGGCGTATGCAACAATGTGGTAAATACCGGTTTCAATAAACTCAGGCATTGTTAGGGTTGCACCAATGGTATCGTTTACATTTTCGTATGGTCCCCAAACAATTGATTCGCCTGTTTCAGGATCGAGAATAGCTACAGAACCTGTGGTGTTTAGCTCAAAGTAGAAATCGGTTCCAAGGGGGAACGAGGGTTCAATTGCCCCACCAGAGTTATACTCAAATGCAAAGGTAAACTCCTCGCCAGCTACTGCTGCAGGGTCAAGCAGCGGATCTAAATCCTCGTCAACCAGTCTCCAAGTATAGTCGTCGTATGAATCATCATAATCGGTACAAGTTATTGCATCTATTACAAAGTTCATGGTTTGCGATGCTGGCAACTTGTCGTAGAATGGAATCTCGTTATTGTTTCCGGTAATAACAGGGCTAGACCCACTATCGTAGTTGTAAATCTCCCACCATCCACTATTGATTGTTTGGATCCATCGGAAGTGAGTCTCTTCGGTTAGGAATTGAGATGGGATATCCAGGCTGTACCGATACCATCCACCCGTTTTTTCCAGTCTATTAAGTGAGTGGTACGTTAAAATCCCTCCCCATAGGTCAGAGTCTTCATTAATTTCGAGGTCAGTATAAGTTACTCCATTATCAATTGATATTTGTACCTTCGGAAGCGTGTTTAATGTTGCAGTCCCAATATCTGATTGGTAGTAGAATTGTAACTTTACTGGCTCTACCATATTTGACAGGTCATATGCCCTTGTTATGGAGTAACGCTCATTATTCTGGTTAAAATACATATTATTACCGCTGGTACCACTCCTCTCTAGTAGGTCGTTACGATAGATATACTGGCTTTGTAGATATAACCTCAGGTTTTGGTAACCACCAAACTCCTCGCTGCGCGAGTAGGCATACCCCTTAATGGTAAAGTTCTCGTTGGAACCTAGGGTAACCCCAAAATGCTCAGCTAGCTCATCTTTACTTGGTACAGTAAAGGTTACGCTTTGTTCGCCTTGCAGGTTGCTCTCGGCAAGGACTATGTACCTATTGTTGCGTTCAAATACAAAGGCAAAATAGGTGTCGGCTGGCCACAGGCCACGGGTAGCATACTCTAGCGTATATTCCGTTTCGTACTCAAAGTAACCGTTCTCGGCAATAGCCTCCTCGTTAACCACGTAAATATCTCCTACGGTTAGCGAGGGGTTTATAATGCTGATATTATCCTGATCGGAAACGTTAGGGAATACAAGGGGTTTTTCAAGTCTATGCCCAATAATTTCGGCATCAATGGTACCTTCCTCGCCGCTTTGGGCTGGACGGAACATAACATCTCCTGTTACAGGAACATCGAACAGATCTACCGCATAGTGGAAAATAAACCCTTCAAATCCAGCGGTAACAGCCTTAGTAGCCATAACCTCCCAGGTCGTTCCATTATCTACTGAGTATTCTATGGTAACGTTTTGGCTTTCATGAACCTCACCGTAAATTTGGAATCCAAAGCGACTTCCCTCCTCAACGGTATATGGGCCAACTTCGTAATCTGTATTATTTCGAGCAATGGTTTGGTTTTGATAACCAATATTATCGGTATTGGTAAGGCGAATTCTAATGGGTAGCGTTGTGGCGAGTTCCATAAATGGTAAAGTTCCAGTTATGGTACCCGAGGTTGATGCTTCTGCCGCTTGACTTGTCAGCGGGTACCAGTTACCCCCCATTTGGTATTCAAGCACAACATCAATGTTTGGCGTTGAGAATTCTCCGTTTATTGTGTAATCTACAGAGATCTCTTTGCCCGGCGAGGTTGCCTCTCCACCAGCTTCTTCAATAGGTTCTGTGAACTCTATTGCATCAATTCCAATGTTTACAGTTTGAGTGGTAAAGGTGCTTGTCCAATCGGAATGAATGTAGCCTTCAGCATTCTCAGCTCTTAAATAAATTTGTAGGTTGTTTCCAAGTATAAATGGAGCTGTAATAGAAAAAGTTTGATCTTCTGTTGGGGCAGAGCTAAGTACGCCAAATTGACTCCTATCAAAAGGCGTTGTTGTGTTGCTGTACAGATACTTCTCAAACTTAGTGCCATCGGGGAATTTTCCGTTAACGTTAGTGATGGTTACACCCACATTGGTGCCAATCTCAAATGGGCTAGCACCCGGATTGGTCAGCTCAATACTATAGGTAGGTGTTATTATGGTAAAGTTTTCATCTGTACTCTCATCAAAATTATTATCCGATGCAGGTACATGGATAATGAAATTACGAATCTCCCAGGTGTGGTTGTTCGCTGTATAGGCTGCATACTTTTGGCGGAACCTAAACTGGGTATTGGCGGAAACCATTGTGGTGGTCACATCATGCTCAATGGCGCTAGCGGGCCATGTTGTACCCATATCAAGGTAAATTGTGTCGAATTTAACCCAGGTTTCACCATCGGTGCTATACTCAAAGTAAATCTCGCTTCCAGCAGGAGGGACAGCGGTACTGGTTCTCCTAATTTCGTAGCTTAGGGTACTGTTGGTTGCAGTATGAACGTTAAATTCTGGAGTGGTGAAGTGTCTGGCTCCTGCCAGACTGAAGTTCAGGTAAAAGTTGCTGCCGTTCCAGTACCTATTACCGCCAGTTAGGCTTAGGTCGTCCTCGCTGTAATTATCAATCACATTAAGGTTGCTAATGGCAAACTCCCCAAAATCGATGCTAGTACCAGCGGTTACACAGAGCACCTTAAGGTTATGCAATGCGTAATCGGCCGTGCTAATATTATGCGGTACCGTAGCTGTAATAATTACCTCATTATGAGTAATTTCATCGGTTACAGTTACAGCCGATATGGCAAAGTTTAACCCGCTTTGACCTTGGGTGTTGATGTACTCCTGATTCACAAGGGCGTAGCGAGTGATTGTGGTTGTAAAATCAAAATTAATGTTTCCGTTTACAACAACTTTAATTATGTCGCCTGGATATGCGCTAGTAATGGTTGCATCGCTGGCGTCGAGAAACTCTTGGATTACCATATCTGGAGTTTCTTGAGCCTTAGCAAATGGCGCTGCCGATATAAATAGCAGGATCATGAGCCATGTGCCGAGCTTTCCGAATAGCTTGTGAGTATAATTTTTCATATTTAAACTGTTTTTAAGTTAAGGTTTTGGGCTACTTAATCATGAATCCTATACGAATAACCCGACTTAGATCAATGTAAAACTGTGAGGTTTTCGATTGGCCTAGGAACAGTTCTGTTCCGTACAAAACCTCGGCGTGGTTGGTGTACTTGTAGGCAAAGCCTATTTCAGTGCCAACATAGGCCGAGCCGCCAATGTAAATATCGGCACCGCCAACCAAACCTCCGCCAAACGACATGAATCCGCGGTTGTGGAATGCCTGAATATCGGATGTGCTCCATGCTCCTGTTATTGGAACATCTACCGTAGAGTCGAAGCTATGCTCTGCATAGTCGAAAATAAACTCGGCTCCAACATAAGCAGCAAACACTCCAGCCTCAGCGGCTAGATGGTATTCAACGCCTGGGCGTGCAGTAATAGAGAAGAAGTTTAACGTTGACTCAGGCACATTCTGATGGCTGTAAAATTCAGCCCAGGTGCTGAGCCTTACCGCTATTTCATCGTTGATGAAATACCTTGCTTTTAGGTAGGTAGGTGTTATCAGAATCTCGTCCTGATCGAAGAGGTTTCCGTTGAACTCGGCGGTAATCCCTCCTCCCTGACCCTGAGAGAACACACACATATTCCCAAGCAAGAAAGTTGTGGCTAGAAATAGAAGGAGTTTTTTTCTCATAGAGATGGTTTTAAGTTAGTTAAACATTAAAGGCTTATAAAGGCTATTGTTGATTTTTTTAACATTTTAAATTTGCTAATGATCTATTATCTCGGTTAGAAGAGTAATGCGTTTTTTTAAATTTCATCCCTACTTCAAAGTTATACTATTTTTTTTTAATTTTTCAAAATTCAATTAGCATAAATTTAAATGAAAGTCTTGCTCTTTGTTTATGATAGATTATGGTAAGGATGTTTGTGCGTTACTTTATTGAGTGGTCCATTTATGTTTTCTTTGGTTCTTTTCCAGATTTTTTGTGTTTTTTAAACAGGAGTTAGGTAGAATGTGCAAAAACCAAGTCTGCACTTAGAGATTCTGACATTTTTTATGGCAATTTGCTTAAACAAATATTAACCATAAATTTGGCGAAAAATAGTAGGGTATATGAAAGCAGAAAAATTGAAGCAAATTAGATTTAAAAAAACCATTGATTTTTACAAAAAGGTTGAGCCTAACAGTAAACACATACTAGATTTAGGAGTTAAAAACAGATTGTCAGAAGAGTTCACATCGCTGGGGTATAACGTTCAAAATACTCAGGGAGTAGACTTAGACCTTAACCCCGAATTAATTCAAAAGTATACTGGTGTTGAGGTGGTGACCGCTTTCGAAATCCTTGAGCACCTTGTTTCTCCCTACGCATTGATTAAAAATCTTCCTGCAAATAGGATGGTTGCTACCATTCCCCTGAGTTTATGG
The DNA here is from genome assembly GCA_002345825.1 of Bacteroidales bacterium UBA2295. Classification (GTDB taxonomy): domain Bacteria; phylum Bacteroidota; class Bacteroidia; order Bacteroidales; family Tenuifilaceae; genus Perlabentimonas. The sequence continues at coordinate 18,804 of DDWD01000111.1, forward strand.
TTCTCAAAACCATATCGTAATATCAACAATAAGTTCGATTGGCACTACCATGAGTTTGAACCCTGGCAGTTCGATATGCTTCTCGATAAAGCGGGATGGGATATAACCTACAGCGAGAAATGGACCGCCCCTACATATCAAGTGGGCATTCGGCCTATTCTTAGGTTTTTCTATCCACGTTATTATGCTGTACACGCAATTCGAAGAGAGAAATAGCGCACTCTGGGCAATTATTAGTGATCCTTATGCCCATTGAACTTTGCATACAATTTCCTGTTAATTCAATAATAATGATTAACTTTGCACTCGTTTTTCCAATATTTTGCTCAAATGATAAAAATAACTTTTCCCGATGGTAATGTACGCGAGTTCTCTAGGGGCATTACCGGGCTAGAAATAGCCAAAAATATATCCGATCGCCTGGCCAAGGAGGTGCTCTCAATAACTGTAAATGATGAGGTCTGGGATATCACAAGACCTATAACTACAGATGCCTCTGTTAAGCTGCACAAGTGGGACGAGGAGGAGGCCAAGCACGCCTTCTGGCACTCGTCGGCACACCTCATGGCCGAGGCCGTTGAAATGCTTTACCCCGGTGTAAAACTAGGAATTGGGCCAAGCATCGAGAATGGTTTTTACTACGATATCGATTTTGGTGATTACTCCATATCCGATGCCGATTTTCCAAAGATTGAGTCCAAGATGATGGAAATAGTTAAGGCAAAGGAGGAGATTACCCGTAAGACTGTTTCTAAGGCCGAAGCACTTGATAAATATAAGCAAAAGGGGGATCCTTATAAGGTTGAGCTTATTAACGATCTGGAGGATGGTACTATTACGTTTTACTCGCAGGGCAATTTTTCCGACCTGTGTCGTGGGCCACACCTACCTGATACTAGCTACATTAAGTCTTTCAAACTGCTTTCCATAGCTG
>DDWD01000200.1 GCA_002345825.1 Bacteroidales bacterium UBA2295
TTATTGTGGCCAAACACCGTAATGGAGCCGTGGGCGATATCCGCTTACGATTCCGTAAAGAGCAAGCTAAATTCACAGATATTGATGATATGGAATTTACTCCTTACGCAGCACCCGGCGCTTCTCAGGCGGTTACTTTTGGTTCAAAAATGAATGAAGATCCGCTACCAGCATCATCAGGTAATTCAGATTTCGATTTCCTGTCGGGCCCTATGACCGATGATGATATTCCCTACTAAAGGAACTTACTGTGTAGAGCACTGCTAAATTTTGCAGGTTTTGGCTCTAAACCCAGAACTATGCTATGCTTTACAAGATTGATTTTATCTCTAGTAGGTTTTCCACTTCGTGGGTTATTCCTTCGCTGTGGGGTAACCGTTGGGGGTTAAAATATATTTGGTTTATGCCAAATTTCTTGGCTCCAACAATATCAGCATCAATATCGTCACCAATCATTATGCTTTCTTCCTTTTTGGCATTGGCCATTGAAAGGGTGTACCCAAAAGCTTCGGGGCGTGGTTTGTGGTAGCCCGATATTTCGGATGTAACAACCCTGTCGAAGTATTTTTCTATGCCACACAGCTTCAGCTTGGTGAATTGCACTTCGTTAAAACCATTGGTGATTATATGGAGTGTATACTTGTTATACAAATACTCCAAAATCTCAATGGAATGTGGAATAAGCGCTGTTTTTTTTGGACTTTCCGCAATGTATTCACCCCCAATAACCTCGGCAAGTATTTTATCTTTTATACCGTAGTCTTTTAGGGTAAGCTCAAAACGCTTAAACCGAAGTACCTCCTTTTTCATATCGCCCTTCTGATAGCTCGCCCAAAGGCGTTCGTTATGCATATTGTAGGTGTTGATAAAATCATCAGAAGTTGGGATGGCTGCACCCAAATTGTGATTCTCAAATATTTCGAGTAGCGTAATCCGCATATTTTGTTCAAAATCCCACAGGGTACGATCCAAATCCCAAAAAATATGTTTGTATTTAGTCATCATTATATCGGTTTAAAAATTGAAAAGGCAAAGATAAGGACATTAAATTTAAGTATCGAAGGACATGTAAACAAACGATTTCGGCTGATAGCCAGTGATGTATGATAATTTGTGAGTTGTCGCCTAAATTTTAGCTACATTTGCAAAGTAAAATTCTCAAAATTGATATAAAAAAACTAGCTAGTTTACTTTCTTTAGTTCATTAAGATTATTCACATAATTATCTATTCCTTTGACATTTAACGATTTTGGATTTCAAAATGCCATAATGGATGGCATCAATGCAATGGGCTTTACTAGCCCAACACCTGTGCAGGAGAAAGCAATACCCCCTATAATGGAGGGTAAGGATGTTATTGCTTGCGCCCAAACGGGTACAGGCAAAACAGCAGCCTTTATACTACCCATTATGGATAAGTTGTCCTCACTGCCTATGAGGTTAAACTACACAAGTACACTTGTAATTGTTCCAACTCGCGAGTTGGCAATGCAAATCGATCAGCAGCTCGAGGGTTTTGGCTACTTTGCTCCAGTAAGTTCCGTAGCGGTATACGGAGGTAACGATAGCCAAACCTGGGATCAACAGCGCATTGCCATACAGAATGGATCCGATTTTATAATTGCTACACCCGGAAGGCTTATTCAGCATATCCGTATGGGTTATGTGTCCCTTAATAGGGTTGAGCATTTGGTGCTCGATGAGGCTGACCGGATGCTTGATATGGGTTTTTATGATGATATTATGGAGATCATAAAGTTGTTGCCCACAAAACGACAAACCCTGCTCTTCTCCGCAACTATGCCCTCTAATATCCGTGGGCTTACTAAAAAGATACTAAATAACCCTATTGAGATTAATATTGCCATATCCAAGCCAGCCGAGAATGTACTTCAGGCTGCATATTTTATTGACGATTCACAGAAAATCAACCTTCTCTCTCATCTGCTCAAAGGGAAAGATCATGTGAAGAGCGCCATTGTTTTTGCCTCTACCAAGGTCAAGGTGAAAAGCATAGAGAGATCTTTGAAAAATGAGACTATGAGCGTGATGGCCATTCATTCCGATCTGGAGCAGAAAGAACGAGAAAATGTGCTTCGCAAGTTTAGAAATCGCAAGTTTCAAATTCTCGTGGCTACCGACATCATAGCTAGGGGGATAGATATTGAGGATATCGATTTGATTGTGAATTATGATGCCCCCAACGATCCGGAAGATTATGTTCATCGAATTGGGCGAACGGCTAGAGCACAATCCGATGGAGTTGCCCTAACCTTTGTAAATCGATCCGACCAAAAACTATTTAGCCAAATTGAACATTTTCTAAAAATTAAAATTTTCAAAATCCCTACCCCAGATAACCTGGGATAATATCTTTACGTCACATATACAAGTACTTATGTGCGGCGTATAAGAAAAAACAGATTTATTCTTTACTCTCTTTGCACAACTGTTTGAAAAACAGGGCGAGTAATACTTTTTTTATCAAAAACCTATCGATATATGGGTCATATTTAAGAATGATTTACTAATGTTGTGTCGTATTTTGCCATAAATTTTTACAAGGTTGGCAACCTAAAATATTAACCAACAAAGGAATAATATGCCTTTAAAAAGAAAAATCTTAGAGCTTCAAAAGCGAAAGGAAGAGATTCTTCAGGGTGGCGGCGAGAAGGCTATAGCCAAGCAGCAGGCCATGGGCAAGCTAACCGCGCGTGAGCGGGTAATTGCCCTTCTCGATGAGGATTCGTTCAACGAGTACGATCTTTTCGTAGAGCATGAAGCACGAGACTTTGGAATGGAATCCAAAGTATTACATGGCGATGGGGTTATCATTGGTACCGGTACCATTTATGGTGCACCCGTTGCAATTTTTGCACAGGATTTTACTGTTGCTGGGGGATCACTCGGGTTGATGCATGCCCGTAAGATTACAAAAATTATGGATTACGCTTTAAAAATGCGTATTCCGCTAATTGGTATTAACGACTCTGGCGGAGCCCGAATTCAGGAAGGTGTCAATTCCCTTGCTGGTTACGGTGAGATCTTCTTTCGCAATACGCTTGCCAGCGGTGTTATACCACAAATTTCGGTTATACTAGGTCCATGCGCTGGTGGTGCGGTGTATTCACCTGCTTTAACTGACTTTGTTTTTACTGTGGATAACATCTCAAAGATGTTTATCACCGGCCCCGAAGTTATTAAAACCGTTTTGGGCGAGGAAATATCTATGGAAGAACTTGGTGGTGCAAGGGTACACTCCGAGATCACCGGTAATGCACATTTCTTTGCCGAGAGCGAAATGGAGTGTTTTGAGCAAATCAAAAAGCTTATCACTTATATCCCTTGGAACAACACCCGCAAAGCCCGCAAATTCGAGCCTAAAGATCCTAAACCAGAGTATAATATCGATGATATTGTGCCTGGCGATCCTAAGCAACCCTACGATGTGCGCGATGTGATTAAGTCAATTGCTGATGACTCCGACTTCTTCGAGGTGCAAGAGTATTGGGCTTCAAACATCGTAATCGGATTTGGCCGTATCAATGGCGATACTGTTGGCTTTGTGGCTAACCAACCGTTGGTGCTGGCTGGTGTTCTTGATGTGGATTCGTCCGATAAGGCCGCCCGATTTATCCGTTACTGTAATGCCTTTAGCATCCCGCTGATCACACTTGTAGATTTGCCCGGATATCTGCCCGGCGCCGACCAAGAACACGCTGGTGTGATTCGTCACGGAGCCAAAATGCTTTACGCATACAGTGAGGCCACAGTGCCAAAAATTACTGTAATCCTTCGGAAAGCTTATGGTGGTGGTTACATTGCCATGAGTTCGCGTCACCTTCGTGCCGACTTCGTATTTGCTTGGCCAGGAGCCGAGATTGCTGTTATGGGCCCCGAGGGTGCAGCGAATATTATTTTCCGAAAGGAAATTTTAGATGCTGAGGATCCTGAAAAGATGCGCCGCCTAAAGGTTAAAGAGTACAAGGAGAAATTTGCTAATCCATATGTAGCGGCAGCCAAAGGGTACATTGATACCGTAATTGAACCTACCGAAACACGTAAGATAATTATGCACGCCCTTGATGTTTCGGTAAGTAAGGTTGTCGATACACCTTGGAAAAAGCATGGAATTCCTCCATTCTAAAAACAGAAGCTATGGTAAAAGAAAATAAAACCAAGAAAAACGCTTCGAACAATAGTGTAAAACCAACCATTGCTGAGCATCCTCAGTTTAAGATGATGGTGATTGAGGGAACAAAGTATAGAACCCTAACTACCAGAAAGAATGAGATGCGAGTGAAATGGGAGGCACCTAAGCTCAAAGAGCTTAAGTCCTTTATCCCCGGTACTATAATTAAGGTGTCGGTAAAAGAGGGTGATACGGTGCAGCCTGGCGATTTGCTTATGATTTTCGAAGCGATGAAAATGCAGAATAAGGTACTCTGCCCATTCCCCGGAAAGATTAAAACGATAAATGTGAAGGAGGGGGAACGAATTCCCAAAGGATTTGTAATAGCAGTGTACGAGTAATAGAGTATAGTCGGGGGTTTATGCCCCCGATTTTTTTTTAACAGGATGTTAACATTGAACTAGTTTGCAGAGCCTAAGATGAATTACACATATGATGTATAGGGGTTTGTGATAGGGTGCTGGGTGATATCAATAGATTAACCTAAATATTTACAAGTCTAAAAACATTCACCAAGTTTTAAATAGTATCATATATTGTTAGTATTTTTGGCTCGGATTTAAAAATTCTTAAACACACACCATGGAAGTTACTGTTGATGCCGCCAAGGAGCTAGGGATTTTACCCGAAGAGTTCGAAATGATTAAGAAGATTCTCGGACGCGAACCCAATTTTACCGAGTTAAGCATATTTGCTGTTATGTGGAGTGAGCATGCCTCTTACAAAAACTCCATTAAATGGATTAAAACCTTGCCCCGAAAGGGTGAAGCAATTCTTGCTGAAGCGGGTGCTGAGAATGCCGGATTGGTCGATTTGGGCGATGGTCTTGCGTGTGCTTTCAAAATCGAATCGCATAACCACCCATGCGCCGTTGAACCATATCAGGGAGCAGCCACAGGTGTTGGAGGTATCAACCGCGATATTTTTACTATGGGTGCACGTCCAATTGCCCAGCTTAATTCTCTCCGGTTCGGCGATATTAAGCTCGATAGGACCAAATGGCACATAAAGGGTGTAGTGAAAGGAATTGGCGATTACGGAAATGCATTTGGCGTTCCGGTTGTTGGTGGTGAGGTGTTTTTTGACGAATCGTACAATACTAACCCTCTAGTTAACGCTATGTCGGTAGGTATTGTTGATAAGGATATGGTGGTTTCAGCCGTTTCAAAAGGAGTTGGCAATCCTGTTTTTATTGTTGGCTCATCCACAGGAAAAGACGGTATTCATGGTAGTACTTTCGCATCTGCCGACATCACAGACGATTCAGCCGATGATATTCCTTCAATTCAGGTTGGCGACCCATTCATGGAGAAGTTACTTCTTGAGGCAAGCCTCGAGGTTCTTAAAACAAAAGCCATTGTGGGAATGCAAGATATGGGTGCCGCGGGTATTATCTGCTCAACCTCTGAGATGTCAGAAAAGGGCGGATGCGGCATGAAGGTTGATTTGAGCAAAGTTCCGTTACGTCAACAAAATATTGAGGCCTGGGAAATTCTCCTTTCCGAATCGCAGGAACGAATGCTGATTGTTGTGGAGAAAGGACGCGAGGCTGATGTTGAAGCTGTGTATAAGAAATGGGACTTGAACTGTGTTCAGATTGGTGAAGTTACTGAGGGGGGGCGACTCGAGTTCTTTTGGGAAGGCGAAAAGGTGGCTGATGTACCTGCCGAGTCGTTAGTACTGGGTGGTGGTGCTCCAGTTTATGACCGCGAATACCGTGAGCCTGCTTACTATCAAGAGTATAAAAAATTCGACATAAACACTATTCCAGAACCCCAAGATTTACAGGAGGTGGCTAAAACACTCCTAAGCCATCCCAATATTGCATCTAAGCGTTGGGTTTACGAGCAATACGATAGCATGGTGGGAACTCGCAACATGGCAACAAACTTCCCCTCATCGGCTGGTGTTGTAAACCTTAAGGGCACAAATAAAGCGCTAGCGCTCACTGTCGACTGTAATTCGCGTTACGTGAAAGCCGATCCAGAGGTGGGCGCCATGATTGCTGTTTCTGAGGCTGCACGAAATATTGTTTGTACCGGAGGGAAACCTTTGGCCATAACCAACTGCTTAAACTTTGGAAATCCCTATAAGCCTGAGATATACTGGCAGTTTGTTAATGCCATTAAGGGTATGGGTAAAGCCTGCGAGAAGTTCGGCACACCTGTAACTGGCGGAAACGTTAGTTTCTACAATCAGTCAACTGTTGGCGGAAAAGATGAGGCAGTTTTCCCCACTCCAACCATTGGAATGCTTGGACTGATTGAAAACAAGAACCACCACACAACGATGGCTTTCAAGGAGAAAGGGCATATGATTTACCTTGTTGGTCATTCACGCAACGATATCGCTTCATCTGAGTACCTAACATCATACCATGGTGTAAAAGAATCACCTGCACCATACTTCGACCTAGACGAGGAGTATCAAGTACAGGACGTGGTGAGCCAGCTTATACGTCGCAATTTAGTGCAATCGGCAAACGATGTTTCCGACGGGGGTCTTTTTGTGGCATTGTTCGAATGTGCTGCACCTCGCAACTTGGGCTTCGATATCACTACCGATGCTGAGATTAGGCCCGATGCATTCCTTTTTGGAGAAGCACAGGGTAGGGTAGTGGTAACTGTTTCGCCTTCGCGCGAAACGCAATTTATCGATCATATGATGGAGAGTGGAATACCCTTTACTACTTTAGGCCACGTGACAAAATCGGAAGTTCGGGTCGATGATATATCTTTCGGTTTCATATCTGATATGAAGCAGGAGTATGATAATAAGTTGGGAGAACTTATCACTGGCAAATAGCCATAATCTAGCAACATTGGTTTGAGTAAGATAGTTAATGTTCAGGAGAATCAGGTGGAGGCAATGTTCAATGGAATTGCTCCCCAGTACGATTTTTTAAATCATCTGCTTAGTTTTGGCATCGATAAGCTATGGCGAAAGCGACTGGTTAAGGGGGTTGCAAAACGAAACCCATCATATGTGCTTGATGTTGCAACAGGTACAGCCGATTTGTCTGTTGCTTTGGCTCGTAGGCTAGCCAATGTCAGAATCGTAGGGGTTGATATTGCTGCGCAAATGCTAAAGTTTGCAAGTAGTAAGCTACATCGCTTAGGTCTGGAACAGAAGATTACCTTACAAAAGGCCTCATCGCTAAGCCTGCCCTTTGATCCTAATACTTTCGATACAGCTATGGTAGCTTTCGGTGTCCGTAACTTTGAGGATCCTTTGCTAGGATTATCGGAGATGCATCGAGTGTTAAAGCCCGGAGGCTCAATTCACATCCTTGAGTTCACAACTCCTCGATACAAACTTATTGGTTGGGTTTATCGGTTTTACTTCTCAAAAATTTTACCAACAGTAGGTAGGATGGTCTCGGGACATAAGTCTGCATACACGTATCTACCATTATCGGTAAGCGCATTTAAAGAATGGGAGGCATTTAACGAATTGCTTATGCAAGCAGGATTCGAAAATGCACAATACAAACAGCAAAGTTTAGGCGTAGCCGCAATTTATACAGCAACTAAGCCTTTGGCTAATCAACCTTAATTTTTTTAAAGTTATCCTAGCCACATACTAAAGGATTTAATTACCCGTTCGTTCTAAGATATTGAAAGTATATGAGGAAATCCTTAGTCTTTTTGATGTTGAGTCTTGCCTTTGCGGGATGGAGTTTCCAAAGTTTTGGACAGCTAAAACCAAAGCCAATACTCAACGATGCGGATTACGATTTTGAGAAACTTTTACGCTTTGGATTCTCCCTTGGGATTAATTTTATGGACTTTCAAATAAAAAGTAACCCCTACCAGTCCGACTCACTTTTTGTTGATAACAGTACCTTATACCCTGGTTTTAACGTTAACGTGGTTAGCGATTTGAGAATTATTCCTACCCTTAATCTTCGTTTCTTACCTGGATTAGCATTCGGACAGCGTGATGTGTACTTCTACGAAAGCGCTAACGACCTTGAGCCCACTGTTATGCAAATGGAGTCATCGTTTATCGAATTGCCCTTGCTGTTGAAGTACTCAGCTTTTAGGGAGTGGAACGCTAGACCATATCTAATTGCAGGTACAAATTTTAGGATAGATATGGCTGCATATAAAAAGCTCAACATTGAAGAGGATGTGTATATAGGACTTATTAAAGGTGATGTTTACTATGAAATTGGATTTGGAGTAGATTTTTTCCTAAACTTTTTCAAGTTCTCCACCGAATTAAAGTTCTCATCAGGATTTAGGAATGCCCTGGGTGAATACGATAATGAGCAGGGTACCAAATACTTTAATGCCATAGAGAACCTGAAATCGCAAGTAGTTACCCTTTCGTTCCATTTTGAATAGATTTGGGAATGCCAATAGAATTAACCCTTGTTTTAAGCCCACAGCAGGCTGCATCAACCAACACTATTCGACAGCTAGCCTCAAAAAAGTTAGGCAAGCGGCAATCTGATCTTGGCGATTTGCGAATTGTAAGAAAATCAATTGACGCTCGCCGGGGAAGGGTAAGGGTAAACGTTGGTGTGATTGTATATACAAAGGACGAGTCGTTTATCGATACAAATCATAAGATCGAATATCGAGATATTGCTGGTAAGCAAGAGGTTGTTATTGTGGGTGCAGGACCAGCAGGTCTATTTGCTGCGCTAAGGTTGATAGAATTGGGGTTAAAACCAATTATTGTTGAGCGGGGTAAGGATGTTTCGAGTCGCAAGCGCGATGTGGCTTTACTTAACAGGAATTCGAACTTCGATCCTGAATCGAACTATGCCTTTGGTGAGGGAGGTGCAGGAACATTCTCCGATGGTAAACTGTACACCCGATCGCGAAAAAGGGGAGATATTAATAGAATACTTAGTATTCTTCACATGCATGGTGCGCAGGATGAGATCCTTTTTGAGGCACATCCACATATTGGTACCAATGTGTTGCCCCGAGTAATCATAGCAATTCGCAAAACCATAGAGCACTTTGGTGGTATCTTTGTGTTTAATAGTAGGGTTGATAAGATACTTTATACCGACTTGGGTGTGGCTGGCGTTAGGCTAAACGATGGCAGAAAAATTCAATCCCAAGCAGTAATTCTAGCAACAGGACACTCAGCCCGTGACGTATACCAAATGCTTTGGCAGCAGAATATCTTGCTAGAGGCTAAACCTTTTGCAATGGGAGTTCGCGTTGAACATCCACAAGCTTTAATTGATTCAATCCAGTATCACGGTATACATAGGGGCGAATTTTTACCAGCAGCAAGCTATAAGTTGGTTCAACAGGTTGAGGGAAGAGGAGTGTACTCTTTTTGTATGTGTCCTGGAGGTTTTATAGTGCCTGCAATATCATCATCAAACGAGATTGTGGTTAATGGAATGTCGCCATCGCTACGCAACTCAAAATGGGCAAATTCAGGAATAGTGGTTGAGGTCCGGCTTGATGATCTGAAGGAGTTTAAAGAGAATGGACCACTTGCAGGCATGCATTTTCAAAAGCAAATGGAGCAGTTGGCCTTCAATCATAGCACAGGGAATGGTGTAGTTGCGCCAGCACAAAGGCTCGACGATTTTGTTGCTAGTCGAGCTTCAAGCATTCTGCCAAGTTGCTCGTATAACCCTGGAGTAACATGCTCGCCAATTCACGAGTGGCTGCCCAGCTGGATAGCTACCCCACTACAGCAAGGTTTTAAACAGTTCGACCAGAAAATGAGAGGCTTTTTGACCAACGAAGCAATAATAGTAGCCTTGGAATCAAGAACTTCTTCGCCAGTTCGTATCCCGCGAAAAACCGATACGCTTGAACATATTCAAGTGCGAGGTTTGTTCCCATCGGGCGAGGGGGCGGGTTATGCAGGTGGTATTGTTTCGTCGGCAGTAGATGGCGAACGCTCTGCCGAAGCGGTGGCTCGCTATCTGAGTGCTAAACCATTCGGCGCCTAAACTCGGAGCAAACTATGGCAGTTGCCATGGCTACATTTAGCGATTCGCTAGTGTTACCTTGCTCTACAAAGTTTGGAATGGTGATCTTCTCCGAAATCAAATTTTCAATCTCTTTTGATATTCCTTTACCCTCATTTCCCAGAACTACTATTCCATTTTTCTGCAAATTGTGAGTGTATATGTTATTCCCATCAAGAAAAGTCCCGTATACAGGAACCTTAACCATTTTGGCATCTGCTATTGTGGTGGCAAGATTTGTGTAAATCACCTTCACGCGTGCAATGGCTCCCATCGTTGCTTGTACAACTTTTGGTGCAAAAGCATCGGCCGAGTCGGGAGTACAAATAATTTCCCTAATCCCAAACCAATCGGCAAGCCGAATAATTGTCCCCATATTACCTGGGTCCTGAACGCTATCGAGAGCAAGCATTAGGCTATTTGAACTTTTGTTGATATTGAACACGAATTGAGGAGTGCTTACTACAGCTAGAACAGGCGAGGCAGTTATTAGCCCGCTGATGCGAGCCATATCTTTATGGCTAATCTTTACAAAACGGTTGTCGATGCTATGCCCCGTGTTGTTCCAAAGTTCGGTAAAATAAATGCTTTTAATTTGAAGCGATGAGGTTAGCAGATCATCAACCAAGCGTTGGCCCTCAGCAATAAAAAGACCTGTTTGCTTACGGTACTTCTTTTGCTGCAACGACTTTATAAGTTTTATGGTATTTGCAGTAAGCATATCTCGAAATTTCAGCAAACCTAGCACTTTTTTTGATGAATTAACATTTTTTATAGCCTTATGGCATTTTTTGTGCAATAGGATTTTGTGTATGCATAACCAAGATATCAAAGGTAATTACTATCTTTCACACACGATTTGCAAGGTGGCGTTTTCCTATAATCTTCTGCAATTTGATGCAAACCATAAATAGTCTTTCGGCATATTCTAAAGTTGGGAAATCCCCATTTCCACTCCTCTTGTTTCTTATTGGGTTTTTAGTATCGTCATGTAGCGTTACCAAAAATATACCCGAAGGTCAATATCTTCTCGATAAGGCAGAAGTTGTAATTGAGGACGAGGGCAAAGGTATACGTGAGGGCGAACTAAATAGATATATCCGGCAGAAACCAAACAAGCGAGTGCTGATGTTTCGTTTGCATCTTAGGTTGTTTAACCTGGCCAATCCCCAAAAGGAGAAGGGTATCAGCGGGATGCTCAGAAAGATTGGAGAGGAACCGGTTGTTTTGGATACATTCCAAACGCATCAAACTTCCATTAATTTATCCAAATATCTCGAGAGCAAAGGCTATTACAGTGCTAAGGTGAGCGATACAACCAAGTTGGGCAAGCGCAGAGCAACCGTTAAGTATAACATTAGTCCCGGTTCACCGCATCGTATAAGAAACATAAAATATGTTATTGAGGATTCGCTTATTAGTAGCATCGTATTTAAAGATACCATTAATAGAGTTTTAAAGAGGGGTAATAGGTTTGATATTGAGCTGCTACGTGAAGAGCGAAACCGTATCGAGAAAGTGTTGAGGGAGGAGGGGTATTTCTTTTTCTCGTCAGACTATATATCCTTTACTGCCGATACAAGCGTGAATGAAAGAAAGGTCGACCTAGACCTAGTAATTCGAAATCGTTTTTTTCGTAATGAGTTTGGGGAGCGTATTCCTCAGCGTTACCAAAAGTACGAGATAAGCAATGTTTATATATACACCAATTACGACCCGGTAGAGTTTTTTTACCTCGAGAAGGAAAATTTTTTGGATACTATATCCTTCGATAATCAGCAATTTGTGTACTCGCTTAATACGGGGGTAAGATTAAAAACGGTAAGTAATGCTAACCTTATTAGGCCTGGACAGGTATATTCTGGGAGTATGGTTCAGAAAACACGAGATAACCTTAACTCTCTTCGATTGTTTAGAGCCGTAAATGTTTTCTTTAGGGAGGATGAAAGTGCAGACTCAACCCAACGCGACGATTTTTTGCTGTTTAATGAAGGTTTTGAAACCGACTCGCTAAGTTTAGGCAAGCTAAACTGTTACATACAGCTAACTCCTCATACCCTGCAAAGCTATCAGGTCGATTTGGTGGGTACCAATACTGCCTCGGATGTGGGTGTCGAAGGCAACTTGAGTTATCAGCATAAAAATATTTTTAGGGGTGCCGAAATTTTCGATACCAAGCTTCGAGGGATGGTGCAGTTTCTCTCGGGTGAGCAGTTCTCAACTAGTTCGTATGAGCTAGGAGGTTCTGTGGGGTTGAATTTTCCCCGTTTCCTTGGGCCTTTTGCGGGACAGGAGTATCAAAACCGTTATGCTCCCAAGACACAGGTAACAGCATCGTACAATTTTCAGTACAGGCCAGAGTACACCCGAACGGTTGCCGGTATGAACTACAGCTACACCTGGCGATCTGAGAATCGTTTTACCCATACATTTACACCAATTGAGCTGAATGTGATTAATTTGTTGGCTATATCCGATGATTTTTGGCAAAAAATAAAGGACAGGTACGAGGCGAATAGTTACAAAAATCAGCTGGTTACTCTTACCGGATATAGCTTCATTTACTCCAATCAATCGGCATCTAAAAGGAACTATTCCGTGCTGCGATACAATTTCGAGGTATCGGGGAACGTCCTTAATGCCCTGTTTGATGTGATGGGACGCGAAAAGGTTGACGGAGCGTACCAAATCTTTAACACCAATTTCTCGCAATATGTTCGAACCGATATCAACTACGTTTTTAATCATATAATCGACGAGAATAACTCGGTTGTTTACCGTGTATATTCAGGTGTGGGTTTGCCCTACGGTAATTCGGCGGCCCTTCCATTCGAAAAGAAATACTTTTCGGGCGGATCAACCGGTGTAAGGGCATGGAATGCTCGAGGATTGGGGCCTGGGTCTTATATCGAGGAGCAGCTTCAATTTCCAAATCAAACTGCTGATATTAAATTTGAAGCAAACGTTGAGTATCGATTCAATTTGGTATGGCTACTCGAGGGTGCGTTGTTTTTGGATGCTGGAAATATTTGGTCAATTTCACCAAACGAGGATAGGCCTGGGGCGGTGTTTAGTCCCAATACTTTTTACAAAGAGATTGCCCTGGGTACAGGTACTGGAATTAGGATGAACCTTGGTTTTTTTACCATCCGATTTGATATGGGACTCAAACTTTACGATCCGGGAATTATTTCCGTTGAAGATGGAGAGTTTGTTTATAATTATGATCATTGGATTCCGTTCGATAGAAGTTACAATAGGGATGACATTAAGTTCCACTTTGGGATAGGTTATCCTTTCTAGCCATATACTAATCCTCCTCAAGCAGCTTCATTGTCAAAACCATACTCAGTTCAACATGAAATGGATAGCCGCTGGTTGATTCTGTTTTAATCAATCATCATAAAGTTGGCAAGGTGTATTCAATCAGTCAATCAGTCAATCAATCAATCTATCAATCTATCTATCAGTCAATCCACATACGCCTTTTCCCCATTAATCCTTTTATTCCCCATTCGTCTAATAATGCTTTAGTTCTATTTGGCTTTGCCAACATTTTTTCGCAAATTGGCGTGATTTTTCAACAACCTTAACCCTACAATATGCCTACTAACCCTACCCCCCGCGACAGCTTTGGAAGCAAGTTCGGAATTATTGCAGCAGCAGCAGGCTCTGCTGTTGGTCTTGGCAACATTTGGAAATTTCCATACGTAGCGGGTGAGAATGGCGGAGGTGCCTTTCTTTTGATATACCTTTTCTTTGTGCTTCTAATTGGTGTCCCCGTAATGATGTCGGAGTTTGCCATTGGTCGTAAAGGACAAAAAAATGCTTATGGTTCTTTCTCGCTAATTGCGCCTGGTACTCGATGGAACCTGATAGGTTTTATGGGAGTGGTGGCAGCATTTTTCATCTTGGCTTTTTATAGTTCAGTTGCAGGATGGACACTTGAATATATTATCAACTCAGTTACCCACAAGTTTGCAGGTCAATCGCCAGCCGACTTGGAGCGAAATTTCAATGGGTTTATATCAAATCCTCTAAAACCCATTGCTTGGCAGTTGATTTTTATGGTGATGACATCCCTAATTGTACTGGCTGGAATAAAGAAGGGGATTGAAAAGTATACCAAATTATTGATGCCAGTTCTACTATTTTTAATCATTGTACTTTGCATTCGGTCGGTTACCCTCGATGGGGGAAAGGAAGGTTTGGCTTTTCTTTTCAAACCCGATTTTAGTAAGGTTACCGGAAAAACAATTCTATATGCTTTAGGTCAAGCTTTTTTCTCGTTAAGCCTAGGGATGGGGGCACTTATAACCTACTCGTCGTACTTTGGAAAAAAGGAGAATCTTGCTACCACAGCGGTTGAGGTTGCCATATCCGATAGCGTAATTGCAATATTGGCAGGTGTGATGATTTTTCCCGCAGTTTTTGCCTTTGGCATTGAGCCAGGATCCGGGCCAAGCCTTGTTTTTATTACGCTCCCTGGAATCTTTCAGCAAATGCCTGGTGGCGACTTTTTCGGTGCAATTTTCTTCATTCTTTTAGCTGTTGCCGCATTAACATCAACCATATCGTTGCTTGAGGTTGTGGTTGCATTCTTCTCGGAGGAGCTGAACATAACTCGACGAAAAGCTACAATTATTGCTGCATCCTCCATTTCAGTTCTAGGTATTTTCGCTTCGCTATCATTTGGGCCCTTGGATGGGTTCACAATTTTTGGCAAGAATATCTTTGACTTGCTCGATTACACTGCTTCAAATGTATTGCTGCCACTGGGAGGGCTACTAATTGTTCTTTTTGTAGGTTGGTTTGCAGGCAAACGCATTGTAAAGCTTGAACTGACAAATGAAGGAACCCTCAAAGCCAAGTACTTCCCTGCATTTCTAAATGTAGTCAAGTTCATAGCCCCTGTTGCTATAGCTGCAATCCTAATCTATAGTATTTTCTGGGGTGGCTTAGGCTAAAATTTTGTAGATATGGAGAAGATATTCTTGTACCAAGTTTTTAAAAATCGATTTGCCAAGTTTTTTTATCTGGTTGGTTTGTTGATGTTTGTGTACGGAGTAGTATTCCTCGCCCGATTATTTATACTCGACCAACAGTTCGATGCATTTGGATCAAGAACAAGCCTTGCCTTCATTGCCTTCCAAGGCTTAATAGTGATTTTGCAGTATGCTATTGCATTAAGAAATACTAGGTACTTCATCGAATTTGGAGACAATTCCATTAGCTACCTTCTTCCAAAGCAATGTTCACCGGAGTCGGTTAATTTACAAGATATAAACGAAATTGAAGTTAAGCTAAACGAGGTGGTTATTCACTTGCCCGAGGGTGAAAAAGTATTGCGTTTTGAAAATGTTGCCTATAGGGAACTGAAGCAAATAAAGCAACGGTTTGAAGAGTTAAAGGTTGCTATCGATAAGTAATTGTGAACTATATCCAAACATAAACCTAATGATTTATGACTGGAATTGATCAACGAATCAATGAGATGTTTCAACCCGTGGTTGATGCACTTTCACAAATTTTGTTTTGGGATCCCATAAAAGCATTAGGAATTGACATAGGCGCTGCAGCGCCTATTGTTGTTCTATGGCTAATGATTGGGGGACTCTTTTTTACCCTTCGAATGAAATTTATCAATATCCGTGCATTTGGCCATGGGGTTGCTCTGGTTTCAGGTAAATACAAATCGAAGCAAAGCGATGGAGAGGTAAGTCCATTCCAGGCTCTTACTACAGCCCTTTCGGCCACTGTAGGTTTAGGGAATATTGCTGGTGTGGCTATTGCCATAAGCTTGGGTGGCCCCGGAGCTACAGTTTGGATGATTATGGCGGGTTTTCTGGGGATGTCATTAAAGTTTACCGAGTGTACGTTAGGGGTGAAGTATAGGGTTTTCGACCCGCAGGGAAAAGTATCCGGAGGCCCTATGTATTACCTTCGACAAGGGCTCGAAAATCAGGGCAAAAAGAAATTAGGGATTTTTCTTGCCATTCTGTTCGCCATATTGGTAGTAGGTGCTTCCTTTGGCGGCGGAAATATGCTTCAGGTAAATCAGGCATTTGCCCAGCTCCAGTATGTGCTTCCGCAGGTAGAAGGGTATGGTGCCGTATTTGGTTTGGTAGTTGCTTTACTGGTGGGGCTTGTAGTAATTGGAGGCATTAAGGGTATAGCCCGTGTAACCAGCAAGTTAGTTCCCATAATGGCAATTCTATACATTATAACATCGCTGTTTATTATTGGGGTACATTTTGGTGAATTGGGTGAAATTTTCCGATTGATATTCAGAAGTGCTTTCGGACTTGAGGCCATTGGTGGTGGATTTTTTGGTGCGCTATTCGTAGGTTTTCAGCGGGGTGCATTTTCATACGAAGCAGGCATTGGTTCATCGCCCATTGCTCATGCAGCTGCAATAACCAATGAGCCAGTGAGCGAAGGTATGGTGGCTCTGCTAGAGCCATTTGTAGATACCATTGTGGTTTGCACAATGACCGCACTTGTGATTGTTTCCACGGGTCTGCATATAAATCCCGATGGCCTTGAGGGGGCACAGCTTACAGCAGCTGCCTTTGGTAGCATACTGCCTTGGTTTCCTTACATCTTGGTGCTTTGCATATTCCTTTTCGCATTTTCTACTATGATATCCTGGTCGTACTATGGACTTAAGGGCTTTAATTTCCTTTTCGGAAAATTACTGAGCCGTTTAACGGGGAAAAGCAGAACATCCGATTTGGTTTACTACTTCTTTTTTCTGTCGAGCATTGTTGTGGGCGCATCGAGTAGTCTTACAGCGGTAATCGATTTCTCCGATATGATGATTCTGGGTATGGCTTTTCCCAATATTATTGGGTTGATGTTTTTGGCACCAGAAGTGGCCCAGGACTTAAAACAATATCTGCATAAACTACGCTCGGGGCCAAGCTCTCAACAATAAATTTTATATCTTTGCAGCCTAACAATCAACTAAATATTTACAGCTATGAGATTTTTTATCGACACTGCAAACCTCGATCAAATTCGCGAGGCTAACGATTTGGGTGTTCTCGACGGAGTAACTACCAACCCATCGCTAATGGCCAAAGAAGGCATTAAGGGCGATGCCAATATAAAGCAGCACTACGTAGATATTTGCAATATAGTTAAGGGTGATATTT
>DDWD01000058.1 GCA_002345825.1 Bacteroidales bacterium UBA2295
GGAGTGGTTGATTGAAAGATTAACAAAGAGCGGCTAACCAAGTTCAACGCCCTATCCATACTTAGGCTCCTCAAGATAATTGACGAACTACTAATTGCTGCGAGTTGCTGTAATTTCGTAGCACCAAATTTTCGGTTAATTTTGCCATTGTGAATTCAGAATCCCAACTATATACCGAGGTAATTCTGCCCATGGCATTGCCAAAGCTATACACCTACTCCGTTCCATCGGAGTTGGCCCAACAGGTTATGCCCGGGGTAAGGGTTGTGGTGCAGTTTGGTAAAAAAAAGCTATACTCAGCCATAGTGCACAGTGTACATGGCAATGCTCCCGAGGCATACCAAACCAAGGACATCGTTCAGGTTATCGACTCGGAACCCCTGGTGCACCATGAGCAGCTACAGCTCTGGAGCTGGATATCTACCTACTACATGTGCACACTGGGCGAGGTGATGAAAGCGGCACTCCCATCGGGGCTTAAGCTGGAGAGCGAAACCCTTATTAGCCAAGGTGAGAACTTCGCAATGGTCGATCTACTAAGCGACTCCGAAGCTTTAATTCTTAATGCTTTTGAGGATAGCAACAGCATCAGTATTCAGCAACTTGTTGCAAAGGCCGGCACAAAGCAACCCATGGGTATTATTAAGAGGCTTCTTGACAAGAAAATCCTTTCCATAAACGAAAGGTTAGAACCTGCATTTAAATCAAAACTCGAAACATATGTAAGGTTGCATCCTAGGCTCAAGACCGACAATGATGTTAATCAAGTTTTCGAGCAGCTGGCAAGGGCGCAAGCACAGCAAAAGATGCTAATGGCATTTCTTGCCCTCACGGCTCCCCAGCAAGGAATGTTCACCAGCTCAATAATCAAAAAAGACCTCATTGAGAAAGCCAACGTATCGCCAGCAGCCTTTAAGGCATTGGTTGAGAAAGATGTTTTTGAAGTTGAAACACGAGAAGTTTCGCGGCTGAATATGGAGGAAGATGAGGACACCAAAACCCTAAGCCTATCGCCAGCCCAAACCATAGCTTACGAGCAGATCAATCAAGAATTCTCAGACAAAAAAGTAGTTCTCCTCCATGGGGTGACCTCAAGCGGTAAAACCGAAATCTACATAAAACAAATACAAGATCAGATATCGAAGGGCAAACAGGTACTTTACCTGCTTCCCGAGATTGCACTTACAGCACAAATCATTAATCGCCTAAAGCGATTTTTTGGCAATCGCGTTGGGATTTACCACAGCAAGTTTAGCGACAATCAGCGGGTTGAGGTATACCAAAGCCTACTGGACGATGGCGTCTCCCCCGACAAACCTGCTTACGACATTATTATTGGCGTTCGGTCCTCCATATTTCTTCCATTTAAGCGGTTAGGATTAGTAATTGTTGATGAGGAGCACGAGAACACGTTTAAACAGTTTAACCCCGCACCCCGATATCACGCCAGAGATTCGGCCATTGTATTAGCCCAACAATTTGGAGCCAAAGTGCTGTTGGGTACAGCTACCCCGTCGGTTGAGACATTTTACAATGCGCAGATTGCCAAGTACGGTCTTGTAACCATTACAGAAAGATTTGAGGGAATAAGCCTCCCTCAGATAGCAGTAGTTGACACGCTAATTGCTCGCAAAAAGAAGTTGATGAAATCGATGTTTGCCCCACAGCTGCTCGACTCCATTGAGGAAAGCCTGGCTAATGGCGAACAGGTTATACTTTTCCAAAACCGTAGGGGCTACTCTCCCTTTGTGGAGTGCGATGAGTGCGCTTGGGTACCACAATGCAAGCACTGCAACGTAAGCCTTACCCTACACAAGCATAGCAACCAGCTGGTATGCCACTACTGCGGATTTGCCATGCAAAACCCAACTTCATGCTTGGCTTGCGGTAGCAATAGGCTTAGCACCAAAGGATTTGGAACCGAAAAGATTGAGGAGGAGCTGTCCATATTTTTCCCAACGGCAAGCATTGAGCGCATGGACCTAGACTCCACCCGTAGCCGCAACTCCTACGAAAGGATTATTGGCGATTTCGAGAATGGCCAGGTGGACATACTTATTGGCACCCAAATGGTCACCAAAGGGCTCGATTTCGATAGGGTAGGTCTGGTTGGTATCCTTAACGCCGACAACATGCTTAACTTCCCCGATTTTAGAGCCTACGAGCGCAGCTACCAGCTCATGGCCCAGGTAAGCGGCAGAGCGGGACGTAGACACAAACAGGGAAAAGTGATTATCCAAACGTCAAACCCAACGCATCCAGTAATTACGCAGGTTATTGAAAATGATTTTGAGGGGCTTTTTAAACAGCAGCTTTTAGAACGAAAAAACTACCAGTACCCACCCTACTATCGACTTATAAAGGTAACTCTAAAACACCGCGACAACAAAACGCTTGATGTAGCAGCCGAGCAGCTATCGAGAAACCTAAAGGCTATCTTCAAGCAACGCGTGCTGGGGCCTGAAGATCCGCTAATAAACAGAATTCAGAACTTTTACATAAAAGATATTCTGCTGAAGTTAGAACGAAATATCGATCTACATAAAGCAAAAACAATTCTACAAGCGGAATTCGACAGGATAAAAGAATATCAACCCTTTAGGGGGCTGTTTATACTCCCCGATGTGGATCCAATGTAGCAAGGACTTAATCGGTATAAATATCTGTTTGGGGTAGTGGTAGGTTTGTGAAATCGGCTCCAACAACAACCCTTATACTCTTTGGAATAGATGTAAAAATGAATGGTGAAGAGCCTTGCGACTCCCCATCGACCTCGAGATTAAAAGATGGCTTTGCAGTAATTCTTACGCTAGTTGCCTTGTGTCCCAATATTTTTGAATGCCTAAGAATGTCCCCATTGTACAGCTTAAACACATTCCATAAAACGTTTAGCCGGCTTACCTTACCAATAAGGGTAACGTCGAAAAGCCCATCGCCGGGCAATGCATTGGGCGTTTGCATCATTCCTCCTCCATTATACCTACCAATGCCTAGGGTAATGCTAAAAAATTCTCCACCATATTCAACTCCATCAATTTGCACTTTTGCAACTGAAGATTTATAAACAGCCAGCGTTTTTACAATGCTCAACAGGTATAGCAGTCGCCCCCTTCGCCCCTCTTCTTTCATCCTATTTGTAGCTCTGGCTACATCTGCGTCAAAGCCAACTCCAGCGGCATTGGCAAAGTACCGCGATTGTTTTACACGCGACTCAAAAAACTCCACCTTACCCACATCTTGTACAAAAACACTCTCCTCTTTTATTGCCTTAATGCAAGCCTCATAATCTAGCGGAATAAAAAATGTTTTAGCCCAGTCGTTTCCGGTACCTACAGCCACAATAGCTATAGTAATATCTATAGTAGGAACCTGCTGCTGGATAAACACACCGTTAACAATCTCGTTATAGGTACCATCGCCACCAACACAAATAATCTTTCTATAACCACTCCGCACTGCCCTAACGGCCAATTCTACGGCATGGTGTTTTCGCTGAGTTAGGATAAAATCAAAATCGAGCAGGTGTTTCTCAAGCAATGTTTTAATTGCAGGCCAATCACGCTCGCCCCTACCTGAGCCAGCTACCGGATTTATGATTACAAACCAATTATTCACTGATTATAAAAAATTTCAGCTAAAATATGTATAATTAAGAACATTAGCCAACGGGATCAATATGCATTCTGATTTTCTGAAAAGATTAGCTATTTTTGCAACATCGCAATCGGCCAATTGTTAATAAACTGTTGGTAAGTTCGAGCGCAATGTTTATATTAGTAGCCCCTAAAATTGCCTGCAATTTGACACATCGGGTAACTTTGCGTTTTTAAAAATCTTTAGAAAAAATCTTTACGTTATGGGAAAAGTTATAGCACTAGCAAATCAAAAGGGCGGAGTAGGCAAAACGACAACCGCAATTAATTTAGCCGCAAGTTTAGCCGTTCTGGAGAAAAAAGTTCTGCTAATTGATGCAGACCCGCAGGCTAATGCAACCTCAGGCACTGGGTTTGATTTACGCAACGTGGAAAACAGCATCTACGAATGCCTTGTTGACGAAGTAAACCCAACCGAAACAATTCTCAAAAGCGAGATTGACGGGCTAGAGCTAATCCCATCACATATCGACCTAGTTGGTGCCGAGATTGAGATGCTAAATATGCCTAACCGGGAGCAAATGCTAAAATCTGTAATCGAGAAAATAAAAGACAACTACGATTACATCCTAATCGACTGTTCTCCCTCTTTAGGACTTATCACTGTTAATGCCCTTACGGCCGCCGATTCGGTTATTATTCCGGTTCAGTGCGAGTACTTTGCACTCGAGGGTTTGGGCAAGCTGCTCAATACCATCAAAATAATTCAAACACGTTTGAATCCCGACCTAAAAATCGAAGGATTCTTGCTTACCATGTACGATGCCCGCTTACGCCTATCGAACCAAGTTGTAGATGAGGTTAAGAAGCACTTCCAGCAAATGGTATTCGAAACAATTATTCAGCGAAATATCAAACTAAGCGAAGCGCCTAGCTACGGTAAGCCAGTAATACTATACGATGCAGCTTCTACTGGTTCGACTAACTACCTAAATCTTGCCCGTGAAATGATTCACAAAAATGAGGTGGCCGAGGTAGCCGATACTGATAACAACAACTAAACATAAGCATAGTTACCCCCATACTAGTGAGATTTAAATGATGGTTAAGAAACAGGCATTAGGACGCGGACTAGGAGCACTTATTGAGGATGCCGAATCGTCCAAGCAACGTACAGAGGTGAAAGAGGTGTCTAAGAGTAACGACCTTGTGAAAGAGATTGATATCAACTCAATAGAGGCCAACCCTTTTCAACCTCGAACAACATTCGACAAGGAGGCTCTTCAGGAGTTATCCGACTCAATAAAGGAACTGGGTATAATTCAGCCCCTAACTTTAAGGCAAATTGATGGTTCGTACCAGCTGATTTCTGGCGAACGCCGTCTGCGTGCAGCCAAATTGGCTGGACTAAAAACAGTACCCGCCTTTATCCGTACCGCTAACGATCAGGGTATGCTGGAGATGGCTCTGGTTGAGAACATCCAACGCGAAGATCTTGATGCCATTGAGGTTGCCATAAGTTACCAGCGTCTTATTGACGAATGCAAGCTAACTCACGACAATCTATCCGAAAGGGTTGGAAAAAAACGTGCCACTGTAACCAACTACCTTCGACTGCTGAAACTTCCTGCTGAAATTCAGCTAGGACTTCGAGATCGAAAGCTAACCATGGGGCATGCCCGAGCGCTCATCTCGCTCGAGAGCAAAGACCATCAACTGGGGATTTTCCAAAAAATTATTGAGGATGACTTATCGGTTCGCCGGACCGAGGAGATGGCTAAAGCCATAGCGGAGCCCAACCAGCCAAGACCCAAGGATGCTCAACCTGATCAGACCAAACCCGAGATCCCCGAAGACCTCGACAACTTTCAAAAAAAGTTACAAAATGTGTTTGGCTGGGGGGTGGAAGTGAAACCCGGTAAGAAAGGAAGCGGTAGAATTGTAATCAACTACCGTACCGAAGGCGAGCTCGAGGAATTAATGGAAAGATTTAATCGCTTTAGCGAGTAATAAACTCTTCGGTTCAGCGTTCACAAACCAGAAGTAACATCTTGGGGCATTGAGAACATTTTCACACATCGAGAAGCTAGATATAAGAAAGGGGCATCATATTTTGATAGCCCTCCTTTTATTTTTTTATAGCACTCTTTCCAATGCGGCAGAACCATCAAAACTCGACTCAATATCGAATGCAAAGATATGGTTAGCTTCACAGATTATACCAGGATCGGGGCAAGTAATAAATAAACAGTACTGGAAAATACCAGTATTTTATGCTGGTATGGGCTCAATGATTTACATGGGAACACAAGCAAACCAGAAGTATCATGCTACACTTAACGAGTATAATCAACCCTTCTATAGCCCAGAGGAGAAGTATCGATTCGAGGAGAAATGGACTCAGCAAAGGGTTCAACGCAACCTCTACTACGCAGGAGCAACCGCATTTTACATTGCAAGTGTTGCCGATGCGTTGATTGTTAGAACCAAAGAGAAACACTCACCTTTAACAGCAACTGTGCTATCGGCTCTTATGCCGGGTATGGGGCAAATTTACAATCAAAAACCGTGGAAACTCCCTTTTGTGTATGGGGGAATTGCCTCAATATACTATGTTATCGACTTTAATCAAAGGGGTTACAATCGATTTGGCACAGCCCTTTTGCAATACCCCGACAACGAGTTTGGCCCAAGCCGTTCGGAGTCGGATCTGATTTTTCTGCGAAATGGATACCGGCGTAACCGCGATTTGGCCATTATTGGAATGGCTGGTTTCTATTTGCTCAACGTTATTGACGCTTACGTTGATGCACACTTTTTTGACTGGGACATGAGTGATGACCTAGCGGTAAATTTCGAACCGATAATCTTTAATAACCAAATGGTCAACAACTCGAACCCAAACTTAACTCTTGGTTTACGATTTAACTTAAATTTCTAATAAGCTATGAAACGAATCTCAATAGTGCTAGCAATAGCATCGAGCGTACTAATATTTTCACAAAGATCTTTTGCTACACGCGACACCATTCCCGTGTTAAGAGACTCTACAATGGAGGGGCTTGGCCTCATGTCGCACTTCAACACTAATCTCGATAGCCTTTTGAATCTCTGGTATGTCCAAGCAGGACAAGACTCAGCCAATATGCTTTCAGTCATAGAGCCCGACAGCCTTTCAATGGATGGAGGACTACTCCCCGACTCAGTATATATTAGCCGATTGAGAGACATAAACTCAATTATCGATTTGCCCTACAATAGCATTGTGCGCAACTTCATCAATGTATACACCAATAGGCAGCGCGACAGGGTTCAGGTTATGTTAGGGCTTGCTGAGTTTTACATGCCAATCTTTGAGGAAATTCTCGATTACCACCAAATACCCATCGAGCTGCGGATTTTACCAGTAGTTGAGTCGGCACTTAACCCACGAGCCGTATCACGCGTTGGGGCAACTGGGATGTGGCAATTTATGTACGGTACGGGCCGAATGTACAACTTAACTATTAACTCGTACATCGACGAAAGACGAGACCCTATCTTATCAAGCCACGCTGCCGCCCGATTCCTAAAGGATCTTTACGCTATTTATGGCGATTGGACCCTTGTAATTGCAGCATACAACTGCGGGCCGGGCAACGTAAACAAGGCCATCCGTCGCTCTGGTGGCAAGCGTAATTACTGGGATATATACTACTACTTACCCAGGGAAACCAGAGGGTATGTTCCAGCATTCATTGCTGCAACCTATGCATTTGCATACCATCGAGAGCACAACATTAAGCCTGTTCCAATGCCAATCCCCGCCACCGTTGATACGGTAATGATCTCCGGTATGCTTCATCTCGAGCAGGTTTCGCACGTCCTAAATATACCGATCAAAACACTTCGCGATTTAAACCCTCAGTATAAGGTTGATATTATTCCAGCAAATCAAAAGCAGCAATCGCTCAAACTCCCTTTCGAGTCAGTAGGTCTTTTTATTGATCGACAGGACGAAATTTTTGCCTACAAGGATTCCGTTTACTTCAACCAAAATAACGTGGTAGACCCGAGCCGTTACACTGCATCGTACCGACATGAAGTGCCATCAGGGAGCCAACGTATTACTTATACTGTAAAATCAGGCGATGTGCTTGGCAAAATTGCAGAACGACACGGAGTTGGCGTTTCTCAACTTCGTAGCTGGAACAACATTAGGGGTAGTATGATTCGTGTTGGACAGAAACTAACCATATACGTACCAGCAAAACGAGCAAGTCAGGTAAGCGCACCCAAGGGTGAAGATCCTAACTTCATATACCACAGGGTACAACGTGGCGATACGCTTTGGGATATTGCAAGGCTATACCCAGGAGTAAGCAGCGCTGATATTAAAAGGAACAACAACCTTTCATCCGATAGGTTAATACCAGGCCAAACCCTTAAAATTAAACCCAAGGGATAAGCCGAGTGTTTTTCGGGTTTTTGATGTTAAGTAGTGCAAAAATTGTATATTTAAATCAGAAAACACCAAAGGAAAACACCAAGCCTCTATGGTAAAGCCGTTTAAGCTTTTCCTTATACTTACTGGCCTTATCGCGGTGCTAGCCGCGATAAGCTTTTTGATGCCTAGGGAGGGGTTAAAGATTGGTTCGTACACATTCCGATACCCAACGGTAGATCGAATGATGGGTTTCGATTCTGCCTCCCACCCATCCAGTTTCTATCTGCACCCAGAGCTGGCAATGCTCGATCACCTCCTCGACAGCATTACTGAAGGTAATAGTCTGGATACCTCTTTCTTGTGGAGCGGGGTCGATTCCATCTTTTTTGCTGCAGACACTGTGCCCAGCCAGCTGACTGATACTACTATTTCAAGTCAGCCTACCAGCACGAGTATTACAGTCGATATTCTAAAGAATAGACTTGTTCCCATCCAGTTTCCAGATTCCTCGCACGCTGCACTTTCGTCATTCTTTTCTGCGCTGGTCAGCGGTAAATCCAACAGCACTCAGATTAGGGTGATGCACTATGGAGACTCTCAAATTGAGGGCGACAGAATTACTTCATTCCTTAGGCTTCGCTTGCAAACTCGATTTGGGGGAACTGGGGTAGGCCTGCTGCATGCTGTTCCACATAGCTATCAGCCAGGTGCAGTTTACCAAACTGCTTCGAGTAATTGGAGGCAAATTTTAGTGGCCGATTTGGCAAGGGGCGCAGTTGGCCATCGCTTTGGCTTGCTCGGTGGGTATTCTGCCTTCACACAGACTAAGTCTAAACAAAAAGGAGGATTCAACGAAGCCTGGATTCGATTTGAGCGAAGGGGAAAACACTCTAATCCGCGAAATTTTAAACAGTGTAGGATCTTTTACGGCCATTCCGACGAGCCATTTATGCTATCGTTAAAATATGGTGGCAAAGCGCAGGATGGCGAAATGATAGCTCCTTCATCAAGCATGCAACAAATTAGCTGGGAAATACCACAATCGGAAAACACATTTCAACTAAACTTTAAGGGAGATGAAAGTCCTTTGGTTTATGGAGTATCTCTCGAATCGCCAACCGGAATAATAGTTGACAACATTGCTATACGAGGTAGCTCGGGTATCGATTTTACCCGAGCTGACGACAAATCGCTCCGAGAAGCACTCCAATTGGTAAAGCCTAAACTTGTAATCCTTCAGTTTGGGGTAAATGTAGTACCACACATTGTTGACAGCTACAAGTATTACGAGAACCAGATGTATAGACAAATAAAAGCAATAAAAATGGCCTCGCCCAGCACATCGGTTTTGCTCATTGGGGTATCTGATATGTCGCAACGCCGCGAAGGGCAATACGTATCGTATCCAAATATTGAACAAATTAGGGATGCTCAGCGCCAAGCCGCGCTAAGAGCAGGAGCCGCATTCTGGGATTGCTACGAGGCAATGGGCGGTAATAATTCGATGCCAGCCTGGGCGTTTGCCACACCCCCACTAGCATCTAAAGATTTCGTTCACTTTACGCTAAGGGGATCAAAACTAATTGCCGAAATGTTTTACTCGTCACTAATGGAATCGTTTAGAGAATTTGAAGCTAATGCAATTAAAGAATAGTACAATGTGCATTAATTAATATTTTTGCACACACATTTAGGCATATATAGATTTTAAGCATATATTTTTTAATTAAACCAAGTGAATTACTATCCAGAAAGATCAATTAGAAGAAATTGGATAATCTCTGCTATAGCAATAGTGGGATTAGTATCACTTAGCATTTTACCAAAAAAAATATCGATGCTATCGCAACGAGTACATGCTAATGAGCCGCTTTGGTTTATAAATTTTAAATCGAACGAAATACAATACGCACCAACGATTAGATACTCCGAAAGATTCTCCGATCTGGTGAAAAAGGTAAGAACTGCTGGCCAACAGATAACCATACTGCACATTGGCGATTCGCATGTTCAGGCAGATGTATTCACAGGTGAAACCCGCAAACTGATGGCATCATGGCTTAACGACAACAATTGCGCCAGGGGTTTTACCTTTCCGCATCAAATTGTTGGATCGAATAATCCTGATGACTATAGCGTTACATGGAAAGGACAATGGAAAAGGGTAATTAATAGCCCACGGGTTGGTATTTTTGGTGTAACGGCTCAATCGGCCGATTGGGGAAGCGAGTTTTCCATTAAGCTAAGCAACAAAGCCGACAGGTCGCAATATTTCGACAGGGTGCGTATCTTTTTTGATGCTGAGGACACCCAAATCTTCCCATTTGTAAGGGATGAGGGAACACTGGTTCATAGAGATATGACTAGCGCAACATACAAGCTAATTGCTCCAACTAACTCGGTTACCATTGGTAACAGCATTAGTCGGTCCGCACAAACGGCGCTTAACCTTCACGGGATTGAGCTTACCAACAGCAAATCGAAATTACTATACCA
Source organism: Bacteroidales bacterium UBA2295 (assembly GCA_002345825.1). Taxonomy (GTDB): domain Bacteria; phylum Bacteroidota; class Bacteroidia; order Bacteroidales; family Tenuifilaceae; genus Perlabentimonas. The sequence continues at coordinate 10,516 of DDWD01000058.1, forward strand.
TGCCATTGGAGTGAATGGTGCCTCGGTTAACACCTTTCTACAATCTGAATACTTTGAACAACAAACTCATAAGATTAATCCGCAAGTCGTAATTGTTTCGTTAGGAACCAACGATGTGTACAATCCTGCATTTTGTCAGGTAACGTTCAAAAAAAACTTAAAAAAACTTATTGCAAAAATCCGATCGGCCTGTCCAAATAGCATGATAATACTAACAACTCCGGGCGATCACCTAATCAACAAAGCGATAAAGAACACGGCCATAGCAATAGCACAGTTGGCCATACAAGACGTTGCACATGCAGAGGGCTGTGGTGTCTGGGATTTTTTTAAGGTTATGGGTGGTGATGGAAGCATTAACCTTTGGGCCGAAAAAGGACTCTGCGCACCCGATATGCTTCATCTCAACAGGAAAGGTTATCGATTAAAGGGTGCTTTGCTTTTTGATGCCCTATCCAAGCTCGACAATGATAATCCAATACATTTAAGAGACAATCAACTAATGGTGAATGATTAGCATTTGGGAATACATACGGCAATTTGTAACCTACAGCGAGAATCGACCCCTGATTTTTACCGAGGGTGCTTTCTGGCTATTCTTCACCGCTCTCCTTTTGGGTTACTCATTAGTATATAAAACCAGGTTTCTGCGGAGCTTATACCTGCTTGTATTCAGCCTTTTTTTCTACTTCAAAGCCAGCGGATTCTTTTTTATACTACTGCTATTCTCGACAGTTTGCGACTACATTCTGGGGTTACTTATCCATTCCACACAAACAAAATGGAAGCGCAAGAGTTACCTCGCCACAAGTGTTTTCATAAACTTAGCTGTACTTTCATTCTTCAAGTATAGCTACTTTTTTGCCGACACGGCAAATAGACTAGTGGGCACAAACCTACAGCCATTCAACTTTTTATCTCATTGGTCAAATCAACTGTTTTCCACCTCGTTTGATGTTACATCCATTATACTTCCTGTAGGGATATCGTTTTTCACTTTCCAAACCATAAGCTACACGGTTGACATTTATCGGCATAAGGTTAATCCGGTTAAAAGCATTATTGATTTTGGATTTTACGTTTCGTTCTTCCCCCAGCTGGTAGCCGGCCCAATTGTGAGGGCTGCCGAATTTATCCCGCAGCTTTACCAAAAGTACAGCCTCACCAAAAGGGAATTTGGGTATGCCTTATTCCTGATACTTAATGGGATGATTAAAAAGGTGGTAATCTCCGACTATATTTCAATAAATTTTGTTGACAGGGTATTTACAACGCCTCTTAGCTACTCAGGGTTCGAAAACTTGCTAGCCACATATGGATACTCTGTTCAAATTTATTGCGATTTTTCGGGCTATACAGATATGGCCATTGGGGTAGCTTTACTCCTTGGGTTTCGACTTCCAATCAACTTTAACTCGCCCTATAAGGCCGTAAGCATTACTGATTTTTGGCATCGATGGCACATTTCGCTATCGTCGTGGCTGCGTGATTACTTATACATTCCTCTTGGAGGCAGCAGAAAGGGGACGGTAAGAACCTATGTAAACCTACTAGTCACCATGCTGCTAGGCGGATTATGGCACGGAGCAAATATTCGATTTGTGATTTGGGGCGCAATTCATGGCGTATCGCTTGCCATTCATAAGATTTGGCTCGAAATATTTCCATCAACAGTAAGGCAAACCCCTTTCTGGAAAAGGGGGCTGGCTGCGCTATTTACTTTTCACATTGTATGCCTATCGTGGGTATTTTTCAGAGCCGACACAACCACAAAAGCATGGGATATGATAACACAAATGGGACTACATTTCGGTTGGCAATCGTTTGGAGCCGTGATAAAATCCTACATGCCCGTATTGAGCCTAATAACCATTGCGCTTCTGGTGCATTGGTTGCCGGTAAATTGGAAAGAATACTATCGAGGAGTATTTATAAAATCACCATTATGGCTAAAACTGTTTATTACAGTGGCAGCAGCCATTGTAGTTTTCCAATTCAAGTCGGCTGATTTACAACCCTTTATTTACTTTAGATTTTAACGCAGGAAACGATACGTGTAAAGCGAAGCTAGCTAGCCTTTGGTTTGAGCAGTCCTATGGATCTATCCAGTCCATAAATTAAATTCCATACTGCGTAGCCACACACTGACCCAAGCATTGCTCCTCCCAGCACATCGCCTGGATAATGAACGCCAAGATAAATGCGGCTATAAGAAACCCCTGCTGCCCATAGAATTATTGCCACGGTGAACCATCTTCTTCTGAAAAGGTTAGCCAAAAATACAGCTACACCAAAGGTATTTGTTGCGTGCGACGACACAAAGCCAAATTGTCCTCCCGCACAACGGCCTGTTGGCAAACGAACCAAATCTTGCAAAGCAGATTCATGGCAAGGCCGTAAACGTTCAAAAACATCTTTGAAAAGATGCACCGAACTCTGATCAGCAAGAGTAACCACTAATGCGGCTCCGAGCAAAGGCCAAACCAATCGCCAGCCAAACCGACGATACATATAGAAAACTATAGCCAAATACAGGGGAAGCCAGGTTAACTTGCCCGAAAAGAAAATCATTATGGGATCCCAAAAAGGTGTACCCAAGCTGTTTAAAAAAAGGAATAACTGAGTATCTACCTGTTGAAGCCAGCCAATCATAAATTCGGTATTTAGATTATTTGCTATTGGTTCAATTCACTCCAGAGCATATCCTTTAACTCCGTTATACCATCGCCTGAAACCGATGAAATAAAGATGCTCTTAACATCGGGTAGTTCCTTTGCTACTTCTGCTTTTATCTCGTCGTCGGCCATATCGCACTTGGTAATAGCCAAAACCCGGCGTTTATCGAGCAGCTCTGGATTAAACTGAGCAAGCTCATTCACCAGCGTATCGTACTCTTCCTTAATGTTTGGGCTATCGACAGGGATTAAGAACAGCAGCATTGCATTTCGCTCGATATGCCGTAGAAATCGAATTCCTAAGCCCTTGCCCTCATGGGCACCCTCGATAATTCCGGGTATATCAGCAATAACAAACGATCTGTGGTCGCGATATGGAACAATTCCGATATTTGGGACCAAAGTTGTAAATGGGTAGTCGGCAATTTTTGGTTTGGCAGCAGTTACAGTGGACAGCAGGGTCGATTTACCAGCGTTTGGGAAACCCACCAGGCCCACATCAGCCAGTATTTTGAGTTCGAGAATAATCCAGCCCTCTAAGCTGTCCTCGCCTGGCTGGGCAAAGCGTGGAGTTTGCATTGTGGCCGATCGGAAGTGCCAATTACCCTGACCACCTCGTCCGCCTTTCATGAGTACTTCAACCTGATCGTTATCGGTTATCTCACAAAGTTTTTCGCCGGTTTCGGTATCAATTGCAATTGTACCAAGGGGCACTTCAATTGTAACATCCTTGCCATCGGCTCCTGTGCTCCTACTTCGGCCTCCCGATTCGCCATGGCCAGCAAATATATGTCGCTGGTATTTAAGGTGGATCAATGTCCACAGCTGATCGTTTCCCTTAAGGTAAACATGACCACCTCGCCCGCCATCTCCTCCGTCGGGACCACCTTTGGCCTCGAACTTTTCGCGCCTAAGATGTGCACTGCCTGGCCCTCCTTTACCTGAGCGGCAAAAAATCTTTACATAGTCAACAAAGTTTGATGAGGCCATAATGCTAGTGAGGTTGTATTGGTTAAATGATATGTATTTTGTTGATGATGATTATGCGGTCAACGTATCAATTGCTGTACAAATACGCTCGAAAATTTCATCAATACCTCCCATACCGTTAATGCCCAAATACTTACCCCTTGACTTGTAGTACTCCATAACGGGAATGGTGGTTTTATTGTAGATATTAATACGATTCTTGATGACCTCAATATCCTGGTCATCGGTACGTCCGCTGTCGTGTCCTCTCTGCTCCAATCGGGCTATAAGTTCATAATAATCTACTTCTAAGTCAAGCATTAGGGTAATTGACTCGCCCTTACCTAAGAGCATATTATCGAGCTCAATGGCCTGAATTGAAGTACGAGGAAATCCATCGAAAACAAATCCGTTGGTTTTATCGCGAAACTCATCGAGGCAGCGTCCAATAACACCTATTACAAGTTCATCGGGCACAAGTTCACCTCTGTCCATATATTTCTTTGCCTGAATTCCTCTGGGGGTCTTACTCTCAATGGCATTGCGAAGTATATCGCCAGTTGATAAGTGCATAAGGTTATACTTAGCAATTATTTTCTGTGACTGCGTGCCTTTGCCTGCCCCAGGAGGTCCAAATAAAAGAATATTAAGCATAGTATTGTTAGGGTTACACTAGCGAACTACTACGCCAAGGTGTATATGTCGGCTAAATTTCGTCCTAGTCCATCATAATCCAAACCATATCCAACAATAAAATCATTGGGGATTGATTTCCCAATATAATCAATTTTAAGGTTCCCCTTATACGATTGGGGTTTATAAAGTAGGGTTGCAATTTTTATTGCCTTTGGATTTTGAGCCGAAAGGGTATTAACCAGTTTACCTAGGGTTATGCCCGTATCAACAATATCCTCAAGGATTACAACTGTTCTTCCTTTGATATTCTCGGTAAGGCCAATGAGCTGATTTACAGAGCCTGTAGTTTGTGTCCCCTCGTATGAGGCTAACTTTACGAATGAAATCTCGCAAGGGAACTCAATTAGGCGAATAAAATCGGCGGTAAAAATAAACGACCCATTAAGCACGCTGATGAAAAGAGGCTTATCCTCGTTCTTCATATCTTGATTAATGGCTACTGCCATTGCCTCGATATCCTTTCTGATTTCGCTAGCGGGGTAACTAATTTCAAACTCTTTATCCCATAGTTTAACTCTGTTCATCGCCAATGAGGGTTATATAATTAAATGTCTTGAAATAATTTAAGTCACAAAAGTACTAAAATATGCTTAAAAGCAATCGCTACAAAGTATAAACTATAGATTGCATGCCCACCCTGTAGTTGCTCATTAAAGTACAATTCATACTAACATAACGCAATGGGGCTAGATAATGAGCGTGACTGAAAATCAAAAAAAAGCTAGAGCCACAACTCAGGCAAAGCACTCGTTTGGTTAGATTTTGGACTCTTTACGCAAGGATGATTGCAACTACTCTCGTAGCATACGAGTTACAATGGAATCTAAAAAGGCAACTCCAATCTGGACGGCCTCGTCGGGAAAATCGTAGTCAGGGCTATGTAAATCGGGCACATCTTCGCCAACTCCCAAGCCCATTAAAAGAGAGGGGCCTTGCTGAGTGAAGTTTGCAAAATCTTCGGACCACCTGTTGGGTTCATCCAAATCAACCGTTTGGATATTCTGTGATGCTGCAACCTCTCTAACCAATTTGAGCATTGAAGCATTGCTTACAGCTGCAGGATAATCGTCGGTTATTGATGTTTCTACGGCAAGGCCGTGGTCAACCCCAATGTTACGAGCAATACCTATGGCCATTTCCGTTAGCTTCTCCATATCATCATCATTAAACGAGCGGAGAGTAATCATTATTTCGCCATGGCCTGGCGAAGTCCCAAATGCTACTTCGCCCAATCGGATATGAATAATGGTAAGCATAACAAATCGGCTAAACACTTCTCTTGAGGTTAATTCGCAGAGTTCATGCGTAATTTTTGCAATGGCAAGGGCTGGGTTTAAACCTTTTTCGGGATAAGCCGCGTGCGAATCTTTTCCAATTAGTTTAATAATCAAACCTTTGGATGCTGCTGCAAAAGTATCTTTTGACAAAACTATGCTACCTAGAGGATATTTGGGCATATTGTGAAAAGCAAAGGCATAATCGGGGTATAGATTTAAGTCCTTTAATCTTTCAATGGATTTTCTGGCACCCTGCCCATTTTCCTCGGAAGGTTGGTAAAACAAAATTACCCTCCCCTTTTTAATGGGATTTCGCTTTATTTTGGCGGCCAACCCCGACACCATCACCATATGACCATCATGCCCACAAACATGTGCTACACCTGGCACTGAAGACATATGCATACGGTTAACAGCCTCTTGTATGGGAAGCGCATCCATATCGCATCTAAAAAGCACAGTAGGGCCAGCTTCCTCGCCGTTATATACAGCCGCCATGCCCTCGCCAGCAATCCCGGTTAAAAGTTCGTCGGGACGATACTTATTTAAATAAAATCTTATTCTCTTCCCAGTTGCCCTCTCCTGCCCAGAGAGCTCTGGGTTTCTGTGTAATTCGTGACGCAACCTAATTAGTTCTTCCATACTGATATTTTTGGCACTTGTAAAATTATTAATTTTAAGTGGCAAGCAACGCTCCGTAAACGTTTTTTATAGGTGTTTTTGGATTTTTTAGGGAAATTTTAACAACTTACCTCAAACCTTTTTACTTTTGCCAGTCTAAAATTTGGACAAATTCATTTCATCACTTTCATGACAAAAAAGCTAATATCAGTATACCTAAGCGCCTTCTTCGCCATGTTTTTCTGGGCGCTATCATTCATATGGTACAAAGAGGTTTTGGTGCTATACAAACCCGTTTCGCTGGTAATTATGCGGCTAATCATATCAAGCATACTACTTTTTATTGTTACTGCATCAATAGGCAAGCTCGATAGGATTAGAAAGAAGGATATTAAAACCTTTGTGCTGCTCAGCTTCTTGTCACCATTTCTATACTTTCTGGGCGAGAGCTATGGGGTTAGCCTAACCCCATCCACCCTGGCGGCTGTTGTGATAGCCACCATTCCGCTATTTAGCCCTATTGGAGCCTACTACTACCTGAAGGAACGCATAACCATGATGAATTTTCTAGGGATAGTTGTCTCCATAGTTGGCGTTGCCATGGTGATTTTCCATGAAGGGTTCGACATGTCTGGAGTCAATCCAATA